>DATLXW010000130.1:0-2141 GCA_035575415.1 Methyloceanibacter sp. | reverse complement strand
CGGCGGCGAACGCGGCGGTGAGCACATCCTTCTGCGCCGGCAGCGTCACCGTCGAGCCGTCAGGCTTGCGGCCTTCGCGGTCAACCTCCTCGATCAGCACGTAGTCGAGCTTGAGCTTTTCAGCCACCTCGGAAAGCTTTGTGCCCGAGGCGAGCTGGTCCTCAATCTTGTCGTGCAAATCGAAGATCGCCCCCGAGGCGCGCTCTTTCAGCAGCTTCTTCTCGATATCGGCCTTCGCCTCCTCGAAGGTCGGAGTCTTGCCGGGTTCGATCGCGGTCACCCGCAACAGCACGACGCTGCCAAGTTTGCCGGTAACGGGCTCGCTGACTTTGTTGGCTTCGAGCGTGAAGGCCGCCTCCGCGATCGCCGCATCGGCGAGCTCGGCGCGGGTCACATTGCCAAGGTCGATGTCGGCCTCGCTCAGACCTCGCTCCTTGGCAATGTCGAGGAAATCGGTGCCCGCTTGAATCTTGTCGTGGGCAGTCTTGGCGGCGGCGAGGTCGGGGAAGGGGATTTGCTGCACTTTCCGGCGCTCGGGACTGCCGAGTTGATCCTTGGTCGCCTCGTATTCGGCGCGAAGATCGGCTTCGGTGATGTTGACTTCGTCTCTGACCGTTTCCGGCGTGACGGCCAATACGCCGATCTTGCGATATTCAGGTTGCGTGAACTTGGCCTGATGATTCTCGTAGTAGCGCTTGAGCTCTTCCTCGGTCGGCTCCGGTATCGTGCCGGCAACGCTTTCCGGAACGAGCACGTAACGGAGCGTTCGCGTCTCGCCGTTGTAGGTGTTCAGCGCCTCTGCGAGCACGGTCGGGCTGTTGGCCACTTTTCCGACCGTGGAGAGAACTTGGCGGCGCACATTGCGCTCCCGCAGCGCGTTCAGATAGCTCTGCTCGTTCATCCCCATCGAATACAGCGTCTGCTGAAAAATGGCGGGGCTGAAATTGCCGAGTGAATCCTTGAAGGCGGGATCGTTCATGATCTCGTCGAGCAGCGCGGCCTCGGCGATGCCGAGATGGAGTTCCTCGGCGTGGTTGTCGACCGCCGCCCCGCCGACCAGCCGCTCCATCACGCGGCTGTCGAGTCCCATCGCGCGCGCCTCTTGCAGCGAAAGGCTGCGCCCAATCTGAGCGCTCATCGCGCGTAGCACTTCTTGCTGCGCGCGCAAGTAATCCTGGCCGGTGATTTCGGTATCCCCGACGCGGATGAGGGTCTGCCGCCCATAGCCGGTGAAAATGTCCGCGATTCCCCAGATCGCGAAGCTGACCACCAGCAGGCCGATCAGAATCATGCCGAGCGTTCGGGCCGCCCCCTTGCGCAATGTATCGAGTGCCACGCTGAAAACCTTCCATTCTCAATTGCCAAAGCCGCGCTGGCGTCCGATGCTTGGACAGGCTCGCGCGGCGGCGGCATCATAGGTAGCTGAAAGAGACCCGGCAAGGCGGCCTTCTCCGGCCAGATCACTGGCACGGTAAACGGCGGCTGCAAGCGGAGGGAAGGCACGTGAGCGCAAACAGGCCGCTGGTGGCGGGCAACTGGAAGATGAACGGGCTCACCGCCTCGCTTGCCGAGCTGAAGACGCTCAAGGAGCACCTCGCGCGGAGTCCGGTGCCCGGAGCCGACATCATGGTTTGCCCGCCGGCCACCTTGCTTGCCCAGGCGCGCTACTTTCTTACCGGGAGCACGATCCTTTTGGGCGCGCAGGATTGCCATCCCGAGCCCGCTGGCGCGCATACCGGCGACCTTTCCGCCGAGATGCTGGCCGACGCCGGCGCCAGAGCCATCATCGTCGGGCACTCCGAACGCCGCAGCGATCACGGCGAAACCGACGCCCTGGTCAGAGCCAAGGCGCGCGCCGCCCATCGCGCAGGGCTCGACGCCATCATCTGCATCGGCGAGACCGAACAGGAGCGGCGCGACGGAAAAACGCTCGAAGTTGTCAGGCGGCAACTCGAAGGCTCCTTGCCCGAGAACGCGCACGCCGCGAATACCATCATCGCTTACGAGCCGGTGTGGGCGATTGGCACCGGCCTTACGCCCGCGCCCGCCGATGTCGCGGAAGTGCACGCCTTCATCCGCGGCGAACTGGAACGGCTGCTCGGCGCGCATGAAGCCAAGGGCGTGCGCATCCTTTATGGCGG
>DATLXW010000129.1:0-39448 GCA_035575415.1 Methyloceanibacter sp. | reverse complement strand
CGGCTGCCAGTTCGTCGATGTCGTCGAGCAATTGGCGATCGACCGCGCCAAGCGCCTGTTCAATTGCGCCTTCGCCAATGTGCAGCCGCATTCCGGCTCGCAAGCCAATCAATCCGTGCTGCTTGCCTTGACCAAGCCTGGGGACACTGTCATCGGCATGTCGCTCGCCTCCGGCGGCCATCTCACGCATGGCGCCCCGCCCAACCTCTCGGGAAAATGGTTCAACGCTGTCCAGTATGGCGTGCGCAAGGACGATCATCGCATCGATTATGACGAGGTCGAGCGCCTGGCCAAGGAACACAAGCCGGCTTTGATTATCGCCGGCGGCTCCGCCTATCCGCGTATCATCGACTTCGCCCGCTTCCGGGCCATCGCCGATTCGGTCGGCGCCTATCTCATGGTGGACATGGCGCATTTCGCCGGTCTGGTGGCCGCCGGCTTGCATCCGAGCCCGCTACCGCACGCCCACGTCGTCACCACCACGACGCACAAAACGTTGCGCGGACCCCGCGCCGGCATGGTGCTTTCGAACGACGAGGAAATCGGCAAGAAGATCAATTCGGCGGTGTTCCCCGGACTTCAGGGCGGCCCCTTGATGCATATCATCGCCGCCAAGGCGGTCGCCTTCGGCGAAGCCCTTCGCCCCGAATTCAAGCTCTACGCCAAGAACGTGATCGACAACGCCAAGGCGCTCGGTGAGACCCTGGTTAAGGGTGGCCTTGCGCTCGTTTCAGGCGGCACCGACACGCATTTGATGCTGGTCGATCTGAGGCCGAAAAAGCTCACGGGCAAAGCGGCGGAAGTCGCGCTCGGCCGCGCGCATATCACCTGCAACAAGAACGGCGTGCCCTTCGATCCCGAGAAGCCAGCGGTCACCTCCGGCATTCGCCTCGGCTCTCCGGCCGGAACGACGCGCGGCTTCGGCATCGCCGAGTTCCAGCAGATCGGGGGCATGATTCTCGAAGTGCTCGACGGGCTCGCCGCCAAGGGCGACGAGGGCAATAGCGCCGTCGAGGAGAGCGTGAAGAAGCGCGCCATCGAGCTTTGCGAGCGTTATCCGATTTACCGCTGAGTCGTGTTGACGGCAAAACAGGGGAGGGCAGCCGCTCATGCGATGCCCCTATTGCGGCAGCACCAACACGCAAGTGAAGGACTCGCGGCCGAGCGAGGACCACGCCACGATTAGGCGCCGCCGCGTCTGTGCCGATTGCGGCGGCCGCTTCACCACGTTCGAGCGCGTGCAGCTGCGCGAGCTGACCGTCATCAAGCGGTCAGGACGCCGTATGCCCTTCGATCGCGATAAATTGATGCGCTCGGTGCAAGTCGCTCTGCGCAAACGCCCGGTCGATCCCGAGCGCGTCGAGCGCATGGTGAGCGGCATCGTCCGCCGGCTGGAAAATATGGGCGAAAGCGAGATTCGCTCGGAGACGATCGGACGCCTTGTCATGGAGGCGCTCAAGGCGCTCGACGATGTCGCCTATGTTCGCTTCGCCTCGGTGTACAAGAATTTCCGCGAGGCAAAGGATTTCGAGGCTTTGCTCGGCGAGCTTGCCGCGACCGGCGAGGACGAAGAAATCGACTCCGGGAAGGCTTCGGCCTCTGCCGAAGATTGATGGCACTCACTACATTTCGGCCCATGAGCGCAAGCGACGAACACCATATGGCGCAAGCGCTGCAACTTGCCAGGCGCGGGCTTGGGCTCACTTGGCCGAACCCTTCGGTGGGCGCGGTCGTCGTTTCCCGGACCGGAGAAATCGCTGGCCGCGGCTGGACCGCCCCCGGCGGCCGCCCGCATGCCGAGGCGGTTGCGCTCGAGCGAGCCGGAGAGTTCGCCCGCGGCGGCACCCTCTACGTCACTCTCGAGCCTTGCGCCCATGACGGCGGCCGCGGTCCGGCTTGTGCCGAGTCGATCATCGCCGCCGGACTGGCCCGTGCCGTCATTGCGATTTCCGATCCCGATCCGCGCACCGCGGGGCGCGGATCGGCGCGGCTTGCGGGTGCCGGAATCGAGGTGAGAGAGGGCGTGCTGGCCGACGAAGCAATAGAGATCGCCTTGGGCCACATTCTGCGCGTTACTCAAGGACGGCCCGCCGTTACATTGAAACTCGCCGTGGGCAGCGATGGGCTGATGCCGAGAGGGGAGGGGGCGCCGGTCTGGATCACCGGCCCCGACGCGCGCGCCCACGGCCATCTCCTCAGGGCCCGCAACGATGCCATTCTGGTCGGCCGCGGCACGATCGAGGCGGACAATCCCAGTCTCACTTGCCGTCTGCCGGGCATGTCCTGCCGCTCGCCGGTCCGCGTCGTTCTCGACCGGCGTCTGCGCACGCCGCCCGACGCGCGTCTCTTCAACGACATGATGGTGCCGGTGTGGCTCGTCTGTTCCGAAGAGGAACATCCGGATATGGACGCCTTACAGGATCGCGGCGCCGAGATCGTTCCGGTGCCGGTCGACGAATGCGGCCTGCTGAGCGTCCGCGACGTGCTCGAGACCTTGGCAATGCGCGGCATCACCCGCCTTCTCGTCGAAGGCGGGCCGCAAGTGGCGCGCGCTTTTCTCGATGCCGATCTCATCGACGAAGCCTTCATTTACCAAGGCCACAGGCCCGCCGGTCCCGACGGGCTCCCGCCCTTTGCCGGCGACAGTCTTGATCGATTGACCGCAAGCGGTCATTTCTCGCAAATCGAAGCGCGCTCTTTCGGCCCCGACCGGATGACAGCGTGGCGGCGGGACCGGCGATGTTCACGGGCATTGTCAGCGGCATAGGCAGAATCGAGAAGCGCGAAGGCTCGCGTTTCGAGATCGCTTGCCCCTACGAGCGTACCAGCCTCGTGGCGGGCGCCTCCATCGCCTGCGACGGCTGCTGCCTCACCATCGTCGAAAGCGGCCAAGGCGATGGCGACGATGCTGTCTTCGCCGTCGATGTCTCCAACGAGACCCTGGCGCGTACTACCCTTGGGGAATGGAATGTCGGCCGCCGCGTCAATCTTGAACGTCCGCTGGCGCTCGGCGAGGAGCTCGGCGGCCATCTCGTCACCGGCCATATCGACGGCTGCGCCAGGATCGTCGCCCGCGAGCAAGACGGCGACAGTATCCGTTTCGTCCTCGACAGCCCCGCCGAGTTGGCGCCCTTTATTGCCGCCAAAGGTTCGGTTGCGCTTGACGGGGTATCGCTCACGGTTAACTCCGTCGACGGCGTCCGCTTCGGTGTAAACGTGGTTCCCTACACTTTGGCGCATACGACATGGAAAGACCGGCGCCCCTCCGATCTGGTAAATCTTGAAGTCGATCTCCTGGCGCGCTACGTGGCGCGACTGAGAGAAATGGAAGGCAAAACCCCGTGACCCTCGCCGCGAGACCCAAACATCACGTCCTCTCCTCGATCGAAGAGGTGATCGACGACGCGCGCAACGGCCGCATGTTCATCCTCGTCGATGCCGAAGAGCGCGAGAACGAGGGCGATCTCGTCATCCCCGCGCAAATGGCGACTCCGGATGCTATCAATTTCATGGCCAAATACGGCCGCGGGCTGATTTGCCTCGCTCTGACGCCGGAACGCGCAAAGCAACTCCATCTCGAGCTGATGTCGCGCTCCAATCGCAGCCGTCATGCCACCGCATTCACCGTTTCCATCGAGGCGAGGGAAGGCGTCTCCACCGGCATTTCGGCGCACGACCGCGCACACACCATCTCCGTGGCCATTGACCCGACCAAGGACTACCGGGACATCATGACGCCGGGCCACGTGTTTCCGCTTCTCGCCAAGGAGGGCGGCGTGCTGGTGCGGGCCGGTCACACCGAAGCGGCCGTCGATATCGCCCGTCTCGCCGGCCTCTATCCGGCCGGGGTCATCTGCGAGATCATGAACGACGACGGCACCATGGCGCGCTTGCCCGATCTCATGGGCTTCGCAGAGCGTCACGGGCTCAAGATCGCCACCATCGCCGACTTGATCGCCTACCGGCTGCGCTACGACCATCTCGTCAAACGGGTGGCCGAAACGCGGATCGAGAGCGCCTTCGGCGGCGCGTTCGATCTCAAGGTTTACGCCACGACCGTCGATCCGGCGGAGCATTTCGCTTTGGTAAAAGGCGACGTCGCCTCCGGTGCCCCCGTGCTCGTCCGCGTGCATGCGCTAAACAGCGTCGACGATGTGATCTCGGCGGGTTCGCGGCGCGAAACTCCCGTGCACAAGGCCATGGAGATTGTCGGCCGCGAGGGACGAGGCGTCATCGTCGTCATCCGCGAGTCGCGCCCCGACGCCCTCTCGGCGCGCTTCAAACAAGATACCGAAGCCGGCGGTCAGCAGCGGTTGATCGAATACGGAATCGGCGCGCAAATCCTCCTCGATCTCGGCGTACACGAGATGGTGCTGCTCTCCAATTCGCCGGCCCGCAAGATCGTCGGCCTCGAAGGCTATGGACTCAAGGTCGCCGGCCATCGGCCGCTGGAGTAAGCCGCCATGTCGCGCAAAGGCCCTCGTTCCGTGCTCATTATCGAGGCGCGCTTCTACGAGGACATCGCCGATGAACTTGCCAACGGCGCCGTCCACGAACTCGAGGTCAACCGCGTACCCTATGAGCGCTTGCCCGTACCCGGCGCGCTCGAAATCGCGCCGGCCTTGAGCCTTGCGCTCGCTAACGGATATGTCGGAAGGGCCGGGCGGCATCGCGGCTGCATCGCGCTCGGCTGCGTTATCCGGGGCGAGACCACCCATTACGATATCGTCGCGCGGGAATCATCGGCCGGCCTGCATCAGCTCGCCGTGCAGCACGCGGTTCCGATCGGTTTCGGCATCCTTACCTGCGAGAGCAGGGAGCAGGCTTGGGAGCGGGCGAGCGTCGACGGCCGCAATAAGGGCGGCGATGCGGCGCGCGCCTGTCTCACCTTGATGCAGCTCGAGCGGCATTTTTCCTCGGCGAGCCGGCGCTAGCACCATGAACAAGCGAGGCGAAATAAGCGCCCGTGCCGCCTCCCGCAGCGCTGCGCGGCTGGCCGCGGTGCAGGCGCTCTACCAGATGGACATGACCGGCATCGACCTGAACGACGTGATCGCCGAGTTCGAAGCGCATAGACTCGGTAAGGAGGTCGAAGGCTGCGAATTCCACCGTGCGGAGGAGGCGTTCTTCCGCAATCTCGTGCAGGGCGTGGTGCGCGAGCAGCTCAAGATCGACCCCTTGATCGATCAGCAGCTCGCCGAAGGCTGGCGCCTTACGCGCGTCGATTCGATCTTGCGCGCGGTTCTGCGCGCCGGCGTGTTCGAAATTCTGGCGCGCCCGGACATACCGGCCCGCGTCGTCATTTCCGAATATGTCGATGTCGCGCACGCCTTCTTCGACGAAGACGAGCCGAAGGTCGTCAACGGCATCCTCGACAAACTCGCTCATGAATTGCGGCCGCAGGAATTTGCACAGCAAGGCACCCAAAATGGCTGACAATCGCGGACAAGGCGGTAAGAGGGGACCCGGGGAGTTCGAAATCATCGCCCGCTATTTCGCGCCGCTTGCGACCGACTCCGCCGCGCTTGCGCTTCGCGATGACGCCGCGGTGCTCGTCGTCGCCGAGGGCTACGAGCTTGTCGCCACCTGCGACACCCTGATCGAGAACGTGCACTTTCTGAGCGGCGACCCGCCGAATACGGTCGGCTACAAGGCGCTCGCCGTCAATCTTTCCGACCTCGCCGCAAAGGGCGCGCGCGGCTACGGCTATCTTCTCGCCCTCACTGTTCCGAACAGTACGCCGGCCGAGTGGTTCGAGTCTTTCGCCGCAGGCCTTTGGGAACTTCAGGAGCAGACCGGAATCTCGCTCATGGGCGGCGACACCACCGCGAGCCCGGGTCCCATCACCATCACCGTTACGGCGCTCGGCCTTGTCTCGCACGGCCACGCTGTCTTCCGTCACGGCGCAAAGCCGGGCGACAGCCTTTATGTCAGTGGCACGATCGGCGACGCCTTTCTCGGCCTGCGCCTGTTGCAGCAGCCGAAGCTTGCCCGAGACTGGAACCTGAGCGAGTCGGAACAGGACTTCCTGGTCGAACGCTATCGGCGCCCCACACCGCGCTGCAATTTCATCATCCCTTTGCGCAACTTCGCTCAGGCCGCCATCGACGTCTCCGACGGACTGGTCGGCGATATCGACAAGCTGGCCAAGATGTCCCACGCAGGCGCTCTCATCGAGGCCGGCGAAATTCCCTTGTCGGAGGCCGCCCGCAAAGCGCTTGAGTGCGATCCCGATCTTCTCCCCTCCTTGCTCACGGCCGGAGACGATTACGAGATCGTGGCGAGCGTCACCGAGATGAATGCGGCAGCCTTCGAAGCCGAGTCGGCCAATCGCGGCGTCCCCATCGCCGTCATCGGCCGAATAGAGGGGCAAAAGGAGGCCGTGCGCGTTATTGCACCGGACGGCAAGCCGTTGCCGCTCCAGCGTAAGGGATTTGCCCATTTCTAGGGGCCCGACCGAGCGAAAGGGCCAAATTGACGCCCCTAGAGGCTTCTGTTGCGTCCCGGCGGCAGTTTTGGCATTTTCCCGCGGGCTTTCAGACCAATCTACGGGGCTCGGGGCCGGGGCATCATCGCATGCCGCCTTTCAGTGCCGATTGTCCCGCCAATCCAAATTGAACGTTTAACGCTTAAGAGGCAGCCGTCATGACCTGGGTTCTCTACCTGATTATCGCTTGCGGAGCGCTCTCGATCGCCTATGGGGTGTGGACGACGCGGGCAGTCCTCGCCTCAGACCAAGGCACGGCGCGCATGCAGGAAATCGCCGCCGCGATTCAGGAAGGAGCGCAAGCCTATCTCGCCCGCCAATACACCACCATCGCCCTTGTCGGCGTGTTGATCTTTGTCGTTCTCGCTTATCTTCTTGGCCTTGCTCCAGCGGCCGGCTTCGCGCTCGGCGCTGTGCTCTCTGGCGCGGCCGGCTATATCGGTATGAATGTCTCGGTGCGCGCCAATTTGAGGACGGCTCAGGCCGCCACCAAGAGCCTCGCCGACGGTCTGAGCCTTGCCTTCCGCGCCGGCGCCATTACCGGTCTTCTCGTGGCCGGCCTCGCGCTCCTCAGCGTCTCGATCTATTTCCTCGTGCTCACACAAATTCTCGGCTATAGCCCCGCTTCACGCAGTGTGGTCGATGCGCTCGTGGCGCTCGGCTTCGGCGCTTCCCTGATCTCTATCTTCGCGCGACTTGGCGGGGGCATCTTCACCAAGGGGGCCGATGTCGGCGGCGATCTCGTCGGCAAAGTCGAGGCCGGCATTCCCGAGGACGACCCCCGTAATCCGGCCACCATCGCCGACAACGTGGGCGACAATGTCGGCGACTGCGCCGGCATGGCCGCAGACTTGTTCGAGACTTACGTCGTCACCGTGGTGGCGACCATGGTGCTCGCCTCGATCTATTTCGCCGGCGGCGACCGCCTTATGGAGATGATGCTCTACCCGCTCGCCATCGGCGCGGTATGTGTGCTGACCTCGATCATCGGCACTTTCTTTGTGCGGCTTGGCAAGACTCAGTCGATCATGGGCGCGCTCTATAAGGGCGTGATCGCGACCGGCATCCTCTCGCTGATCCTGCTTTGGCCCGTTACCGCCGCTCTCGTCGGCATGGATACGGCGATGAAGGTCGGCGAGGTGAGTTTCACCGGCAAGGCGCTGTTTTATTGCGGCGCGGTCGGCCTCATCGTCACCGCACTGATCGTCGTGATCACCGAGTATTATACCGGCACGCGCTTTCGGCCAGTGCACTCGATCGCCAAGGCTTCGGTGACGGGTCATGGCACCAACGTCATCCAGGGCCTTGCCGTTTCGCTGGAAGCCACCGCGCTGCCGGCGTTGGTCATCATGGCTGGAATCGTCGTCTCCTACATCCTGGCCGGCCTGTTCGGCATCGCCGTTGCGGTCACGACGATGCTGGCGCTCGCCGGTATGGTGGTGGCGCTCGATGCGTTCGGCCCGGTGACGGACAATGCCGGCGGCATCGCCGAGATGGCGGGACTGCCGAAGGAAGTGCGCAAATCGACCGATGCGCTCGATGCCGTGGGCAATACCACCAAGGCCGTGACCAAGGGGTACGCCATCGGCTCGGCAGGTCTCGGTGCGCTGGTGCTGTTCGCGGCCTATACCGAAGACTTGAAATATTTCGCGGCAAATGCCGACAAATTCCCCTATTTCACCGGCGTCGATCCGACCTTTACCCTGTCAAATCCCTACGTGGTGGTCGGGCTTTTCCTCGGCGGCCTGCTCCCCTACCTTTTCGGTGGCATCGCCATGACCGCGGTGGGACGCGCAGGCTCCGCTATCGTCGAGGAAGTGCGCCGTCAATTCAAAGAAAAGCCGGGCATCATGAAGGGTACCGATCGTCCCGATTACGGCCGTGCCGTCGATCTGCTCACCCGCGCCGCAATCAAGGAAATGATCGTGCCCTCCTTGCTGCCGGTGCTATCGCCGATCGTGTTCTACTTCGTCATCAACGCGATTGCCGGAAAAAGCGCGGCCTTCTCGGCCGTCGGCGCCATGTTGCTCGGCGTGATCGTCACCGGGCTTTTCGTCGCCATTTCCATGACGGCCGGCGGAGGCGCTTGGGATAACGCCAAGAAATATATCGAGGACGGCAATTACGGTGGTAAAGGCTCGGAGGCGCACAAAGCCGCGGTGACCGGCGACACGGTCGGCGATCCTTACAAGGATACCGCCGGACCCGCGGTCAACCCGATGATCAAGATCACCAATATCGTCGCCCTGTTGTTGCTCGCCGTGCTCGCGCACCAATAGGACTTAGAGCCCGCCGGGACGGGTCGGATCGACGCCGGGCTGTCGCGTGTCTTTGAGCATGCTGCGATTGGCGAGGTTGCCGAAGATTTGCTCGAGCAGCCCGAGGTCCTTGCCGCGTGCAGGCGTCTCGTCTTTGAGGTAGTTGACGACGATCCCGTCTTTCAGCCCGTAATGGGCGACTTGCTGGACGTTCTGGCTGCCGTCGAAATAGACGGCGACCACTTGGCGGTCGATTTCCCACGGCTTAAGGAAGGCGACGGATTTTTGCGTACTGGAGATGTAGTAATAAGCGTCGCCCCCGATCGCGCTCGTGGTATCGGGAGAACCGAGGACTTGGGTGACCTCTTCCTTGGTCATGCCGGGCTGAACCGCTTGCACGTCGACGTCCATGAAGACATGGCCATGCCGATCGATCTGCGCGCCGCACCCTGCGGTAAGCGCGCTCAACAGAAGCGCGGCAAACACCGGAACGGCCGCCTTTATCGAAACAAGCGTGAGCTTGCGCAAATCCAAATGTCCCTCGATAGCCCCAACCGGCGCGGCTTGGCGCCCAAACTTACGCCGCGAGCGCTGCCTTGAACCCACACGAACCAGACCTTAGGCGCATCGCCCCCGGAAACGCAGCCAAACTCTATGGCGCGATTGTGGCGCAGGCACGGCTCCCCGTCTTCTACCGAAGTCTCTCTGTTCCCGACACATTGCAAGGGCGCTTTCTCGTGCTCTCGCTTCACCTCTTCGCACTGCTCTACCGCCTCAAAGGGGAGGGGGCAGAGGCGCTCAACCTCGCGCAAGGGCTTAGCGACCGCTTCACCGCAGACATGGAAGTCGTGATGCGGGAGATCGGCGTCGGCGATCTCAGCATCCCCAAAAAAATGCGAGGTCTTGCCGCTGCCAGTGCGGCCCTGTTTTCCAGCTACGCTGAAGCCCTGCCCGCCGGGGAGGAGGCCCTTGCACGCGCCATTGCGGAGGCCGTCCCTCTCGGCGAAGCGGAAGGGCTTGCGGGGGATGCAACTTCCGCACTCTCGCGCTATCTAATAGCTATGACAAATATGCTTGAAGGGCAGTCCTTGGCCGCGCTTTGCAACGGCGAAATACAGTTTCCCAAGGCCTGCGGCGGAGGATTGCGAAACGGTGGCCCCAATGACCAACGCTCCTGACCGGGCTCTGCTCTCACGGCCGCTCAAGGTCGAAGACATCGGGGACGTCGCGAGCGGCGAAATTGCCGTCACCGTAGCCGAGCGCGAGGCGATTGCCCGCATGCTCGATCTCGTAGCACTCGACCGCCTAGTCTTCACCTATCGGCTCACGCGCGGCGATGAAGGACGCTTCCGTCTCAACGGCAGACTCGCCGCCGAAGTCACGCAAACATGTGTCGTGTCGCTCGACCCGGTAGCCGCCAGTCTCGACATTCCGGTGGAGGTCGATTTCTGGCCGGCCTTTCTCATCGATGCGCTCGAAAGAAGCAGCGAGGAACCCGGGCACACGGGCCTCCTAGATTGGCCCGAAGCCATCGTCGACGGCATAATCGACCTTGGGCCCTTGATCTACGAAACGCTGGCCACCCAGCTCGACCCCTATCCCAAGCGCGAAGGAGCGCGTTTCGAATGGCACGACGGAGCGCCCGGCAGGCAAGAGTCGCCTCCGGCAGGTCCTTTTGCCGCCCTCGCGTCGCTGAAGCGCCGCTGAGGCCGGGCCGCGGCGCCAAAATCCGGTTGTCACTGGCTTGCTTTTAAGTCTATTCGGGTCTCATTTCCGGGGGGTGCCGCGGCCGGTCCGCTGCATAAAGTCAATCCTCATCGAACGGCAGTGAAGATGGGTGCTCCAGTCACCATAGCGCTTGACGCCATGGGCGGGGACCACGGTCCGAGCGTGGTCATCCCGGCGGCGGCCATTGCGCTCATTCGCCATCCCGAGGCGCGCTTCCTCCTCGTGGGCAACGCGGCGTCGATCGAGCCGGAGCTCGAAGCGCATCCCGCACTCGCCGCGCATTGCGAGCTGGTACACACGGACTTGGCAGTCGCCATGGACGCCAAGCCCAGCCAAGCCTTGCGCAAGGGCCGTTACCATTCGAGCATGTGGCTCGCCCTCGAAGCGGTAAAGGATGGACGCGCCGACGCCGCCGTGTCGGCCGGAAATACCGGTGCATTGATGGCTATGGCCAAGTTCTGCTTGAAGACGATCGAGGGCGTCGACCGTCCGGCCATCGCCGCCATCTGGCCGACCATCGACAGCGAATGTATCGTGTTGGACGTGGGCGCGAATGTCGGCGCCGATGCCCGCCAGCTCGTCGAGTTTACCTTGATGGGCGCCGCTATGGCGCGCGCGCTTTTTGGCATCGAGCGGCCTTCGGTCGGGCTGCTCAATATCGGCGTCGAGGAGGTCAAAGGGCTCGACGAGATCAAGAAGGCCGCCGCCTTGCTGAAGGACTCGCCCCTTCCGATCCGCTATCACGGCTTCGTCGAGGGCGACGACGTCGGGCGGGGTGTGGTCGACGTCGTGGTAACCGACGGCTTTACCGGCAACATCGCCTTGAAGACCGCCGAAGGAACGGCTAAGCAAATCGGCGAATATTTGCGCGCGGCCATGGGGCGGACGCTTTTGGCTCGCTTGGGCGCGGTTCTGGCGCAAGGTGCGTTCCGCGCGCTCAAAGAGAAAATGGATCCGCGCCAGTTGAACGGCGGCATATTTCTGGGGCTGAACGGCATCGTCGTCAAAAGCCACGGGGGGACGGATGCGACGGGCTTCGCCAGCGCCATCGATCTTGCCTACGACATGGCGTCGAGCGGTGTGGTGAAGCGCCTGGCAAACGATATCGCCGGTTTTCACTCCAAATTGGAGCTTGAGGGCGCGGCCTAGGCTTTGGGAGTAGGGGCGTGAGTAAGATCAGGTCGGTCATTCGGGGTTGTGGCGGGTACCTGCCGACGCGGGTTCTCACCAATGACGACCTTGCCGCCATGGTCGACACCTCCGACCGCTGGATCACCGAGCGCACCGGCATCAAGGAAAGGCGGATCGCGGCGGAAGGCGAGCTTACGTCCTCTATGGGCGCGGTCGCGGCGCGCGCGGCGCTCGACGATGCCGGCCTTGCGCCCGAGGACATCGACCTCATCATTCTTGCCACCTCGACACCTGATCAGACCTTTCCCGCCACCGCGGTGACGATCCAAGCCGAACTCGGCATCACCCAAGGCGCCGCTTTCGACATGCAGGCCGTCTGCTCAGGCTTCGTTTTCGCGCTGGCGACTGCCGACAATTATCTGAAAGGCGGCATGTTCAAGCGCGCGCTCGTGATCGGAGCCGAGGCGTTTTCGCGCATTCTCGACTGGCATGACCGTTCCACTTGCGTGTTGTTCGGCGACGGCGCCGGAGCGGTTGTAGTCGAAGCGCAGAAGTTGAACGGCGCCCTGACCGACCGGGGCATCCTCGCCACCAGCCTCCGTTCCGACGGCCGTTATCGCGACAAGCTCTATGTCGACGGCGGCCCCTCTTCGACCGGCACTGTTGGACATGTGCGTATGGACGGGCCGGAGGTATTTCGCCACGCCGTCACCAAGATCAGCGAGGTCATCGACTCAACCCTTACCCAAGCCGGCTATAAAGCCTCGGATATAGACTGGTTCGTGCCGCATCAGGCCAATAAGCGTATCTTGGACGGTGCTGCGCGGAAACTTGGCTTGGACCCGAGCAAGGTAATTGTGACAGTCGATAAGCATGCCAATACATCGGCGGCTTCGATTCCCTTGGCCTTGAGTCAGGGCAGGGCCGATGGCAGGATCAAGCCTGGAGACCTTGTGCTGCTCGAAGCCATGGGCGGCGGCTTCACCTGGGGAGCCGTTCTCGTTCGTTGGTAGCGCGAAAATCGAGGAGTGCCGCGCGAAAGCCACACCCTGTTGGAAAAGGATGCAAAATCAGCATTTTGATCGTGGGACAGATTGACCGCCTCGCATTCGCTCGATTAGCATCTTGATTAGTCCCGCGACTGGGGGAGCGTACGCAAATGAGCGGGAAGACACTGACGCGCGCCGATTTGGCGGAAGCTGTGTTTCAAAAGGTGGGTTTGCCGCGCAACGAATCGGCAGAGATCGTTGAGATGATCTTGCGCGAGATCGTGGCGAGCCTGGAACGCGGCGACACTGTAAAGTTGTCCTCGTTCGGATCCTTCGGCATCCGCGACAAAGGGCAACGCATAGGCCGCAACCCTAAGACCGGCCAGGAAGTTCCGATCACGCCGCGCCGCGTGCTGGTCTTCCGTGCGAGCAACATAATGAAGCAGCGCATCAACGACGCGCTCTCCCGGAGAAAGGCGGCCGAGTAGCGTTGCTCTCAGATCGACGCCAGGGAGGAGGAAGCGTTGGACAAGGCGCCGGAAGCGTTTCGGACTATCAGCGAGGTCGCCGAGGAGCTTGAGGTCCCGAAGCACGTGCTTCGCTTTTGGGAGGCGAAATTCAGCCAGCTCAAGCCGATGAAGCGGGGGGGAGGCCGGCGCTATTACCGCCCCGAGGATGTCGCGCTTCTGCGCGGGATCCGCTTCCTGCTCTACAACGACGGCTACACCATTCGCGGGGTGCAGAAGATCCTGCGCGAGCACGGACCCCGTTTCGTGATGCACTATCGCAGCGTCGCCGAGGACGCCGGGGAGGACACCGATGGCCCGCCCCAAATCCCGGATCTCGCCGCAGAGGCTGCGAAGAGCAGCGTTGTGGTGGCGCGAACGGCGGAGGGCGAGCGTTCGGGGCTCGATGCCAAGCAAATCGGCGCCCTGATCGAGGAGATCGACGCCTGCCGGCGCATTTTGGCTGCGGCCAGGGACTGAAGGCAGCCCGTTACGGCTTGTTTCGGCGCCCTAAGCGATATATCGAGAGAAGCCAACCATTAGAGCTTCGGAGCGTAGCGCAGCCCGGTTAGCGCACCGGTCTGGGGGACCGGGGGTCGCGAGTTCAAATCTCGCCGCTCCGACCACTCTCTCCAACTTCAAGACTAGAGCAGATTGGCGCTTTCTACGGCGGCGCGGTTGGCTTCGCTCTCGGTCAGACCCGCGTCACTGTCGTCCGCCTCCTTGCCGGGTCTTGCCAACGCGTAGCGGGCGATGAAGAGCCCGGCCGAGGTGAGCACATAGGCTGCCGACGCCCCCCAAAGCCCGGCGAGGGGCGTAAGCAGAAGATTCAACGCCGCCGACGCGATGGCGCCGCCAAGCGCGATGATCGCGATGGCCCGATCCCGATGCAGCGCGAGCAGCAGGAAGCCGTAACTGTCCGCGGCGATGCGCAAAAGCGTGGCCGCCAGTATGACCCAAAAGACCGGCAGATAGTCCTGCACCAGGGGCCGGTCGAGATAAGGCAGCATCAGCGGCGTGGCGACGGCCGCGGCGGCGGCAAGCAGTAGCGTCCAAAGGCCGGTCTCGATCTGAAGGTGCCGCTCGAGGGCGTCGAGCGCGCTTTTGTCGTGCGTCTGCGCCGTGGCGATCAAATGCGGGAGTTGGGCCTGTAGCACGCCATAGACCGACAGCGAGTGCACGACATTGGCGATCGACCAGAACAGAGTATAGACGCCAGTCAGCTCGAGCCCGAGGAACATCGAGATCAGGAAGCGGTCGATGAACATGCTGACCGTCGTGCTCACGTCCTTGACGTAGAGTAGCAGAATTCCATGCAGGTCCCGCAGCAAAACGCCGACATCTGGCCGCAAGAGCCGCCAGCGTCCTTCCGGGACGACAAGCCCGATCATGATCAGCCAGTTGGCGACCAGCACCGTGAGCCATCCGAGAAGCAGAAATTCGAGCGTACGCGTTTGCGGATAAAGAAGCCCGATCGCGATGACGGGAAACGGCCAAGCGCCGGTGCGCAAGAAGGTCAGGAGATAAGCGAGCAGAACGCGGCGGCGGGCGATCAACATATCGACTGCCTCCGTGCCGAGATTTTCGAGCAGGAGGATGGCGCCGCAGAGTATCGCGATATGCAAGGGGATCGGCTCGCCGAGAAGAATATCGAGCCCGAGCGCAATCGGTTGAACGATGAGGTGGACGATCAGCGTGAGACTGAGTCTCGACGCGACGAGGGGGAGCGCCTCGGCACGGGGTAGATCGACGATCTTGCGCATGATCCATTCGGTCATGCCGAAGCCGGCGACGGCCGGCATGATTGTCACCGCACCGACGAGCAACCCGTAAATGCCTAGATCGGCGAGCCCAAGATAGCGGGCCGTATAGATGGCAAGCAGGAATTTCCCCACCGTGCTCCCGCCGCGCATGGCAAGTAGCAGGAGAGGCTGCAAGAGCGTCCGCCATCCCTTTTCGCCGGCTTGCGACGTGGCGTGGTTCTCCACCGCTGTCATCCTGAGTTTTGCCCTCGTCTTTGCCATGCGACGGCTTTCGGGGAGAGCGCCATCCCCCAGATCATGGCCATGATCAGGTAAAAATGCCGCCAATGGTCGGTGTCGATCACCACCCCTTCAAGCGCCATGCCGATGAAGGCCGCCATCAAAGCGGCGCTAAGTCCGTCGCCCCCGCGATCTCTCACCACCCGTTGCAGGCCGAGCCACAACGTCAGCAAAACGATGGCGAAGTAAAACGTGCCCCCGAGCCAACCCGCATTCAGGAACATGCTGAGATAGACTTCGTGGACGTCTTCATGATGGTACGCGCGGCCGAACTCGAGCGCGCCGAGGCCGAGGGGATGGGTGAGGACAAGACCGAAGGCCTTCTTTTGCCCGCCGAAGCGGCCTTCGGGCCCGACGTCGTAGGGCTGCTCCAAGCTCGCGCGTTGGCCCATCAGATCCGCAACTCGAGGAATGCTGAGCGCAGCGGCAGTCACGCCGGCGGCAAAAATTGCCCCGGCGAGGAGATAGAGGACGAGCTTGAGCCGCTGCCGAAGCGATCCCGCCGTGATAAAAACGAAATAGGCGTAGACCGCAAGCGAGACGGCGAGATTGAGCCACGCACCGCGCGAAAAGGCGAGCACCGAGGCAAAGAGCAGGATCGGCGCGGCCAAGAGCCAAAAGACCCCGCGCACCGGCCCTGAGCGCATCAGCAAATAAAGCACGTAAAGCAACGCTGGAACGAGATAAGCTCCGAGCACATTCGGATCCTTGAAGGTTCCACGCACGCGCCCGAACTCCTCGGTGAACAGCTCGGCGGCGCCGGGCAACAAATGGAAATAGCCGACAAGGCCGGCGCAGGCGGCGATCAGCGCAGCGAAAACATAAGCCGACATGATCAGCCGCACATTGGCGATGGGCCGATCGAGCACAAAGCCCGCCATGACAACCGACGATAGGGCGAGATAGAGCGTGATGCCCATGTGCTTGACCGGCACATCGAAGATGCCGGCTTGAGCGCTTGCGACGAAGCCTCCGGCCACGACCAAAGTCCAGAGCGAGAGATAGAAGCCGATGCCGCGCGTGAACCGCGCCAGCCCGAGCACCGGGATCAGCAGCATGGCGCCAACCATCAACACGTCGTACGGGGCCGGTTCCGAAAACACGACTCCGCCGGTGGCGATGGTGACCCAGACATAGAAATAGCCGAGACGCAGGACCCCGACGCTTATACGCCGGTCGCCTTCGCCGAAGGTGGCCGCCTGTGCGCCGACGAGCGCCGTCATGATCGCGTCTCGCCTTCTAGGGTTTGGGCCCCTGTTCGGCCCGGACGGGTTCCGCCCGGTGCCGATCTCTGAGCGCTTTCAGCTTGGGAATGAGCGAAGTCGGGACGAGAAACATCAACAGCGTCTTGCCCAACCCGATCCACGCATGGGGTTCCGCAGCGTCGAAATAGGCCAGTTGAATCCTAAGCCGGTCGAGCAGCTGGCGGCGGCGCCGGCGCATCGAAATGCTGCCCGCCGACATCCGATAATCGACCAGCGCTTGCGGAATGTTGGTCACTGCAAATTTCTCGGCCATGCGGCGCAGCAATTCGTAATCCTCCGCGACGGGGTAGCGTTCGGAGTAGAGTCCCACAGTCCTCAGCACATCGGTGCGGATCATGAGACTGGAATTGATCACGATCGCATTTTGAAACAGAGCCTTCTTGACACCTTCCGGGTTCGCCGGCGGGCGCGCGGTATAGAGGAAACGGCCGCTGTTTTCTTCGATGATCCTCGCCCAAGACCCCACCGCGCCTATTTCGGGGTGCGCATCCAGGAACGCAACCTGAGTGGCTATACGGTCCGGGTGGCAAAGATCGTCGGAATCGAGCAAGGCGACGAAATCGTAGGGTTTGCTCAGAATGGCCATGAGCCCCACATTGCGCGCATGCGCGGGGCCGCTATTGCGTTCCAGTCTGATGATCTTGGTCTGCGGCCAGTTGCCGAGCATCTGGGCGACCGGAGGTGTGCTGGCGTCGTCGACGATATAGATGTCGCAAGGGTAGGTACTGCGGGCCACGCTTTCGAGCGCCCGGTAAATGAGCCCTCCGGGATTGTAGGCCGGCATGAGCAGGGCGACGCGCGAACCACGCACGCAAGCGTTCGCCGGCGCCTCGCCTGAACCTGCGGGCGCTTCATTCCACATTGCCGTCGCCTGGGCAGTTGCCGTCTGCATCGACCGTCCTTAATAGGCGTTCTCGCCCCTGAGCAGTGCAAACGGCGTCATTAGGCAAATATATAGGTCGAACATCACCGACCAGTTCTCGATGTAGTAGAGGTCGTGTTCGACGCGCCGCTGGATCTTTTCCTCGGTGTCGGTTTCGCCGCGCCAGCCGCAGATCTGCGCCCAACCGGTCACGCCGGGCTTGACGCGGTGCCGGGCGAAATAGCCATCCACCACGTCGGAATACAACTTGTTCTCGGCCTTCGCTTTCAAGGCATGCGGTCTCGGCCCGACAAGCGACAAGTCGCCCTTCAGCACGTTGATCAATTGCGGCAGCTCGTCGAGACTCGTCTTGCGCAAGAAGCGGCCGATGCGGGTGACACGCGGATCGTTTTTCGTCACCAGCCTGTTCGCTTCCGCATCGGTGTGGTCGACATACATGCTGCGGAACTTAAACACCTCGATGAGCTCGTTATTGAAACCTTGGCGCTTCTGCCGGAACAGAACCGGTCCCTTCGAATCGAGTTTGACGAGAACGGCGATCGCCGCCATCAACGGTGAGAGGAGAACGAGCAAGATACTCGCCGCTATCTTGTCGAACAGCCATTTCTTGACGCGATCCCAGTCGGCGATCGGCTTGTCGGTGACGTCGATGAAGGGAACGTTGCCGATATAGGAGTAGGTGCGTGGCCGGAAGCGCAGCTGATTGCTGTGCGCCGAAAGCCTGATATCGACAGGAAGCACCCAAAGTTTCTTGAGCAGGTGGAGCAGCCTGTTCTCCGCTGTGATCGGCAGGGCGACGATCAGAAGATCGATCCGCGAGTTGCGCGCAAAGCCGACCAGTTCGTCGACATTACCGAGCTTCGGATAGCCGGCGACGAGGGGTGAGACCCGGGCCGGTCCCCTGTCGTCGAAGATGCCGACGATGCGAATATCAGTGTCCTGTGATGCCTCGAGCGCCTTGATCAGCGCTTCCGCCTCGGGACCGCCGCCGACCACCACGGCGCGACGATTGAGGCGCCCTTCCTTGATCCAGCGTCGCACCATCGTCGAAACGACAAGCCGTTCGACAAACAACACGATCAGCGCCGAACCGTACCAAGCCGCGATCCACACCCGCGAGAACTCAGCTCCGACCTTGCCGAAGAACGCGCCCGCCATCAAACTTCCCACCACAATCGTCCAAGCAAGCATGATGCGCGTGAAACTTCGCGCAAAGGAGTTGAGCGCCTGCACGGTGTAGAGGTTAAGCCCCTGCATGAGGAGGGTGGTGGCGGTTGCCGCAGCGAGCACGACGGCGAGATAAACAAGGTGCATGCCCTGCGCCTCGTGTTCG
Organism: Methyloceanibacter sp.; assembly: GCA_035575415.1. Classification (GTDB taxonomy): domain Bacteria; phylum Pseudomonadota; class Alphaproteobacteria; order Rhizobiales; family Methyloligellaceae; genus Methyloceanibacter. Next base: position 20,826 of record DATLXW010000129.1, on the reverse strand, counting down.
ACATAGCCCAGATAGCCGCCGAAACCGAGACCTGCTACGAGCAGGAACTCGGTCGTCCGTACCGCTCCGGTAACCACGATCGGGGGGATCAAATTAAGCTGCGCGCCGCGGCGAATCTCGGCGAGCGGCGGCCGCGGCACGCGCCGCCGCTCCTGAAATTTCGCGCTCGTGGCGTTCTTCGAGCGCATACGGGGAGAAATCGGCGCTTGCCGCACCGGCACGACTTCACTCTCGCTCATTTCTAATCCTTGTCCCGTCTTGAGACACGCTTGGCTGCACGCAGGCAAATCGCGTGCCAAAGGCGAGAGAACCTTGCCCGCACTCTGGAGCAGCCGGCTTTTAGATGGGTGAAAAGCGATCCCGAAACGAGGACGCCTTGCGCCCTTGGTTAAATCCGGGTGTAGGCGAATGAATCGCAGTCAGGAAACGCCGGCACCGACGCCGGAGATGTAAAAGTCGACGATTTCGTGCGTCATATTGTCCACGGAAAACCGCTCGGCTACGATCTTTTGCAAGGCGGCGGCGCGGTCGAGAAACGGTTTGGGAGTTGCAAGGAAGGCGCGGAGCTGACCCGCCAGCGCGGCCACATCGCCGGGCGGAATGAGTGGCATATCAACGCCATCTACAATCTCAGGGATGCCGCCCACGCGGGTGGCAATCAGCGGCATCTGCGCCGCGGCGGCCTCGAGCACGATATACGGAAACGACTCCGCCCGCGACGGCACCACGATGCAGCGGGCACGGGCGAACGCGCTGCGCGCCGATTGCGCCCCGGCAAAGGACACCCTGCTGTTCAGCCCGAGCCTGCGAGCCAGCCGCTTCAAGCTTTTTTCGTCGGGGCCGGTGCCGACGATCAAGGCGCGGCCGGGAAACACAGCCTGATGCGCGGCAAGGGCTTCGAGCAAGACATCGACTCCCTTCAAATAGCGTAGTTCGCCGACGAACACGAAATCGACCGCGTCGTCGGAAAGCATTGGCTCGTAAAACTCGTGCCGGTAGAGCCCGTTCGGCACAATTCGCGTCGGACAGCGCGGCTCGCCGATCATCTCCACATATTTGTTGAAAGCGAAATGGCTCTCGAACAGAAGTCCGTCGCTCAAGGGAAGCAGGCGCCGTTCCGCCGCAAGATAGACTCGCCCCAAGGGACGCGCAGGCGAATAGTGCAGGCTGCCTCCATGCGGCGTGTAGATCGCCTTCACCTTCATTCCTTTACGCTTCAACTTCTTCGCGGCGAGCCGGGAATAGGCGCCGCCCTTGGCGCCATGGCCATGCAATACGTCGGCATTGAGCTTGGCGGCGAGGCGCGTAATCTGGCGGACGGTGCTCCAATCGCCGAACCCGAGATGACGGTTCATCGGCAGGCGCGTCAGGCCGAGCACACAGTTGTCGGCCAGTCGCCCAAGCGCAACGGAATCGCCTCCGGTTTGCTCATCGCAGACAATGCCGACCTCCGCGCCCATTTGCGCCTGTCCCAGCGCAAGATCGTGAACGTGGCGGAACAGGCCTCCGACCGGGGCACGCAGGCAATGCAGAATACGCAGCGTGGAGCTCACGCGACCCCCGCTTTTAGGACCGAACCGTCCCGGTGAGCTTTAGAAGAAGCGTTCGAGAACGTAAATAGTGTCTCCGGGTTGAACCGGATAGTCGGTCGGCACCATCACCGTGCTGTTCACGCCGTTGAATCTGCGGGTGAGACGGACCATCCCTTTCCGCGCCCGCTCGGTGAAGCCCTCGGCAAGTGCCACACCGGCCTCCACCGTCATGGCGTTGACATAGGGATAGGCGCCGGGGCGCCTCACTTCCCCGAGGATGAAGAACGGCCGGTAGGTTTCGACCTCGACGCTCACTTTCGGATCTTTGATGTATTTTCGCCTGAGCTCGTCGGCGATGTTGTCGGACAGTTCGAGCGGCGTCAGTCCGCGCGCCCTAAGCGGGCCCACCAGCGGCAGCGAAACCGAGCCGCTCGCATCGACGCTATAAACGCGCGACAGATTGTCTTGTCCGAACACGATGACGCGCACCCGATCGCCGCTGTCGAGGCGATAGCCGCCAGCATAGGGATTGCTCGGCACCCCCGGCACGCCGCCAATCGGGGGCGTGAGCGGAATGGGGCCTGGAGGCGGGGGCAGGGGGGCTGGCGTATCGAAGGCGTAGCCCGGCGTCGTTAACCCCGGAATGGCACTTCGATTGCACCCGCCAAGCATAGCCGCGACAAGGGCAATGGCGAGAAGCGCCAAGCGTTTGGGACAGACTCTTTGCAAGCAACTCATGTCCTCTTTTAGGCCGCCCTTGGTTAATGAATGCTGAGCAAACGTGCCGAGACGGTTCGCGCTTTAAGCTTTTGGTTACGAGGTCCCAGTCTAATGACAGTTCACGCCCAGGAGTTCAGTGGCTTGACACCGCCTGACGCAGTCCGCCCGGTCGCCGAGGATATCGATCTTCAGACGCTTGGCCGCGCGCTTTGGCGCGCCAAGGGCTGGATCGTGAGCCTCGCGCTCGGCGCCGGCGTCATCACCTTCATCGTGCTCTCGACGATGCGGCCGCTCTATACGTCCGAGGCCCGCATCCTTCTGCAGAACGACGAATCGGTTTTCACCCGTCCGGCCGGCGAGCCATCGCGCGATGGAGCACGAACGGTGGACGAGCAGGCCGTGCAGAGCCAGGTCCAGGTGCTGACGTCGCGCGACCTCGCCGTGCAAGTCATCGACGACCTCAATCTCATCGGCAATCCAGCCTTCGAGAAGGATGCCGGCGGCACGCTGCTGTCGCGTCTACTCAAGCGCATCGGTCTTGGCGGCCGTTCGCCCCACTCCGAGGAAGAACGGGCGGCGAACGCCTTCGCCGAACACCTTTCCGTGTTTCAGCTTTCCAAATCGAGCGTGATCGCCGTCAACTATACCTCTGGCGATCCAAACCTCGCTGCTGCGGTCGCCAACAAGCTCGCCGACATTTACATCGACTGGCAGCGGGAAGCGAAGCTCGCGCAGACGAAGGACGCCACCGCCTGGCTCAGCAGCCAGATCGAGGTGCTGCGCCCGAAGGTCGCCGAGGCCGAAGCCGCCGTCGAGCAATTTCGCGCAAGCCAGGGACTCTACGCCGGCTCGAACAACGTCACTCTCAACGCACAGCAGCTTTCCGAGCTCAACAGCCAATTGATACTCGCCAAAGCGCAGCGTTCGGAAGCTGAGGCGCGCGCCCGTCTTATCAAAAAGATGCTGGAGGAGAAGAGCGACATCGACGCTACGCCGGAAGTGTTGAAGTCTGAACTGATCGCGCGGCTGATCGACCAGCGTGTGCAGGTGCAGCGGCAGCTCGCCGAGCTGTCCGCGACTCTGCTTCCGTCGCATCCGCGCATCAAGCAGCTAAATTCCGAGCTCGCCGATGTGCGGGCGCAAATTCGCGCCGAGGCGATCAAAATCGTGCAGAGTTTGGAAAACGAGGCCGAGATCGCCGCCGCGCGCGAAGCGTCTTTGCGCGCCAGCCTGAACGAAGTGAAGACGCAAGCCTCGGGCTTGAGCGAGGCCGAAATCAAGCTCCGCGCCCTCGAGCGCGAGGCCAAGGCGCAACGCGATTTGCTTGAGTCTTACCTCGCCCGCTACCGCGATGCGAGCGCCCGCCACGACATGGGAGCCGTGCCGGCACAGGCGACGATTGTGAGCCGCGCCCACGCCTCGATCTTGCCCTCCTTCCCCAAGAAAGGGCCGATGAGCCTGCTGGCAGCGGCGGCGGTAGCGTTGCTGTCGCTCGCCTATGTGCTGGCGCGAGAATTGATCGCCGCCCCGGCCGTTGCGCGGGCCGCGCCGGCCGAGTCGCGACACGACAAGCGTAGACGCCGCGCCGAACCCGACGATACGCGCGGACTTCCGGAAACTTCGGCGTCAGTAGCCGTACAAATGCAGTCTCCACTGACGCAAGCGCCTCTCATGCCAACAGGACAGGCTGAGCTTCCTCTTACCGTCCCGGCCGCCGCCGATACCGCAGCGGCAACGGCCCCCGCCGCTCAGGAGGGCCGTTCCCTGTTCCGCCGACGCGCCGGCGATCGCGCCAAAACCGCAACGGCGCGCAACGCCGAGACGGCGAGCCAAGACGCCGCTCCTGCCGCTCACACACCCACGAGCCTGCTTGAGCGTTTGCGGCAGACCGCAACGGCGCATGTCAATTCTCCGCAAGACGCAGCCCCCTTCGATGGCTGGCTTGCCCGCATTCGCCGTGCGCGCCGGCCGCGCACCAAATCGGCGTCCAACAAACGCAAAGGTGAAACCATGCCTCCGCTCAGAACCAACGACCTTCGCCACTATCTCAGTCAGCGTCTCGCCTTGGCGGCGGCCGAGGCCGCCACCGAGTCCAAGCCCAAGCAGAAGGCCGCCGCGACTGCGAATGACGAGAAGATCGGCCCGGTGCTCAAATCGCTCGATGCCCTGCTCAATAACATTATTGCCGCTGGAAGGGGCGGGGCGCCTCGCGCCGTGCTGGTGGCAGGCGGCGCCGCGAAAGTCGATTCCAGCCGCGAGGCCATAGCAATCGCGCGCGCGCTTGTCGACCGCCGCGAGCGGGTGGTTCTGCTCGACCTGACCCGCAGCGCCGGAGCCGTTTCCGGCCCGCTGGAGTTGGCACGCGCCCCTGGTCTGACGGAACTGTTGGCCGAGCGTGCCTCGTTCGAGGACGTGATACAAATCGATCCGGCCACCGAGCTCCAAGTCATTCCGGCCGGGGATCCCAAGCTCGCCGCCAAGAAAGACGAGAACGAGATCTTCACCCCCATCTTCGAAGCGCTGTTGCAAACTTACGACTGTGTCGTTCTGCACGGCGACATTGACGCAGTGCGCCGGCTGACGCCCGCGCTGAAATTCGAGATTCCAGTTGTCGTCGCCGTATTGCGCCCGGGAGTAAGCCCTGACGACATCAAGAGCGATCTCTCGATCTACTCCATGCTTGGTTGCCCGGTCTTGCTCTACGAGCAAAGCGGCAAGCCGCGTACCGGGCTCCTCGGCCGCGTCGCCGCCATTTAGAGCGCGTCCGTCGAGCCGAAGAGGCGGCTACGCACGCTTTGGGCGATCGACCACAAGCGCGGATTCGATTTGATCGCGCGCTTGAGCGACGAGATTGCACCCAGGGGCAGAGTCAGCAAGAGACCTTGCGGCTTGAAGACGATCGCATTGTCGAACAGCGGCAGAACCACGTCGGACCATTGTTCCTTATGCGATCCGGCACCTGCCCCGAAATCGTAGAAAGAGAGTCCTTGTTCGCAGGCCTCCTCGATTTGATGCCGGATCAGCAACGCACCGGGGGAGCAACGCTGCGTCTCCCCCGAAGCGAGAGAGCAAAGCACGATGAGAAGCCGCTTGTGACCGAGGGTGCCGCTGAAGGTGGCAAGGACGTCGTCATCGAGCTTAATATATCCCATCCTGAGTCTGCTCGGATTGTCTTCTTCGAGCAGCACAAGTTCGCGATAAAAGGCGCGCGCTTGAGCATCGAAGATATTCTTCACCCCCATGGCGGCAAATTGCTCGGCCTTCTGGTCGAAAAAAGTTTCGATGAGAGTGAGCCTCTCTTCCCGCGTTTCTGCCCAGCCGTAGCGCAGCCTCCCGAGTTCGGCGAGCTTCCGCTCCTTGCGGTCGAGGCCGCTGCGCGAGCGCTTGCCGAAACGCTGGTGATAGAGCGTTGTGAAATCGCCGAGCTTCGCCGCATAGCCGGCGTTCGGAGAGCGCCGGTGCAAAAGCTTGGCGAAGGGGTTGTGGACGCCGTCGAACGAAAAGGGCTGCGCCTCAAGTAAGGCCGCCGCGGCGCCGGTTTGACGCCCGACCTTTGCAAGCAGACGGGACATATCCTCCGCTGTCAGCGCGGCGGCAATTCCGGGCGCGAACAGACCCATGTTGTAGTTCGCGTGTTCCCCGCCGAGCCATCGCAGCACGCTCAATCCGGCCCGGCGTCCCGTTTCGAACGCCCACAGGAACAGAATGCTCCCGTCCGGGCCTGTGCCCAGAACGATCGCTGGACGAGCGCCTTCCGGCTCGAGCACATTGCGAGCCCATGCCTTGGCCCAGTCGAATGTTTGCGCTCCGGTACAAGGGGAAATTTCTTGGAGCTTTTTCCAAATCGTCTCGACGCTTTGCAGATCCGAAGTCAGCCTAAGATGTACCGTGCCGACACTGGTGCCGACGGCGATGGGCCTCCTCGGCTCCGCGAATGGAGTGGCAATCTCGCTATCGGTACGCAATAGGGTCGCCGAACTCATGGGCTGATATCCGTAAAAAGGCCTCTCCGGCGGTTTCGTTAAGCTTCCGCGCAACTGGCAATCGTTTTGCAAGGAAAGTGCGGCCACAAATGCGGCTCGGCCAAGACGATGCCAAATGGAGGTTAACGCTTGATGGTCAGGGAGCTACGCCGGTCGTGACCAGGATGAGAACCGCGATGTTGAAGGCAGCGATGTCGGGTCTTTACCATACCCGCGCGCACCGGCTGCTGGCGCCGTATACCCAGGGTCTTGGCCTTATCTTCACTTTGCACCAAGTTCGTCCCGAGCCGGGGGAGGCGCGTGCTTTCGCACCCAATCGCATTCTGGAAGTCACTCCGGACTTTCTCGATGCAGTCATCGATCAGGTCGAGAACGTGGGCCTAGACATCGTCTCGCTCGACGAGGCTGCGCGGAGACTGCAAGAAGAGGACGATCGCCGCTTCGTCTGCTTCACTTTCGACGATGGTTACCGCGATAATCTCGAAAACGCTTTCCCGCTCTTCAAGCGCCGCAACCTGCCCTTTACGGTTTACATCCCGACCGATTATCCGGAGGGTGCCGGCGAGTTATGGTGGCTCGCGCTGGAGGAGATCGTGGCGCGCGCTCCCGAGCTTGAGCTGCGGCGGGGGAGCGAGTTGTGGCGGGTCCCGGCGGCGACGGCCGCGGAAAAAACACGCGCCTTTGAAGACATCTATTGGTGGCTGCGGTCGATCGACGAGGGGAGCCAGCGCCAAGCAGTTCGTGCGCTGGCGGACCGCTACGATGTCGACATGGCGGCTCAATGCTCGCGGCTCATCATGAGCTGGGACGAGATCAAGACGCTTGCCAGGGATCCGCTTGTGACCGTCGGCGCGCACACTAAAGGCCATTTCGCCGTCGCCAAGCTCTCCGAAGCGAATGCGCTCGCGGAGATGGTCGGCAGCGCCAGCCGCATCGAAAAGGAGACGGGAGCGCGTCCCCTCCATTTTTCCTTTCCGTACGGCGATACAGCCAGCGCGGGCCCGCGCGATTTCGCCCTGGCGCGCGAGGCCGGATTCAAGACCGCCGTGACCACGCGCAAGGGCATGCTGTTTCCTGCGCATCGGCGGCATCTCACCGCATTGCCCCGCGTCTCTTTGAACGGCGACTTTCAGTCGCTCACCTATACGGCGCTTTATTTGTCCGGAGCGCCGTTTGCGCTTTGGAATCGCTTTCAGCAAGTCGACGCGGCATAGGCGTCAGTCTCCCCGCTGCATCCAACGGATGAGCAGTCCCGCAGGGACGACCCAGGCGAGACCGGCAACGAAAAAGAAGGCGAATTGCGCCCAGGCCGGCGCGAGTGCGATGCGTCCCGAACCGATCGCCGCCGCAGCCCAGGCGTAAATCGCGAGAAAGGCCAGCAGCGCGATCGTTCCGATTAGCTTGCGCGAGCGTGAGGCCATTGCGCCATATTGCGCGAATTCCGTTCCACCGCCAACCTGCGGCAAAGGGGCAAGGAAGGGCCGGTTGAGTTCGCCCGTCGCGCCCGCTATCAGAAGCGCCATGTTCTCGACTGCGACCCTTGCCGCACGTCATGCCGAAACTGAGTTTCCGGCGCGTAAGCTCCGCGCCCTGCGCATTTGGCTTGCCGCGCTCGCAAGCCTCATCGTTCTCATGATCCTGGTCGGTGGAGCCACGCGGCTTACCGAATCAGGTCTTTCCATCACCGAATGGAAGCCGGTCATGGGCGCCGTCCCGCCCCTCACCGCGGCCGACTGGCAAGAAGCGTTCGACGCCTACAAACAGATTCCCCAATATACCGAGATCAATCGCGGCATGAGCCTCGAACAGTTCAAGACCATCTATTGGTGGGAGTGGACGCATCGCTTCTTGGGCCGCTTGATCGGCGTCGCCTTTCTTATTCCCTTCCTCGCCTTTTGGTTCGCGGGCTACATTCCGCGCACGCTCTTGCCGCGCCTTCTTGCACTGTTCCTCTTGGGTGGCGCCCAGGGCGCTGTCGGCTGGTATATGGTGAAGAGCGGGCTCGTGGACCGCGTCTCCGTGAGCCAATACCGGCTCATGCTGCATTTCGGCATCGCCCTCATCATTCTCGGCTATACGCTGTGGCTTCTGCTCGGCCTCGGCCAACAGCGGACAGCGGCAGTCCCGCGCTCCGGTGCCGCCGTGTGGATCGCAGGCGGCATGTTAGGACTGATCTTCTCACAAATGTTGGCCGGCGCCCTCGTCGCAGGCCTAGACGCCGGCAGGGGGTTCAACACCTGGCCGCTGATCGACGGCGCGTTTGTTCCTTCCGGACTGGCCGAAGCTGAGCCGTGGTATCTCAACCTGTTCGAAAATCCGCTCGCCGTGCAGTTCGAGCACCGCATGTTGGGCTACGCCGTGGTCATCGCCTCGCTCGCCCAGTTCGTGTGGCTTCGCTTCCGCGGGGCCGAACCCGCGCTGCTTGCGAGCGCGCTGACGCTTGCGCTGTTCGCCCTCCTGCAAGCCGTGTTGGGGGTCTGGACTCTGCTGCTTGCCGTACCCATCGGCCTCGGGCTCGCGCACCAGGCAGGTGCCATCGCGGTCTTCGTCGCCGCGCTGGTTCACTTCTGGCTCGCGCGCCGGTCGCCGCCCGCTGCGCGCCCCGTTCAGGCTGCCGCCAGCGCCTGATCGAGGTCGGCGATCAGATCCTCGACATCCTCGAGTCCGATCGAGAGCCGCACCACTTCAGGACCCGCTCCTGCGCGTAAGCGCTGCTCCTCGGTGAGCTGGCGATGGGTGGTCGAGGCGGGATGAATGATCAAGCTGCGCGTATCGCCGATATTGGCGAGATGGCTGAAGAGCTTGACGTTGCTCACGAGCGCGATGCCGGCGTCATAGCCGCCTTTCAGCCCGAAGGTGAAAACGGCACCTGCCCCTTGCGGACAGTATCGCTTGGCGAGCGCATGGAATGCATTGTCGGGAAGCCCGGCATAGTTCACCCAGGCGATCTTGTCGTGCTCTGCCAGCCACGTCGCGACTTTAAGCGCATTGTCGCAGTGCCGCTGCATACGCAACGGCAGGGTTTCAATGCCGGTGAGGATTAAGAAAGCATTGAACGGCGAGATGGCCGGCCCGAAATCCCGCAACGAGAGCACGCGACAAGCGATAGCAAAGGCGAAATTGCCGAACGTCTCGGCCAGCGTGATGCCGTGATAGGAGGCGCAAGGCTCCGACAAGGTCGGATAGCGCTTGCTCTTGAGCCAATCGAAAGTGCCGCAATCGACGATCGCCCCGCCGATCGAGTTGCCGTGCCCGCCGAGGAACTTGGTGAGCGAATGTACGACGATGTCGGCGCCGTGCTCGATCGGGCGGATGAGATAGGGCGTGGCGAGCGTATTGTCGACGATGAGCGGCACGCCCGCTTCCTTCGCCACGGCCGCGATCGCGGCGATGTCGCTGACGATGCCGCCGGGATTGGCGATCGATTCGATGAAGATCGCCTTTGTCTTTGGGGTCAGCGCGGCGCGGAAGGACTTCGGGTCCGTGGTGTCGGCCCAGCGGACATGCCAGTCGCACTTCTTGAAGGAATGGGTGAACTGGTTGATCGACCCGCCATAGAGCTGGCGCGCGGCGATGAATTCGTCGCCAGGCTCGAGCAGGGTATGAAACACGAGCACCTGCGCCGCATGTCCCGACGCCACGGCAAGTCCGGCCGTCCCGCCTTCGAGCGCCGCCACGCGCTCCTCGAGCACGGCCTGCGTCGGATTCATGATGCGCGTGTAGATATTGCCGAACACCTCGAGATTGAACAGCGCGGCCGCGTGCTCGACATTGTCGAACACGAAGGACGTCGTCTGGTAGATCGGCGTTGCGCGCGCTCCTGTGGCGGGGTCCGGCTGCGCGCCGGCATGGATCGCGAGCGTATTGAAACCGGGCGTTCTCTCTGGGCTCATCTAGGCTTCCTGTTGCGGCGTTGGCGGCTATGACGCGATGTGCACTCCTGCTCGGAGGCGCCCCCTTCCTCCGCCGCAGAGGGCATGAGCGCAAGACCGGGGCAACCGCTGGCCAAGAACAAAAGGGCAAGCATCTGCTTCATGGTCTCTTCCCTATCACGTTCTGGGGGGTTGGGCCCGAGACGTGGCCTTCTTCTATGGCGTGCGTATGACGGGCACCGCCTTGATATGGCTCAGTCCGCGCGCCCGATGACGCGATGTTGCATGCCTTTCGGTCCGAGCAACGGACGCCGCGCCGACACTCTGCGCGAATTGACCCCGGCCCAGCCGAGCTCCCCCGAGAGCCGTCCATATTCGATCTTGGGACAGCGATTCATCACCACCTGTAAACCCGCTTGCTCCGCAAGCCGCGCCGCCTCGTCGTTGCGTACGCCAAGCTGCATCCACACGACCTTGGCGCCGATCCTGATCGCGTCCTGGGTGACACCGAGTGCAGCATCCGACGAGCGGAAAATATCGACGATATCGACCGGCTCTTCGATTTCCTCGAGCGCGGCATAGACGCGTTCTCCGAGGATCGTCTTGCCAGCCTGCCCGGGGTTTACCGGAATGACGCGAAAACCTTTCTCCTTGAGATATTTCATGGCGAAATAGCTCGGCCGCGATTGGTTGGCGCTCGCGCCCACCATGGCGATGGTGCGGTAGCGGGAGAGAATGCCGCGGATATAGGCGTCGCTATAGGTGTCGTGGTTCATCGCCGGAAGCCTGGAGCGGGGAGGGGAGATCGCAAGGCGCTAGTCCGGCCAGGTCGGCTTGCGCTTCTCGATGAAGGCCCCGATGCCCTCCTCAGCTTCGGCATCGAGCATATTTTCCACCATGACCTGGGACGTGTAGCGGTAAGCCTCTTCGAGGCTCATGTCGAGCTGGCGGTAGAACGCTTCCTTGCCGATCTTCACCGTTCGCTTCGGCTTGAGCGCGATCTGCTGACCAAGCTCGACCGCCTCGTTGACGACGCGATCGGCCGGAACGACGCGATTGACGAGACCGAGCGCGCGCGCGTCCTCGGCGCCGATGAACTCGCCGAGCAGAAGCATTTCCATTGCCGCCTTGCGCGAGACGTTGCGCGAAAGCGCGACCATCGGCGTCGAGCAGAACAAACCGATATTCACTCCCGGCGTGGCGAAGCGGGCCTCCTCCGAAGCCACGGCAAGATCGCAGCTCGCGACCAGCTGGCACCCGGCCGCCGTGGCTGTGCCGTTCACCGCGGCGATGACGGGCTTAGGGGAGCGCACGATCGCCAGCATCATCTCCGAGCAAGCGTCCATGGTGGCGGCGAAAAAGGCCTTGCCGCGATCGAAGTCATTGCGATGCGCCGTCATCTCCTTGAGATCGTGGCCCGAGCAGAAAGCAGAGCCGGCGCCGGTGACGACGATCGCCTTGATCCGCTCCTCCTTGCCGATCGCATGCAGTGAACCCGTGAGCGCGGCAATCATTTCTCGGGATAGCGAATTGCGCGTTTCCGGCCGGTTCATGGTGAGCAGTGCCACCGGCCCGCGCACCTCGCGCAGGAGGATTTCACCGCTTGCCGCCTGCTGTGTCGCAACCCGCATTGTTCCGCCTCTGGTCTCGACTCAGCGCCTTATAGCAAAGTCATGGGCTCCGCGCTCATCATGCCGAAGCGCCGGGGTCTTCCATCAAGGTGGTATCCGGATACCACATGCTTAAGTGAATGTATCTGTTGTATTTTATCTTTGCGCTTGACGGTCGCAAAACCAGCCGTTAGAAGCCCCGATCCTTGCGCGCAAGAGCCACTCATGAAGACTTTTTCCGCTACGCCGAAAGACATCGAGAAGTCCTGGATTCTGATCGACGCCAACGGCCTCGTGGTCGGGCGGCTTGCATCGTTGATCGCGGCCAGATTGCGCGGCAAACACAAGGCGACCTACACGCCGCATATGGATTGCGGCGACAACATTGTCGTGATCAACGCGCAAAATGTTGTGCTCACCGGCAACAAGCGCGCCGACAAGGTCTATCATTGGCATACCGGTTATCCCGGCGGCATCAAGGATCGTACCGCCGGAAAGGTCCTCGAAGGCAAGCATCCGGAGCGCGTGCTGCAAAAGGCGGTCGAGCGCATGATGCCGCGTGGACCTCTCGGCCGCCAGCAACTCAGAAATTTGCGTATCTATCCCGGGCCGGAGCATCCGCATGCGGCGCAAAATCCGGTGAAACTCGACGTTGCGGCGCTCAATTCCAAGAATGCAAGGACGGCCTAAGCCATGAGCGAGACGATGACGCTTGAAGACCTTGCGCCCTTGAAGGGCGAGACTGCGGCGCCTCCGGCGCGCGTCTACGAGAAGAAGGTCGACGCGCAAGGCCGCGCCTATGCCACCGGCAAACGCAAGGACGCGGTCGCCCGCGTTTGGGTCAAGCAGGGGCCGGGCAAGATTGTCATCAACGGCAAGGACTATACCGCCTATTTCGCCCGGCCGGTGTTGCAGATGATCCTGAAGCAGCCGCTCGTTGCGACCAAGCGCGACGGGCAATATGACGTCATCTGCACGGTATCCGGCGGTGGGTTGTCTGGGCAAGCTGGCGCCGTGCGTCACGGCATCTCGATCGCGCTCACCCGCTATGAGCCGGAGTTGCGCAGCGTCCTCAAGAAGGGCGGGTTCCTGACGCGCGATTCGCGCGTGGTCGAGCGCAAGAAATACGGCAAGCGCAAAGCCCGACGCAGCTTCCAGTTCTCCAAGCGCTAGCCAAAATCACCGTCATTCGGCAAAAGCCGAAACCAGTCGAACGTCATCGATTGCTGGATACCGGCTTTCGCCGGTATGACGGTGCCTCGACTCGGCTTAATCCACCTCTTAAGCAGAACGCAATTGGGGCCAAGACCCATGGCCAAAGCCAAGACCATCAGAGCCGCCGTGCTCGGCGCATCGGGCTATACCGGCGCCGATATGATCAGGTTGGCCGCGTTGCATCCGGCAATCGAAATTACCGCGCTAATCGCCAAGGGGCATGCTGGCCAGAGCCTCGGGCAAGTGTTTCCCCACCTTGCAGGCGTCGCTGCGCCTTTGCTCGTCACGCCCGAGGAGGCCCCTTGGGACGACGTCGACGTCGTCTTTTGCGGGCTTCCGCACGGCACCGCCCATGCCGAGATCGGCAAACTGCCGAAGCGATTGAAAATCATCGATATGTCAGCGGATTTTCGTCTGCGCGACCCCAAACTCTACGCCGAATGGTACGGCAACGAACACGGCGCGCCCGCGCTGATGAAGGAGGCTGTGTACGGGCTGACCGAGCATTATCGCGAGCAAATCAAAGCGGCACGGCTCGTCGCCTGTCCCGGCTGCTACCCGACCGCCGTGCTACTCGCGCTTCTGCCGCTTGCCAAGGCGAAGCTAATCGAGCCGTCCGACATCATCATCGACGCGAAATCGGGTGTCTCGGGCGCCGGCCGCAGCTTGAAGCAGAATATTCTTTTTTCTGAAGCCGGCGAGGGTTTATCCCCTTACGGCATCGGCAATCATCGCCATGTGCCCGAGATCGAGCAGGAGCTCGGTCTTGCTCTCGGCGCCCCCCTGACCATCAATTTCACGCCGCATCTTGCCCCCATGAGCCGCGGCGAGCTTTGCACTTCTTATGTGCGCCTTAAGGCCAAAGCGGGCGTGGGCGAGCTACGGGAGGCCCTTGCGCAGGTCTACGTGGACAGTCCGTTCGTGCGCATCGTCGAGGAGGGGGTCATTCCCGCCACCCAACATGTGCGCGGCTCGAACTATTGCCATATCGGTGTCTTCGCCGACCGCATCGAAGGCCGCGCCATTGTCGTGTCGGCGATCGACAATCTGGTAAAAGGCTCGGCGGGCCAAGCCTTGCAGAATTTCAATCTGATGTTCGGCTTCGGCGAGACGACCGGGCTCGAACAGCTGCCGCTTTTTCCTTGAGAGCGCTAATCCCGTGCCTTCACGTAAGATCCAGGCGCATCTTCGATCGGCCGCAGCGCGCCGTTCGACGGATCGCGGGCAGGGACCTTGGGTCCCGAATAATCGGCCAGCCAGCGCCCCCAATCCGGCCACCAGGAGCCCTTGGTTTCGCGCGCGGTGGCCTGCCACTCTTCCAGCGTGCCGCCGGCTTTTCCGTCTGACCAGAATTGATATTTCCGCTTATCGGGAGGATTGACCACGCCGGCGATATGCCCTGAGCCCGCCATGACGTGCCGCACAGGGCCGCCAAACAATTTGCTGCCGCGAAAGACCGAAGCGGCCGGCGCGATATGGTCCTCGCGGGTGAACAGCTCGTAGATCGGGATCGTCACGCGTTTGAGGTCGAGCCTGACCTCGCCAAGCTCCATCTCGCCCTTGGCCAGCCGGTTCAAGTGGTAAAACTCGCGCAGATAGAAGGCGTGGTTCGCGGCCGGAAGCCGCGTCGAATCGGCGTTCCAATAAAGAAGATCGAAGGGGAACGGCTTCTTGCCGAGGAGATAATTGTTCACGACGTAAGGCCAGATCAGGTCGCGCGGCCGCAGTAAGTTGAACACCGCGGCCATCCGCGAGCCGTCGAGATAGCCTTGCTCGGCCATCATCTCCTCGAGCGCCTTGAGCTGGGTGTCGTCGATGAAGACGAGCAAATCGCCGGCCTTGCTGAAATCGACCTGCGCGGCGAGGAACGTTGCTGAGGCAATCCTGTCGTCGCCCTTCGCCGCCATATAGGCGAGCGTGCAAGCGAGGAGAGTGCCGCCGACGCAATAACCGAGGGCATTGATCTTCTCCACTCCGGTTTGCCGGGTTACCGCATCGATCGCCGCGAGGATGCCTTCGCGCATATAGTCCTCGAAGGTCTTCTGCGCGAGCCGCGCATCCGGATTGACCCAGGAGATCAGAAAAACGGTGAAGCCCTGGCCGACCGCCCACTTGACGAAGGATTTCTCCGGCGTGAGATCAAGAATGTAGTACTTGTTGATCCAGGGCGGGACGATCAACAGTGGCCGCTCGTAGACCTCCGCCGTGCTCGGCGCATATTGAATGAGCTGGATCAGCTCGTTCTGGAAAATCACCTTGCCGGGTGTGACGGCGAGATTGCGCCCCACCTCGAAGGCCGAGAGATCGGTTTGGCTGATGCGGAGCAGGTCCTTCGACTGTTCGAGGTCGTGCACAAACTGCGTCATCCCGCGCACCAAGTTCTCGGCATTGGTGGCGAGCGTCGTGCGCACAACTTCGGGATTGGTGAGCGGGAAATTCGAGGGCGACAGTGCCGCAAGCATCTGGTTGAGATAGAACAGCGCCTTCTGCCGCGTCTTTTCATCGACGCCTTCGGTCTTGCGCGTGAGGTCCTCGGCCCAGCGCGAGGTGATGAGATAGGCCTGCTTCCAGAAATCGAAGAACTGCGCTTCCGACCAGTCGGGGTCCTTGAAGCGGTTGTCGCCCGGTTCCGGCTCCGCCACCGGCTCGACTTTTTCGCCGAGGAAGCGGCGCACCGACCGGCCCCAGAGATCGGCATAGCTGCGGAACAGCTCGCCTTGCGCGGCGACCAGTTTTCCGGGCTCGGCCACCCAATGGCGCATGACTTCGCCGAGCGACTTCGCCGCCTCGCCGACTTCGGCGGCGACGCTGTAGGGTCCCTGGCCGTTGTTGGTGCCGGACCGCTCGGCGAGTTTGGTCATCGCTTTCGCCCCCTCGTCGAAGAGGCGGACCATGTTCAATGCGAACGCTTCGACTTTGTTGGGTTGCGCCTGCGAAAGCTCCGCCTCGCTTGGATCGAGGCTCTTATTCTTCTCCTGCATCAGGATGTCCTTGTTTTGACCCCCAAATCACCTTGCTGCCGCCACGGTGGGGAAGGAACTTCGCCCGATGCGCGGCTTTCGCGCAAAGCGTCATTGTGCTATGCAATATAGCAAGTGGACGACGATTGCCAATCGTCACGGGGAGCAGCCTCAGGGCTGCCTAACTATGCTGCGCGGGCCACTCGCATTAGCCTTACGCCTGTTTGCCCTGCTGGTTCCCCTCGGGCTTGCCGCTTGCGCCGACACGATTACCGCCGACCAGGCCACGTCTTCGGCGACGCTGCGGCGGAGCTACGAGCAGACCTTAAGCCCATCGGAACAAAAGGCCGTGATCAGCGACTTGCAAAAGGCGGCCGAGCAGGGAAAGCAGGCTGAATAGCCGGATTTCGCGCCAATTAAGCCAAGGCCTTGGAGCTTCTTGCCCTTTCCCGGGGTTATGTGGTTCAAAGAGAGTCCCTCGCAAACGGGGAACATCGGGGGCCGGGACCCCTCTATCCGTGAACAGCGATTTCCACAGGATCAAGCGGCTGCCGCCTTACGTCTTCGAGCAGGTCAACCGGCTCAAAGCTGAGGCACGCGCGCGCGGCGACGACATCATCGATTTCGGCATGGGCAACCCGGATATGCCCACACCCGAGCATATCGTCGCGAAGCTGGTTGAGACCGTGCGCGACCCCCGCACCAATCGCTATTCCTCGTCGCGCGGGATTCATGGGTTGCGCAAGGCGCAAGCGGCCTATTATGCCCGAAGATTCGGCGTGAAGCTCAATCCCGACACGCAAGTGATCGTGACGCTTGGCTCGAAAGAGGGCTTCGCCAATGTCGCGCAGGCGATCACAGCGCCCGGCGACGTGATCCTGGTGCCGAATCCGACCTATCCGATCCACGAGTTCGGCTTCATCATGTCGGGCGGGGTGATCCGGCATCTTCCGGCGCGCACCGACTCCCAGTTCATGGTTTCGCTCGACAAGGCGGTTCGCCACTCGGTGCCGAAGCCGCTGGCGCTCGTACTCAATTATCCGGCTAATCCGACCGCCGTCGTCGCCGATCTCGATTTCTACAAGGAGGTGGTCGCCTTCGCCAAGAAGCACGATCTCATCGTGCTCTCCGACCTTGCTTACGCCGAGATCTATTTCGAGGGCGAGCCGCCGCCGTCGATTCTGCAAGTTCCCGGCGCAATCGAGCTTGCCGTCGAGTTCACCACTTTGTCCAAGACCTACGCCATGCCCGGTTGGCGTGTGGGCTTTGCCGTTGGGAACGACCGGCTGATTCACGCGCTCTCGCGCGTGAAGTCCTACCTCGATTACGGCGCCTATACGCCGATCCAAGTAGCAGCCGCGGCGGCCCTCAACGGCCCACAGGATTGCATCGACGACATCCGCGCCATCTACAAGCGCCGCCGCGATTGCCTGGTCGAATCGATGACGCGCGCAGGGTGGCCGATCCCATCGCCGCCCGCCACGATGTTCGCCTGGGCGCCCATTCCCGAAATGTTCGCTCATCTCGGCAGCCTCGAATTCGCAAAGCTGCTGCTCGAAAAGGCGGCCGTTGCTGTCTCCCCGGGCGTGGGCTTCGGCGAATATGGCGAAGGCTATGTGCGCATCGCGCTGGTTGAGAACGAGCAGCGCATTCGCCAGGCGGCGCGCAATGTCCGCCGCTTCCTCTCCGAGTCGGCGAAAACACTGCACAATGTGATTCCCATTGCCTCTAAGGCGAATCGGTCGTTCTGATCCTTGCCGATGCGTGACGCTCTGAAGCTCGGCGTGGCGGGGATTGGCACCGTCGGCAGCGGCCTCTTGCGCCTCTTGTCTGCGCGCAAAGGAGAGCTTGCTGCGCGTATCGGTCGCGGCATCGAGGTCGTGGCGGTCTCCGCGCGCAATCGCCGCAAAAATCGCGACGCCGATATCTCAGAGTTTCGCTTCGTGAAGGACCCCGTTGTGCTGGCGCGCGACCCCGAGATCGACGTCTTCGTCGAGCTCATTGGAGGCGAAGGCGGTGTCGCCAAGGAGGCGGTCGAGGCCGCGCTTGCGGCCGGCAAACATGTGGTGACCGCCAACAAGGCGCTGCTTGCGCATCACGGCACAGCTCTGGCGGCGCACGCCGAAAGGCATGGCGTCGCCCTGAACTTCGAAGGCGCCGTTGCCGGCGGCATTCCTGTGGTCAAGGTCATCCGCGAGAGCCTCCAGGGCAACAACATCTCCCGCGTCTATGGCATCCTCAACGGCACCTGCAATTACATCTTGAGTTTAATGGAGAAGGAAGGCAGGAGCTTCGCCGACGTCTTGAAGGATGCGCAGGCGCAAGGTTACGCCGAAGCCGACCCGACTTTCGACATTGGCGGCTTCGACACCGCGCATAAGCTCTCGCTTTTGACCAGCCTCGCTTTCGGCACCCGTGTCGACTTCGAATCCGTCTATGTCGAAGGCATCGAGTCCATCACTCCGGCCGACATCGAGGCGGCGGGCGAGCTTGGTTACCGCATCAAGCTGCTCGGCGTGGCGCTCCGCACCGACAGCGGCATCGAGCAGCGTGTGCATCCGACCATGGTCCCGAAACACACCGCCATCGCCGAAGTTGACGGTGTATCGAACTGCGTGGCCATCGACGGCGATTTCGTCGGAGACGTAATGCTGGTCGGTCCCGGCGCCGGCTCCGGGCCGACGGCATCGGCGGTCATGAGCG
Source organism: Methyloceanibacter sp. (assembly GCA_035575415.1). Classification (GTDB taxonomy): domain Bacteria; phylum Pseudomonadota; class Alphaproteobacteria; order Rhizobiales; family Methyloligellaceae; genus Methyloceanibacter. Next base: position 2,231 of record DATLXW010000129.1, on the reverse strand, counting down.
ATCTCATCGACATTGCCCGCGGCCACATTCTTCCGCCTTTCGGCACGCCGGCAAAAAGCCTCAAGCCCTATAAGCGGGCGCAGATGCGGGCGCATGAAGGCGGTTATTATATCCGGCTGTCGGTCTACGACCGCACCGGAGCCTTTGCCGCCATTGCCGGCCGGATGGCCGAGCAGGGCATCTCCATCGAAAGCATCGTGCAGCGCCGCGCCGCCGCCGAACTCCCCGGCTTCGACCGCCCGAACAAGGGTGCGCCAGCGGCGGTTGTGATGATTACGCATCAAACCACCGAAGCTGCCGTTCGCAAGGCGCTCGCCGCCATCGAGCGGGACGGCCATGTCGATCAAAAGCCGCAGATGATCCGTATCGAAAAATTGTGATACTGAATGTGCTAACCCTACAGGCGGCGAGGAACGATCGCCCGAGGGCGGGAGGAGCGTACCCTGTTGAAGGCGCAGAACAGGTCCGAGCTCGACCGCGCGCTTGCGCTCGACATCGTGCGCGTCACGGAGGCGACGGCCGTGGCCGCCGCGCTTTGGCGCGGCCGCGGCAACGAGGCCGCGTCGGACGAGGCTGCGGCCACCGCCATGTATCGCGAACTCGCCCGGCTTCCGATCGAGGGCGTGGTGGTCGTCGGCGAGGGCGAGGAAGATGAGACGCCGCTCCTTTATATCGGCGAAACCGTCGGGGCAGATGGAGCCGGTGCTGTCAAAATCGACCTTGCGGTCGACCCAATCGAGGGCTCGACCTTATGTGCCAAGGCGCTGCCTAACGCCCTCTCGGTGTTGGCCGTCGCCGAACGCGGCAGTCTGCTCAAGGTGCCTCCCATCTACATGGATAAGATCGCGATCGGCCCGGGCTTTCCCGACGGCCTCGTCGATCTCGACGCCACGCCCTCCGACAATCTCAAGGCGCTTGCAGAAGCTAAGGGTGTGCCGATCGAGCGCATCACCGTCTGCATTCTCGACCGCCCGCGTCACGCCAAACTAATCGAGGAGGTGCGCGGCGCCGGCGCCTCGCTGCGGCTGATCAGCGACGGCGACATCGCCGGCATCATCCACGTGACCAAACCGCTCGAAACCGGCATCGACATCTATATGGGCATCGGCGGCGCCCCGGAGGGCGTGCTCGCCGCCGCCGCTCTCGCCTGCATCGGCGGTCAGATGCAGGGGCGCCTCGTCGCCATGAACGATCAGCACAAAGCTCGCGCCCGTGCCGCCGGCATCCACGACATCGGCCGCAAGTACCACATCCGCGATATGATCATGGGCGACCTCTCCTTCGCCGCTACCGGCATCACCGACGGCACGCTGCTCGAAGGCGTGCGCTTCGTGCGCGAGGCGGTTTTTACCCATACGCTGGTCATGCGCGCCTCGACCCGCACCGTGCGCTGGATCAAGACCGAGCACCCCGATATCGGCAAATTCGAGTGAGAGGGTCTCCACCCGAATCACCTTAAACTGGCAGCTTCCATCCCGCCTGCGCATGGTGTTGGCGTGACCGCTGCCCTCAAGTTCCCGGCAATCCACCCGTCTGTCCGTCCGGCTTTCCTCGGCGTCGAGCGCTCGGTTCGCGCCTATCGCTGGGTCGAGCGGCTCGATTCCTCGCGCGCCGTTGCCGCGAGCGCCATTGCGCAAGCGCATAATTTGCCCGAATTGCTCGGGCGCGTGCTTGCCGCGCGCGGCGCCGATGCGCACAACGTCGCCTCTTTCCTCGATCCGGCGTTGAGGACCCTCCTGCCGGATCCCGCTCGCTTGCAAGACATGGAAAAGGGCGCCGAACGTTTCGCCACCGCGATCGAGGCAGGAACGAAGATTGCGGTTTTCGGCGACTACGACGTCGATGGCGCCGCCTCCGTCGCGCTGATCGAGCGTTTCTTGCGCGCCCACGGGCAGACACCGCTCACTTATATCCCAGACCGGTTGACTGAGGGATACGGCCCTTCCGCCGAAGCGCTTCTCACCCTTGTGGAAGAGGGAGCGGGACTGATCGTTACGGTCGATTGCGGAACGACATCCAGCGCCGCGATTTCAGCCGCCAATGCGCAGGGCGCCGATATCGTCGTCATCGACCACCACCAGGCCGACGAAGCGCTGCCGCCAGCGTTCGCTGTCATAAATCCGAACCGGCAGGATGACCTCTCCGGCCAGGGGCATCTTGCCGCCGCGGGCGTGGTGTTCCTCTTCCTCATCGCCACGACCCGCGCGCTCCGTCGGAACGGCTTCTATCGC
>DATLXW010000128.1:0-7777 GCA_035575415.1 Methyloceanibacter sp. | reverse complement strand
GCTGACGCGATCACTGTCGATGATGCCGATATGGCCGACGCCCGCCGCGGCGAGATAGAGCAGAAGCGGCGAGCCGATCCCGCCCGCGCCGATCACGAGAACACGGGCGGCTTTCAGCTTCTGCTGACCTTCGCCGCCAATCTCTTTCAGCACCAATTGGCGCTTATAGCGCTCGATTTCGTCGGGGGTGAGCATAGTGTGAATGTATGCCCTATCCTTGATCTCGTCATCGCCCGGCTAGACCGGGCGATCCAGTAATCACTGACCGACGTTGAATCGCAAAGACTGGGGTTACTGGATGTCCGCTTGCGCGAGCAGGACAAGTGGGTGTGTCACTGCCCGGTAGAACCGAAGCCGCCGGCGCCTCGCGCCGTGCCGCTGAGCTCTTCCGCCTCAGCGATCTCGACCGAGACGACCGGCGCCACCACAAGCTGGGCGATACGTTCGCCACGCCGGACGATGAAGGGTTCGCTGCCATGGTTGACCATAATCACCATCAGCTCGCCGCGATAATCGGCATCGATGGTGCCGGGGCTGTTGAGAAGCGTGACCCCGTGTTTGATGGCAAGTCCAGAGCGCGGCCGGACTTGTGCCTCGTAGCCGACGGGAATTTCGAGCGCCAGTCCCGTGGGGATCAGCGCGCGGCCGCCCGGAGCAATCGACACGGGCGCCTCCGCCGGAACGGCGGCAACAACGTCGAGACCGGCGGCGTGCGCCGATTGGTAGGCGGGAAGCGGCAGGCCTGCGCCATGCGGCAGCCGCTTGATGCGGAGAGTGATGCCGCGCGGCCGTGTCTCGTTCATTCGGCCGCCGGACGCATGGCGTTGAGCGCGTCGGCAGCGCGGGCGAGGAGTCGCATCGCAGTCTCCTCCTTGGAGAGCGGCGGCCAGTCTTCGACGCCGGAGGCGGTGACGAGATGCACTTGCGTGCGGTCGCCGCCCATCGAGCCGGTTCCCGGCCACACGTCGTTGGCGACGATCCAATCGGCGTTCTTGCTGCGGAGCTTGAGCTTCGCGTTCTCGATCAGGTTCTCGGTCTCGGCGGCAAAGCCGATGACGAGGCGCGGGCGCTTCGGGCCGGGCTTGGCGACGGTGGCGAGAATATCGGGGTTAAGCGCAAGCTTCAGCTCGGCCTCGGTCCGGTTCTGCTTTTTCAGCTTCCGCTCCGCCGAGTCGGCGGCGCGCCAATCGGCGACCGCGGCGGCAAAGATGGCGATATCGGCCGGAAGCGCGGCCAGCGTCGCGGCGAGCATCTCGTTGGCCGTCTCGACTTTCACCACGCGCACACCTTGCGGGTCGGGCAAGGCGACCGGGCCGCTGATCAGCGTGACCTCGGCGCCAAGTGCGGCAGCCGCGCGCGCAAGCGCATGGCCCTGCTTGCCTGAGGAGCGATTGGCGATATAGCGCACAGGATCGATGGGCTCCTGCGTCGGGCCGGAGGTGACAAGCACGCGCCGGCCGGCGAGGGTGCGCAAGGGCGTGGCTCTCTTCGCCGGCGCTTCAGCCCTGTCGCCGAGGGCGCGCTCGACCGCGGCCAAGATCGCCTCGGGCTCGGCCATGCGGCCAAGCCCATACTCGCCGCAGGCCATCTCGCCCTCTTCGGGTCCGACAAAGAGAATGCCGTCGGCTTTAAGCGCGGCCAGGTTCCGCTGCGTGGCGGGGTGCTCCCACATGCGCACATTCATAGCCGGCGCCGCGAGCACGCGCTTGTCGGTCGCAAGCAGGACGGCGGCGGCGAGATCGTCGGCCAAGCCATGCGCCATCTTGGCAAGGAGGTCCGCGGTCGCTGGCGCGACGACGATGAGATCCGTCTCGCGCGACAGGCGAATATGCCCGATCTCGGCCTCGTCCTTGAGGTCGAACAGATCGGTGAAGACCTTCTCCTCGGTCAGCACCGACAGCGAGAGCGGGGTGACGAACTGCGCCCCGCCCGCGGTGAGGATCGCGCGCACCTTTGCGCCCCGCTCCTTCAGGCGGCGGACGAGCTCGAGGCTCTTATAGGCGGCGATGCCGCCGCCCACGATCAAGAGGATGCGCTTTCCGTTCACTCTAAGCTCGCTAGACTTCAGGCGTGGCTTTATGCCTGGCATCCACGTTTTGGGCCAGAATAAACTCGTAGATAGTGGCGACAAGCCCGGCCACGACCGTCATTTGGGGTTAATGCCTCACTTCCAAAAGATCAGGGAAAGCGCGTTTTTGCGGCGCGCCTCCAGCGGTGCGGAAAATGGGGGCGCCGGTGCCTGCATTAAGCTATACTAAGACCATGCCGGCGGTCTCGACCTCCGGGTGCTAAGGGCGGGGGTAAACGCACAGTCTAAACCCAATAGGGAGGTTTCGAGATGCAGCCCAGATTCACCGCCCTCTGCATAACAGCTTTCACCCTCATCGCCGGCGCCGCAGCCATGATCGCTCCGGCCTCCGCTCTATCGACGCAGGACTGCAAGAATGTCGGCGGCACGGTCGTCGAAGTCGCCGACGACCGCTGCGGCTCCTCGCGCCAATATTGCCGGATGCCCGACACGAATGCGGTATGTATCGACGTGAGAAACGTGCAGGCCGCGCCCGGAACGCTGCAACAAAATCCCAAGCTGAAAGACCTGCCGGCGATACAGCAAGGCGGCACCAAGGTGCAGCCAAACGCAATGCCTAAGGCCAATATCCAAGGCCAGTGACCCGCAACGAGCCGCTCCCGCCGCAATGAGGCTTGTTATGGCTGACAGATCGAAAGCCGTGTTGATCGCTTGCATGCCGGCGCTGCTTTTGCTCGCGGCGCCGGCCGCCGTCGCCGCGCCCGTATGCGGCGCCTGGGGCGCTTCCACTTCGCAAGGCAAAAAGGAAAAGACGATCAACGGCGTGAAGCATATCTGCGACGCTTCGAGCCGGTCGCGATCGTGCTGCGAGTACGGCTCGCAGTCCAAATGCTGGAACGAAACGCAGACCACTTACGAAAACTGCACGCCGGCGGCCGCGACCGCGCCGGGGAAGCAACAAGGAATTAGGGCCAAGGATCTGCCTTCGACAATGCAGCAAGAGGAGACCACGCCGAAGCTGCAGCCAAACGCGATCCCCAAGGGCAATTTGCAGAAGGCCGAGTAAGCCTTTACGCTCAAAACAACAGCGCCAGTGCAATGACGGCGAGGGCGATGGCGCCGAGCCAAAGGGCGGCGCGGTTGGCGCGGGCCTGGCGGCTCTGCGCCTCCGCCAGGCGCTCGACTGTGTGATCGTCGAGGCGCAAGCCCTCGTCGGCCATGGCTGAGAAGGCTTCGCCCACGCGCTCCACCCGGCCGAGAAGCTTCGGAATTTCGCCCATGAAGCGGCCGACTGAGGCCGCGCTTTCGGCGGCTGCCTCGATCTGCGCGCCGGGGCCAAGCTCCTTTTCCATCCATTCCTTCACCACCGGCTCCGACACCGTCCACATGTTCAGCTCCGGGTCGAGAGTCCTGCCGATGCCCTCAACCACCACCATGGTTTTTTGCAGCAGCAGAAGCTCAGGCCGTGTCTGCATGTCGAAGACTTCCGTGTATTGAAAGAGCTGCCCCAGAAGCTGCGCCATGGAGATTTCGCTCGCCGGCCGGTCCATGATCGGCTCGCCGATGGCGCGCAAGGCTTGGGCGAATTGCGCCACCGAATGTTTGCGCGGCACGTAGCCCGCCTCGAAATGCACCTCGGCCACCCGCGTATAGTTGCGCTTAAGAAAGCCGTAGAGAATCTCGGCGAGGAAGCGGCGCTCTTTGGCTCCGAGCCTCCCCATGATGCCGAAATCGACGGCGACGATGCGGCCCTCTCCGTCCACGAACAGATTGCCGGGATGCATGTCGGCGTGGAAGAAGCCGTCGCGCATGGCATGCCGCAGGAAGGCTTGCATCAAGCGCGCGCCGAGTCCCTTCACGTCGTGACCTGCCGCGGCGAGCGCCCCACGATCCGAGATCGGAATGCCGTCGATCCATTCGAGCGTGAGCACGCGCCGCGCGCTTCGTGTCCAATCGACTTGCGGCACGCGAAAGCCTTCGTCGCTCTTGGTGTTCTCGGCCATCTCGGAGATGGCGGCCGCCTCCATGCGCAGATCCATTTCGATCGCTACCGACTTCGCCAACGTATCGACGACGGCGATGGGGCGAAGCCGGCGCGAGGGCGGATGGAAGCGCTCGATGAGGCGCGCGGCGAAGAAATAGGAATCGAGATCCTTCTGAAATCTGTGTTCGATGCCTGGGCGCAGCACCTTGACCGCGACCGGCTTCAGCGTGCCGTCGGAGAGGCGCAACTTGGCCTTATGCACCTGCGCGATCGAAGCGGCGGCGACCGGAGGGCCGAACTCGGCAAAGAGTTTGTCGATGGGCTGGCCGAGCGCTTCCTCGACGGCGGCCCTCGCCTCCGCTTGCGAAAAAGGCGGCAGGCGGTCCTGAAGCGTTGAGAGATCGCGGGCAAGCTCGCGGCCGATGATGTCGTCGCGAGTAGCGAGGAACTGCCCGAGTTTGATGTAGGACGGTCCGAGGGAGGTGAGCGCCTTAGAAAGCCGCGTGTCGTTGCCGCTGCTGCTCCCGTTCTTGCGCAGCGGCGCCGTGACCCGGGCGAAGAGCGCAAGCGGCCCCGGCAAATTTGCGTCCTCCGGGAGCACCCGCGCGCCCGACCAGGCGATGACGGCGCCCGCCTTGGTCAGCCGCGCCATATTGGCGATCGCATTCATGGCTCTACGCCTTGCCGCGTGGTTCCCCTCCCCTGAGGGAGGGTAGAGAGAGGAGGGTAAGTAACAGATTTGAAGTCTGCCGATTACCCTCCTCCGCGCGCCAACAAGGCGCGCGTGCTCCCCCGCAAGGGGGGAGCGGGAGTGAGAAACTATGCTCTGCTACAAACATCACAGTCGCCAGGCGGAGTGAAGCGCCGCAATCCCTCCGCTGAGATTGCGATAACGCACGCGCTCGAAGCCCGCATCTTCGATCAAACGGGTGAAGCTTTTCTGATCGGGAAACCGGCGGATGCTTTCCACGAGATAACGATAGGCCGCGCTGTCGCCCGCGACCAGTCCGCCGAGAACCGGGATCGCGTTGAAGGAATAGGCGTCGTAAAGCGCGTCGAGAAGCGGGACTTCGACGGTCGAGAATTCGAGGCACAGAAACCGGCCGCCCGGCTTGAGCACGCGGAAAGCCTCGGAGAGCGCGGCCTCGATGCTGGGCACATTGCGGATGCCGAAGGCGATCGTATAGGCGTCGAAGCTGCGGCCGGGAAACGGCAAGTCTTGCGCGTCGCCGCGTACGAAGGCGAGCCGGTGCTCTTGTCCTCCCCGCACGCGCCCCACTTCGATCATCTCGGCGCTGATATCGCAAATGACGGCGCGCGTGCATGGGCCAGAAGCCCGTAAGACCCGGAGCGCCACGTCCCCGGTGCCGCCGGCCACGTCGAGCAGGGCGAAAGGCACCGCGTTTTTCGGCGGTGCGAGCCAAGACACAAGCTCGTCTTTCCAAAGCCGGTGCAGACCACCGGACATGAGGTCGTTCATCAGGTCGTAGCGGCGCGCGACCTTGGCGAAGACCTCGTTCACAAGGCTTTGCTTCTCGCGCGTGGGGAGGCGAGCGAAACCGAAATTGGCCGTAGAGGCCGAGGACCGCTCGCTTTTCTCGTGTTCCGGCATGGCTTGCGGACAATAGCGCAAGGCCTGAGATCAGGCTATTGTTGCGCCGCAACGATACTTTACTGCGCTGCGGCATAGACAAGACAGCCATGCCCGAACTGCCGGAGGTGGAGACTGTGCGAAGGGGGCTGGAGCCGATCCTCGTCGGCAACGCGTTCGCGCGGGTTGAGCAGCGGCGGAAAGACTTGCGCTTCCCCCTCCCCGAACGCTTCGGCGAAAGGCTATCTGGGCGGAAGGTGAAGGCGCTCGACCGCCGCGCCAAATATCTCCTTGCGCGATTGGACGACGGAGAGGTGCTCATCATGCATCTCGGCATGACCGGCCGCTTCTCTGTTAACGGCACCACAACGACGCCCCCGCCGAAGCACGAGCATGTCGTATTCCATCTCGGCGACGGTACGCGAATCCGATACTCCGACGCCCGGCGCTTCGGTTATATGGATCTTATCCCGGCCAAGAACCTCGACAGCCACGCTTTGTTCAAGGGCCTCGGCATCGAGCCCCTCAGCGGGGCGCTCACGCCGGCATGGCTTGCCTCGCGCCTTAAGGGAAAGAAAACGCCGATCAAGCCAGCGCTTGTCGATCAAAGGCTGATTGCCGGCCTCGGCAATATCTATGCCTGCGAGGCTTTGTTTCACGCCGGCATCTCGCCGCTGAAGCCCGCCGGAAGCCTCGCCACGAAGTCCGGCGAGCCGACCGCGAAGACCGAGGCGCTGGTCGCGGCGATCAAAGCCGTGCTCGAAGACGCGATCAAGGCCGGAGGCTCTTCGCTCCGCGACTATAGGCGCGCGGACGGCGAGCTTGGCGAGTTCCAACATCGCTTCAGAGTCTATGGCCGCGAAGGCAAACCCTGCTCGAGAAAAGGCTGCGGAGGAACCGTACGCCGCATCGTCCAAGGAGGACGCTCAACCTTCTATTGTCCAACCTGTCAACGCTAGGGGATCGGGACCACCATGTTCTTGAATGTGTTCTCCGTCACGGAGCCGGAACCGGAACAAGAGGCTCCGAAGAAGAACGGCGATTATGAAACCATCATCGTCGAGAAAAAAGGGAAAGTCGGCTTCATCAAACTCAATCGCCCGCAGGCGCTGAACGCGCTCAACACGGAGCTCATCAGCGAGCTCAACCGCGCGCTCGACGCCTTCGAGGCAGATCAAGGCGTCGGCTGCATCGTGCTTACGGGCAGCGAGAAGGCGTTCGCTGCCGGAGTCGACATCAAGGAGATGCAGGCCAAGACTTTCGTCGAGGCCTATGGCAGCGATTTCATCGCGCCCTTCGACCGTATCGGCCATTGCCGCAAGCCGATCGTCGCAGCGGTCGCCGGCTATGCGCTCGGCGGCGGCTGCGAGCTCGCCATGAGCTGCGACATCATCATCGCCGCCGACAACGCCGTGTTCGGCCAGCCGGAAATCAATCTCGGCATCATGCCCGGCGCCGGCGGCACGCAGCGCCTGCCGCGCTCGATCGGCAAGGCCAAAGCCATGGACCTTTGCCTCACCGGCCGGCGCATGTATGCGGAAGAGGCGGAGCGCTCAGGCCTCGTGAGCCGGGTCGTGCCGGCCGATGTTCTCATGAACGAGGCGATGAACGTCGCCGAGAACATCGCCAATCTGTCGCAACATGCGGTGATGATGATCAAGGAGGCGATCAATCGCGGCTTCGCCACCACGCTTGCGGAGGGGATGCGGTTCGAGCGCGGCCAGTTCTACTCGCTGTTCGCAACCGAGGACCAGAAAGAAGGCATGGCCGCCTTCGTCGAGAAGCGCAAGCCTGTGTTCCGCAACAAATAGGCACGCACGGTTATTGCATCGGCTCGCCGGCCGGCCCGTGGGAGGAATTTGGCGCACCATCCATCGAGGGTGCCGACCCGTTCGTTGGCGCCCCGTTGGCCGGCGGCGCGGCTTCGGCCGGATAGGCCGGAGCCGGCTCGGCGGGATAGCTGCCGGCAGCGGAAGCGTTCCCTTCCTGCTCCCCCGTGAAGCGCGCCGGATCGCTGATAACGAACGGGCCTGACTTTTCCTGCTGCGGCGAAGTCCCGAGCGCGCGGAGCGCAGCTTCGATCTTCGGCCTGTCTTCCGGCCGCGGCCCGAGCGAAAGGGCCCGTTCGTAATCGGCTTTGGCGCTCACGAGATCGCCCTTGTAGCGATAGACC
>DATLXW010000127.1:0-17122 GCA_035575415.1 Methyloceanibacter sp. | reverse complement strand
CGCATCGTAGGCACGCGCGGTCTGCCCGCCGATGACGGCGCCATAGACGAGGGCGCTCAGGGCGAACAGCGCGCTCAAGGCGAGCCATTTACCGCGGGCGCGGGCGCCGATGCGGCCGAGGCGAATCCCCCTTGGACTTTGCGGGATGAGCGCGCGCGTCCTCACGATCATTGGCAGACGCGACCCTTTGCGCGGACCGGCGATGCCGCGCGCGAGCAGGGCCTCCTGCGAGCCCCTCACTCTTCTCGCACTGGCTATTCCCTTACCGGGATTTACCGGTCGCACGACGCGTCCTCCACGATCCAGCGGACCAGCTCGCCGAACGAGCGGCCGCTATGGGCGGCAAGCTCGGGCACCAGCGACGTCGACGTCATGCCGGGCTGGGTGTTGACCTCAAGGCAGATCAATTCCCCTGTACCCTCTGGCCGGTCGTCATAGCGGAAGTCGGAACGACTGACCCCACGGCAGCCCAGTGCCCTATGAGCCGCTAGCGACAGCTTCTGTACCAATTGGTAAACATTTGGTTTAAGCGGGGCCGGAAGCAGGTGAATCGAGCCTCCGGGAGCGTATTTCGCGTCATAGTCGTAGAAGGCCAGCCCTTCGGCGGGGCGGATCTCGATTACCCCCAAAGCCTCATCCCCCATGACGGCGCAAGTCAGCTCCTTCCCCGGGATGAATCGCTCGACCAGGACCTCCTCTCCCAAGGTCCACTCGGCGGAGGTCAGCTCTTGCGGCGGATGGGCCTGGTCCTCGCGCACGATGAAGACGCCGACGCTGGAACCTTCCGCTACCGGCTTGATCACGTAAGGCGGGGGCATGACATGGGCGCGCGCGGCCTCGGCGCGGGCAACGACACGGCCTTCGGCAACGGGTACTCCGGCCGCGGCGAGCACCGTCTTGGCACGCTCCTTGTGCATGGCCAGCGCGGAGGCGAGCACACCCGAATGGGTATAGGGAATGCCCATGGTTTCAAGCAGGCCTTGAATGCAGCCATCCTCGCCGAAGCGGCCGTGCAGCGCATTGAAGCAGACGTCGGGTTTCACCTCGGCCAGGCGGAGGCCGATGTCGCGGCCGACATCGAGGCGGGTGACGCGGTAGCCTTGGGCTTCGAGCGCATCGGCGCAAGCCGTACCGGAGCGGAGCGAGACCTCGCGCTCGGAGGACCATCCTCCCATCAGCATCGCGACGTGAACTTGTTTGCTTGTCATCCCGCGCCCCCATCGATTGAAAGATCAGGCAGCATCCAACGTGTCATCGCCCGGCTTGGCCGGTCGATCCAGTAATCACCGGCAGTGGTTACTGGATTACCCGCTTTCGCGGGTAATGACGATGAGAGGGGGAATGGGAGTTCCCACAACTCAGCCGGGGATACCGAGACGCTTGATCTCCCATTCGAGCTCGATCCCGCTCGTCTGCTTGACCCGCGCGCGTACCGTCTCGCCAAGCGACTCGAGGTCCGCGCCGGTGGCGTTCCCCTCATTGATGAGAAAATTGCAGTGCATCTCGGAGACCTTGGCGTCGCCGATGGACAGTCCGCGACAGCCGGCGGCGTCGATCAATTGCCAGGCCTTGCGGCCGGGTGGGTTCTTGAAGGTTGAGCCGCCGGTGCGGCTCTTGATCGGCTGCACTTCCTCGCGATAGGCGGCGATGCCGTCCATTTCGGCGAGGATCGCGGCAGGATCGCCCGGCTCGCCCTGGAACCGCGCCTCGGTGAAAATGAAATCTTCGGGCGCGCCGCAGTGACGATAGGCGTAATGCAGCTCGGCCACGGAAAGGACGTGGATGTCGCCCTTGCGGTCCACCGCCCGCGCCTCCATCAGCACTTCGCATGTCTCGCGCCCATGCGCGCCGCCATTCATGCGCAGTGCCCCGCCGATGCAGCCAGGTATGCCGCGATAGAAGGAAAGACCGGCGATGCCCGCATCGGCCGCCGCCCGCGCCACCTTTACATCCGGCACGGCGGCGCCGGCGCGAAGCCTATGCCCGTCCTCGATCCCGATCTCGCCGAAGCCGCGGCCGAGGCGGATGACGACGCCCTCGATTCCGCCGTCGCGCACGAGCAGGTTGGAGCCGAGCCCGATCACGGTCACCGGAATCTCGGCGGGCGTATGCTTGAGGAAATAAGCGAGATCGGCTTCGTCGGCCGGCGAATAGAGCACCTCCGCCGGACCGCCGGCCCTGAACCAGGTGAAGTCCTTGAGCGGCGCCTCCGGCTGGAGCCGCCCGCGCAGCTCAGGCAGACCGGCGATCAACCCCTCCCTCAGCTTGGCCCCGTTCAAGCGCGCGTCCTCCGTTCGAGCGATTTCGGCAAAGCGTTGATCCATTCGCTGATGGTGCCGGCACCGAGCCCAACCACGAGATCGCCGGGCTTGGCTACCCTTGCGATCGCCTCGGTCAAATCGTCGGCGCCTTCGACGGTCAGAACATTGGGGTGGCCGTGGCGGCGCAAACCGGCGGCAAGCTCGTCGCGGTCGATGCCCGGTATGGGCGCCTCGCCTGCCGAATAGACCGGCGTGACGATGGCGATGTCGGCATCGTCGAGACAGGCGGAGAACTCGTTGAACAGCGCTTGCAGGCGCGTATAGCGATGCGGCTGCATCACGGCGACGATCCGGTTCTTGCCGCCCATGCGCGCCGCGCGCAAAACCGCCGCGATCTCGACCGGGTGATGGGCATAGTCGTCGTAGATGGCAACGCCCCGCCATTCGCCGACACGCGTGAACCGCCGCTTCACGCCGGAGAAGGAAGCGAAGGTCGAGCGAATCGTCTCGTCGCTGATGCCGGCCTCGGTGGCGGCGGCAAGCGCCGCAAGCGCATTCAGCGCGTTGAAATGACCGAGCACGGGAAGGGTCAATCCTTCGAGCTTGCGCGCGCCCCCTTTCACCGCGGGCCCGAGCTCGGCATCGAAGGTGATGCGGTTGTGATCGGGTTGCGAATTGATCAGCCTGATGTCGGCGTCGCGCGAGACGCCATAGGTCAGCGTGCGGCGCCCGTTGGCGGCGCCGCCGAGCTTGGCGATCAGCTCGCGCACCACGGGATGGTCGATGCAGGCGACCGCGAGCCCGTAGAAGGGGATAGAGTCGATAAATTGGTGAAAGGCCTGATGCAGCGCCTCGAGCGAGGGCCAATAATCCATGTGCTCCGGGTCGATATTGGTCACGACACCGATCTGGGTTGGGAGCTTGAGGAAGGTGCCGTCGGACTCGTCGGCTTCGACCACCATCCATTCGCCTTTGCCGATTCTGGCGTTGGTTCCCCAGGCATTGATGATGCCGCCGGCTATCACGGTCGGATCGAAATCGGCGGCCTTGAACAACTCGGCGATCAGCGCGGTCGTCGTCGTCTTGCCGTGGGTGCCGGTAATCGACACGGTGGAACAAGGGCGCATCAATTCGGCCAGCATCTCGGCGCGGCGGATGATGGGAATGGCGCGCTCCTTGGCGGCCTCGAATTCAGGGTTGCCGGCCTTCACCGCGCTCGAAATGATCAGGTGGCCGGCACCGTCGATGTTGGCGGGGTCGTGCCCGATCGAACATGAAATGCCGCGGGCACGCAGGCGCTCGAGATTGGCGCCGTCCTTCAAATCGCTTCCCTGCACACGATAGCCGCGCGTGTGCATCACTTCGGCGATCGCGCTCATGCCGATTCCGCCGATACCCACGATGTGGAACAGGCCTGCTTGATCTGGATGCGGGAGATGCATGCTCTCACTCTACACCAAACTTAGTCCCCGCTTCGCGCCAACTCCTCGGCGAGGTCGGCGAGCTTCGTCACGGCGTCGGTTGTCGCCATCGCCTTGGCTTTTGCCGCCGCATCGGCGAGACGCTCAGGCGCAGTGAAGAGCCCTTCAAGCTCGGCGGCGAGGCGCTCGGGCGTCAATTCGTTCTGCTTGATGCACCACCCCCCGCCCCCTTCCGCGAGCCGAGTAGCGTTCTCCAGTTGGTCGTTGTCAAGCGCGTGCGGCAGAGGCACGAGAATGCAAGGCCTTCCGATGGCCATCAGCTCCGCCACGGTCGAGGCGCCGGCGCGGGCGATGACCAGATGGGAATTGGCGATACGCTCGGGCAAATCGCGGAAAAAGGCGGCGAGATGAGCGGCAATCCCCGCCTCTTTGTAACTTTCCCTCAGGGCCGCAAGATCTTCCTCGCGGGCTTGCTGAACCACGGTCAGCCGCCAGCGGAAAGGCGAGGGTAGCAAGGAAAGGGCTTGTGGCACGACCTCGGCGAAGAAATGCGCGCCTTGGCTTCCGCCGAAAACAAGGAGCAGGAGCCTGCTTGCAGGCTCCGGCGTCACATAGGCAACGTCGCGGTAGGCGAGCACCGCGTCGCGCACCGGCGTTCCGGTCACCCTCGATTTGGCGGCCGCGCCGGCATGCAGGCGCTTGGTCGTCGGGAAGGACAGCGCGACGCGATCGACAAGGCGTGCGAGCAGACGGTTGGCGCGGCCCATCACAGCGTTCTGTTCGTGAATTCCGGTCGGGATGCGCAAGGTGCGGGCGGCGATCAGCGGCGGCAAGGTCGGATAACCACCAAAGCCGATCACGGCGCGCGGATTGACTTCGCGCAGCAGGCGAAGCGCGTCGAAATAACCTTTGCCGAGCCGCGAGAAGGTCTTGCAGACGTCGACCGGGTTGCGGCTCGCAAGCGTCGCGGAGGGGATGCGATGAATGGCGCGAGCCGGAAATTCGACTCCGTATTTCTCCGCTCGGATATCGGTGGCGAGTTCGACCTCATAGCCCCGCCGCCTCAATTCTTGCGCCAGCGCCGCTGCGGGAAACAGATGCCCTCCCGTGCCGCCCGCAGCGAGCAGGATCGGGCGCGTGGTCACGCCGCTTGCTCCCTGACGCCGGACGCTTCCGGCTCGTGATGCAGCCCAGGACTGCGCTCGAGCCGTCCGGCCATTGGGCGCTTCCGCGTCAGCCCGAGTGCGAAGCCCATGGTCAGCGCCATGGCGAGCAACGAGGAGCCGCCATAGGAAATGAAGGGTAAGGTCATGCCCTTGGCGGGCAGCAGCCCGACATTGACAGCCATATTGATCAGCGCCTGAAAGCCGAACAGCATAATCAACCCCGCCACAGCATGCCGAATATAACCGTCGGGTTCTTGCGAAGCTTTCGACAGGCCGCGCAGAACGATGAAGGCGAACAGCGCGAGCAGGATCATGCAGGCAATCAATCCATATTCTTCCGCCGTCACGGCGAAGATGAAGTCGGTATGCGAATCGGGCAGGACGTTCTTCACGGTGCCCTCTCCGGGACCGCGTCCGAACCAGCCGCCCTGCAAGAAAGAATCGATCGAACGATCGGTCTGATAGGTGTCGCCCGAGGCCGGATCGAGGAAGCGGTCGATACGCGAAGTAACGTGCGGCACGAAGAGATAGGCGGCGACGATCCCGCCGAGGGCGGCGGCCCCAAGCGCCGCGATCCAGGCCATGTTGATGCCTGCCATGAAGAACATCGCGCCCCAGACCAGCGTCACCAGCAGCGTCTGGCCGAAATCGGGCTGCAACACCAGTAAAACGGCAAAAATGGCGTAAAGCACGACAGCAAGGGGAATGGCGGGGAGATCAGGCCGCTTCTGGCTTTCATTGAAGAACCAGGCGGTCAGCACGACGAAAGCCGGCTTCACAAATTCTGAAGGCTGGATCGACAATGCGCCGATCTGGAGCCAGCGTTTAGCGCCCTTGATTTCCGGACCGAGGCCGAGGATGAGCGCCATCACGGCGATGCCGATGAGAAAAATGATGAGGCTTACCCTGCGGATCTGTTTTGGCGTGAGGGTCGAAGCGGCAAACATGATCGCCACGGCCGGCAATAGAAGCGCCGCGTGGCGGCTCACGAAATAGAACGGCTCGAGCTCGAACTTGGCGGCGATCGGTGGGCTCGCGGCAAGCGATAGGACAAGGCCGGCACCCATCAGCAATAGAAGACCGAAGAACATCAGACGGTCGACCGTGAACCACCAGTCGGAGAGGACGCTGCGATCAGCGCGTGTGAGCCTCATGCCGCTTTCCCCTCTTCCGGCTTCAACCGCTCGGCGCCGTCGAGCGCCATGACAATCGCGCGAAACGCTTCGCCGCGCTTCTCGAAATTGGCGAATTGATCGTAGGAGGCGCAAGCTGGCGAGAGGAGCACGACCGGCTCCTCGGCCTGCGAGCGGCTGGCATCGGCGGCCGCGGCCTGAACCGCGCGATCCAGGGTCTCGCAACGCAAGTGGTCCACTTGTCCCCCAAGCTGGCGGGCGAACGCTTCCGCCGCTTCCCCGATCAAATAGGCGCGGGCGATTCTGGGGAAGAAAGGTTCAAGTCCTGCTAATCCGCCTTCTTTGGCCCTTCCGCCGAGGATCCAATAAATGTTTGTGAAGCTGGCCAGAGCCTTTCCGGCCGCGTCGGCGTTAGTGGCCTTGGAATCGTTGACGAACAGTACCTTGCCGCGCCGCGCCACCTGTTCCATGCGATGGGTAAGACCGGCGAAGCTTTTCAGTCCTTTCTCGATCGCCTCAGGCGAAAGCCCTTGCGAGCGCGCAAGTGCATAGGCTGCGGCAGCGTTCTGCCAATTGTGCGCGCCTCTGAGCGAGCCGATGCCGGCTAGACTGACTTGCGCCAGTTCCTTGCCGCCATCCGTCTCATGGAGCACGCCGTCGATCGCATAGACCCCAGATTCAACGGCATTTCCGACGGAGATGCGCTTGACCGCGAAGGGACCTCTGAGGCCTTCGGCAATTGCGAGCGAAAGTGCATCGTCGACCCCAATGACCGCGGTTCCGCCAGGACCAAGATGGGCGAAGATTGAGGCTTTGATGCGGGCATAGTTATCGACGGTGCCGTGCCGGTCGAGATGGTCCGGCGTGATGTTGAGAAGAGCGGCGGCATCGGGAGCGAGCGAAGGGGCGAGCTCAATCTGGAAGGAGGAAAGCTCGATCACATAGATGAGGTCTGCGGCAAAAGGATCGAGATCGAGCACGGCCTTGCCGATATTGCCGCCGAGAGCCACCCGCTTGCCTGCGTTTTTGAGGAGATGCGCGGCGAGGGCCGTCGTGGTCGATTTGCCGTTGGTGCCGGTGATGGCCACCACCTTGCCGGGCGATCCTTGCCGGTTCCGCTCGCGGAAAAACAGCTCGATATCCCCGATCGTCTCGACCCCGGCTTCGCGCGCGCGTTTCACGCTCCAATGCGGCTCGGGATGGGTGAGCGCGATGCCCGGTGCAAGCACGAGCGCGGCAAAGCGACTCCAATCCGCCGCGGCTAGATTTTCGACGGCAAAACCTTGTTTGACGGCCTCCTCGCGCGACGCCTCCTTATCGTCCCAGAGGATCGGGCTTGCGCCCCCCGCCTTGAGGCTCCGCGCCGAGGCCAAGCCGCTCATGCCGAGGCCCATGACCGCAATTTCACGGCCGGCGAAGATCGTCACGGGAATCATCGGATGGCAGCTTAGCGCAATTTGAGGGTGGCGAGTCCGGCCAGCGCCAGCACGACGGAGATGATCCAGAAGCGAATCACCACCGTCGATTCGGGCCAACCCTTCTGCTCGAAATGGTGGTGCAGCGGCGCCATGCGGAACACCCGCTTGCCGAACAGCTGGAATGAGGTCACCTGCACGATGACCGAGGCCGCTTCAAGCACGAACAAGCCGCCGACAATGGCGAGGACAAGCTCGTGCTTGGTGGCAACGGCGATGGTGCCGAGCGCGCCACCGAGCGCGAGCGACCCGGTGTCGCCCATGAAGATGAGCGCCGGAGGCGCATTGAACCAGAGAAAACCGAGACCCGCGCCGACAAGTGCGCCGCAGACAACCGCAAGCTCGCCGGTGCCCTGCACGAAATGGACCTGGAGATAGTCGGCGAAGAGTGCGTTGCCGACGAGATAGGAGATGAAGCCGAAGGTCGCCGCCGCGATCATCACCGGCACGATGGCGAGCCCATCGAGTCCGTCGGTCAAGTTCACGGCATTGCCGGCGCCGACGATGATGAACGCGCCGAAGGGGATGAACACCCAGCCGAGATTGATCAGCACATCTTTGAAGAAGGGTATGGTAAGCGAGGTCGCCAGAGGCTCTTGGCCCACACGGACGATGATGGCAGTGGCGACGACGGCCGCCGCCGATTCGATGATGATTTTGATGCGGCCGCGGAAACCCTCGGCCGATTGCTTGGTAACTTTGAGATAATCGTCGTAGAGGCCGACCGCGCCGTAGACGAGGGTAAGAATCAGCACGACCCAAACGTAGACATTATGAAGGTTTCCCCAGAGCAGGACCGAGACGGTGACCCCGGAGAGGATCATCAGTCCGCCCATGGTTGGGGTGCCTTGCTTCTGAAGAATATGGCGCTCGGGACCGTCTTTACGAATCGGCTGGCCTTTCCCCTGCCGCACGCGCAAGGAGCGGATAATGCGCGGCCCGAACAGAAACACGAAAAGCAGCGCGGTGAGGATCGCCCCGCCGGTGCGGAAGGTGATGTAGCGGAAGATGTTGAGAAAGGCGAACTCCTGGGTGAGTTCGGTCAGCCAATAGAGCATCGCCTGTTCCCCCTCCTCCCCCGCCCCTGCCGGCTTACGCCGAGGCCGGCGCTTTCTCGAAGCGGCGTTTCAAGGCTTCCACCAAGGGCGCCATGCGGCTGCCAAGCGAGCCCTTGACCATGATGGCGTCGCCCGGACCGACCGCCGTCAAAAGCTTGGGGGCAAGCTCCTCGGAGGTTTTGGCGTAGGCCCCGCGGCGGGCGGGAGGCAAAGCCTCGTAGAGAGACCCCATCAGCTCGCCGCAGGCAAAGACTACATCTACCCCAGCAGCGTCAATGGCTTCGGCAAGGCCGCGATGCAGGGCCCGGCCTTCAGGGCCAAGCTCGAGCATGTCGCCGAGGACCGCCACCCGGCGGCGAAAATCGCTGCGCGGCAAAAGACTTAGCGTCAGAAGCGCGGCCCGCATCGAGGCCGGATTGGCGTTATAGGACTCATCGATGATGGCCACCCGCCCCGCGGGCGTTTCGATCAGGGTGCGGGCGCCGCGGCCGGCGCCAACATTTAGATCTTCCAATGACTTAGCCGCAAGCGCGAGATCGGCGCCGGCCAGTTTTGCGGCCGCGAGCACGGCGAGCGAATTCTGCACGAGATGGTATCCTGGCGCGCCAAGAGAGTAGGTCAATCGCTCATTGAGGATGTTCGCGATCGCATTGGACCTGTCCGCCAGCAATTGGACATGTTCAAGATGGGCTTCTGCCTGTTCAGCTTCGCCGAAGCCCACAATCCTGGCGCCATGGGCGAGCGCGTGACCCTTCAGCCGCTCGTAATGCGGGTTGTCGCGATTGATGATGGCGACACCGCCCGGGACGAGTCCGCCGAAGATCTCCGCCTTGGCGTCAGCGATCTCCTCGACCGAGCGGAAGAAGCCGAGATGAACCGGCGCCACGGTGGTGACGATGGCGATATGCGGCCTGACCAGAGGGACGAGTGCGGCAATCTCGCCGGCATGGTTCATGCCGATCTCGAACACGCCGTAGCGGACGGTCTTCGGCATGTTGGCGAGCGAGAGCGGCACTCCCCAATGATTGTTGAACGATTTCGCCGAGGCGTGCACGGAACCGCTCGCGCCGAGCGCGGCGCGCAGCGCTTCCTTAGTGCCGGTCTTGCCGGCGCTGCCGGTTACGGCGATGACGACCGTGTTTCTGGCGCGGGCGCGGGCGGCACGACCGAGGTCGTTGAGCGCGGCAAGCGTGTCCGCGACGCGGACGAGCTTCGTCTCGTCGCCCGAGGGAAAATCCTTGTCGACGATGGCGCAGGCTGCGCCTTGTTCGAGCGCCGCGGCGACGAAAGCATGCCCGTCGCGATTCGGCCCGCGGATGGCGACGAACGCTTCGCCGGGCTTCAGGCTGCGGCTGTCGATGGACAGTCCCGTTATAGGCGCATCGGGTGCGCCGTGACTTGAGCCGCGGGTGGCGGCAACGATCTCGCCCAACGTCCAAAGGGGCTCAGCCACAACACGCCTCCTGCCTCAAAGCGGCCTCGACCGCATCGTGATCGGAAAAAGGAACGACCGTCGCGCCGACAGTCTGACCCGTCTCATGGCCCTTGCCGGCGACGAGCAACACGTCGCCTTGTTTCAGCGCCGCAATCGCCTCGGCGATGGCATGGGCGCGATCGCCGATCTCGACAGCCCCCGGCGCCGCGACGAGAATGTCGCGGCGGATCGCGGCCGGATCTTCGCCGCGTGGATTGTCGTCGGTGACAATGGCGAGGTCCGCTTTCTCGACCGCGATCCGTCCCATCTCGGGGCGCTTGCCCTGGTCGCGATCGCCGCCGCAGCCGAACACGACAATGAGACGGTGTTTGACATAAGGCCGCAGCGCATCGAGCGCCTTGGCGAGAGCGTCGGGGGTGTGCGCGTAGTCGACGAAAATTGGCGCTCCGCCCCGCGCCGTACCGGCAAGATCGAGGCGGCCACGCGCGCCCTTGAGGCGCTCGAGCAGAGGGATAACGGCTTCCGCGTCCGCGCCCGTCGCGATCGCCAATCCGGCCGCGACCAGCGCATTTGAGGCTTGGAAGGCGCCGACGAGCGGCAAACGCACGTTATATGTTTTACCGGCGCGTTCGATAACGAGGCGCTGGCCGAAGCCGTCGATCTCGGCGGAGAGCAGCCGCAAGCCGTTCCCTTCGCGCCCGGCCGAAATCAGCACGAGCCCTTTCGCTTCCGCCTCCGCAGCAACGCGCTTGCCGGCCTCGCTGTCGACATCGACGACGGCGGCGGCGCCGCGCGGCAGAAGTTCAGTGAACAAGCGAAGCTTTTGCGCGAAATAATCCTCGACGCTGGCATGATAATCGAGATGGTCGCGGGAGAGATTGGTGAAGGCGGCGGCGGCGAATGCGATTCCGTCGACGCGCCGCTGCTGGAGGCCGTGGCTCGACGCTTCGAGGGCGAGGTGAGTGACACCCTCGCGCGCAAGCCGCGACAGGATCGCGTGCAATTCGATCGGGTCCGGCGTGGTGTGCTTGAGGCCTTCCGCGCCGCGCGGGCTGACGACGCCGACCGTGCCGAGGCTCGCCGCTTGCAGTCCTTGGCCATCCCAAAGCTGCCGCACGAAAGAGACGACCGAGGTCTTGCCGTTGGTGCCGGTGACCGCAACGACGGTCTTGGGCTGGGGTGCGTAGAAGCGCGCGGCGAGTAGAGCCAAGCGCCGGCGAGGATCGTTGTCCTCGATGAGCGCGGCCGAACCCACATCGGGCTTAGCGCCTGCGCGCACCAAAATGGCGGCGGCGCCACGTTCCAAGGCCTGCGCGATAAAGTGTGTGCCGTCGGTCTTCACGCCGGGCAAAGCGGCGAAGAGGTATCCGGGCTTGACTTCGCGGCTGTCGGCGGCAAGCCCGCTGATCATCACGCGCGCAAGCCTATCAGGCAGCTTCGCCTCAGGCCCGAACAGCTCACCCAGAGTCATCGCCAGATTTGCGCCCCGAAAAACGGCGTTTCCTTGAGAATTTCAAGGATTTGGCCGGCCATTCTACGGCCCAGCCATTTTAATAGGAGGCGAGCACCTTGGCGTCAAATTTGCGCTGCTCATCGGCGAGTTTCGGGGCCACGCCAAGAATTGGAGCGATGCGTTCGACGATTTTTCCCGCCGTTGGCGCGGCGTTGACGCCGGCCGTGGCCTGATTGCCGGAGGCCGCCACCCGTTTTGGTTCGTCCAACATCACCAGCAGGAGATATTCCGGCGCATCAGTGGGAAAGGCGGCCAGAAAACTCGTGAGCAAGCTCGATGTCGAATAGCGCCCACCAACGACCTTCTCGGCGGTCCCGGTTTTCCCGCCGACGCGATAGCCTTCCGCATCGGCGCGCTTAGCAGTGCCCTTCAGCACATTGAGCCGCATCATTTTGAGCATGGCGGCGCTCGTTTCGGGCTTCACCACCCGCTCGGCCCCGCTCATGCCCTCTCGGCGTGAGCGCGGCAGGAAGGTCGGCGTGACCCCGGCGCCGCCGTTGACAAGCGGAAGCGTAGCCACGGCGAGCTGCATCGGCGTCACCGACAGACCATGGCCGAAAGCAATAGTCATGGTGTTCAGTTTCTGCCAATGCGAGGGAACGATCGGAGCCGCGCTTTCGCCGAGCTCGGTGGGGATGCGGCGCATCAGGCCTAGCCGTTTGAGGAAGGCGCGGTGGCGCTCGACGCCCATGTCGAGCGCCATTTTCGCGGCGCCGATATTCGACGAATAGATAAACACTTCCGGCACGCTCAGCCGGCGCCGCTTGCCGTGGAAGTCGTCAATGGTGAACGAGGCGTAGTGGATCGGACTTGAAGCGTCGTAGCTCGAGCGCATGGAGGCCAGGCCGTAGTCGAGCACGCCCGCGACGGTGAAGACCTTGAACACGGAGCCCATCTCGTAGACCCCGAAATTGATCCGGTTCAGGCGCTCCTTGTCGAGCGCCTGTTCGCGACGATTGGGGTCGTAGTCCGGCAGGGAGGCGAGCGCGATGACTTCGCCCGAATGCACGTCGATGACGAGTCCGGCGGCGGCCTTGGCATGATAGACGGCCATCGCCCGCGACAGCTCTTCGCGCATCACATGCTGCACACCGAGATCGAGCGAGAGCCTCACCGCTTCGTCCTCGGCCATGGTGAGCTGAGGGTTGTCGTCAATGAACTTCTCGATGCCGGCGAGACCCCGATTGTCGACGTCGACGAGACCGACCACATGACTCGCCGTCGGCCCCATGGGATAGATGCGGCGATACTCCTCGATGAAACCGAGGCCGGGAAGGCCAAGCTCGTGAATCTCGGCTTGCTGCTTCGGCGTAAGCTCGCGCCGGATACGGACGAATCGCCCTCCGGCCTTGAGCCTGATGCGAAGGTCTCTGGCATCGACATCGGGAAGGACGCTTGTGACCTGCTCGGCAAGCTCGTCGATGTCGATCACCTTGGCGGGATCGGCGTAAAGCGTCGCTCCCTTGATGTCGGTCGCCAGCAGCCGTCCGTGCCGGTCGACGATGTCGGGGCGGTGGATGGTGGTGGAGATGTCGTAAAGGCCGCCGCCGCCCGGTCCTTGCGAGGCGAAGCCGAGCAGGGTCAGGCGAATGCCGATGAGGAGAAAGCCGAGCGCGAAGCCGAGGCAGGCGAGACGGAAGCGATAGCGGCTGCGCGCAAGATAGGCGCGCTCGGCGCGCGAGGCTGCGGCATTCGCTGTGGCGGGCTTCGTCACGGCTATAGGCCTACTGCGCCGAGGCTTCCGAGGGTGTCACCACCGTCGCCGACCACGCTTCCACGCCGGCAGGGGTCTTGGGCACCGGCTCATTGACGGCGACGGAGGGCTTCGGGCTCCGCTTGGAGGTCTTGCCTTGCGGGGCGGACGCGGCATCGGCGGTCTCGCCGCGAAGCCGCGCAAAATCGGCCTCGGTCACGTTGTCGAGCGTCACGATCTGAGCGGGTCTGGCCGGCGCGAGCTTCAGATATTTCTGGGCGAGACGCTCAATCCGCTCAGGCCGGTTGAGCAGGCTCCATTCGGCGCGCAAGACGGCAATGGCGTCGCGTTCCTGCTCGATCTGTTTGTTGAGAGCGGCCATCTCCCGGTCGAGCGCGCGAGTTTCGTATTTGACCTGATAGATCACATAAGCCAGGGCGACGAGGCCCAGCACGAGACAGATATTCACGAAGCGCAGCATGGCGATACTCGCAAGCTGAAATCGACCCTCACATGCTCTGGCCGAGCCGTGGCACCCCGAGCGCCGCGAGGTCGAGCGGATGGGCGGGGGAAGCGGTTCGCTCGGCAGCCCGTAGCCGCGCCGAACGCGCCCGCGGATTCCGCGCAATCTCGGCCTTGCCCGGTTCTACCGGACGCCGGTTAAGAAGACGGAAGCTCGGCGCAAGAGTCTCGCCGAGCGCCTGCGGCCGATGACGGGAACCGCGCGGCCGGGGGGCGCTCCGGCTCTGAAAGAAGCGCTTGGCGATGCGGTCTTCGAGCGAATGGAAGGTGACGACGGCGATCCTGCCCCCGGTGCGAAGCAAGCGTTCGGCGGCGGAAAGCCCCCGAGCCAGCTCTTCGAGCTCCTGATTGAGATAAAGACGCAAGGCCTGGAAGGTGCGGGTCGCCGGGTGTTTGGTCTCGTCCCGTTTGCGGCCGAGCACGCCGACGACAATCTCGGCCAATTCGCGCGTCGTCAGAATCGGCTGCTCGGACCGGCGCACGACGATCGATTTCGCTATGGCGCGGGCCCGGCGCTCCTCTCCGAGCTTGAAGAGAATTTCGGCAAGTTCCGGCTCAGGCATGGCGTTGACAATATCGGCGGCCGTGGGACCCTCCTCCCCCATGCGCATGTCGAGAGGACCTTCCTGCATGAAGGAAAAGCCGCGCTCCGGCTCATCGAGCTGCATCGAGGAGACGCCGAGATCGAGGGCGACGCCGTCCACGGCGGCGAAGCCTTCGCTCGCGGCGATCTGCTCCATTTCGCTGTAACGGCCGAGCACGGCCAGGAGACGGCCCGGATAGCGCTCGGCCAGCGTCCCGCTCAAGCGAAACGCTGCCGGATCCCGATCGATGGCGATGACCTTGCAGTCGGCCGCTTCGAGAATGGCTCGGCTATAGCCGCCGGCGCCGAAGGTCCCATCGACGAAGACCTCGCCGTCCCTGGGGCTAAGCGCAGAAAGAACCTCCGAGAGCATCACGGGAATGTGGCGGGCCGGTCCACCGGCGGCAGCCGTGCTGCCGCGACCCGCCATCATTCCCGTGCTCCCTCTGGCCCGCCGCGATCGCGGCGCCCCGCGCCGAGTAATTTGCGGAGGTCGCGCACTTTCTGGCGCGCCTCAGCGAGATGGGCTTCAAAGCGCTTCGGCTCCCACATTTGAAATTTTTCGCCAAGACCGACGAAGGTGATGTGGGTAGTAATGCCCGCGTGTTCGCGCAAGCGCTCAGGAAGGATTGTGCGTCCATCTTGGTCGATGGTGAGAATTTCGCTGGTGCCGAATAGCGCGGTCGCGAGCTGGTCCTTCTCGTCGGAATAAGGGGCGAGGTCCTCAACCAGCGCATTGATCTTGTCGACCAAACGCTGGCCGCCGGCGTCGAGCGCGGGAGCATCGAGCGACGGATAACAATAGATGCCGTCGAGCCCGTCTTTGGCGAGGACCGTGCGGAAAGAAGCCGGGACCGAAACGCGGCCTTTGGTGTCGATCTTATTGGTGAATGTCGAGACAAACTGGTCCATCTCCCCCTCGCGCACCCGAGCCGCCGCGGAACGAGTTCAAAGCTTGAGGTGCAGGCCGACGCCGAAAATGGTGGGAGAGGCGGCGCAGATCCCCCCGTGGCCTCTAGAGAGCGCAGCCAGCCTCTCCCACTTACTCACCGAACGGGCAGTTATGGGATAACATGGGATTATATGGGCGTCAATGGAAAGGGGCGGAGTGCACGCTCCAATCCACGGGAAATCCCGCAAAACGCCCAAAACGCTCTTCAGCTTTGGTTAACGGCTTACATTGCCGCCCGCAGAGGAAGCGGGCTACAAGGCAAAAACGGTAAGGTCATGCGTCTCCGCTGCTGATTCGCGGACGCGAGGAGCCGCAAGCGAAAGGAGTGCCACTTTCGTTTGCGTAGGAACGAGGGGACCGCGGGTCGGTTGGCGATCATGGGGATCAGAACGCTCGCAGCAACGCTCTGCCTTGGCGCTATCGTGCTTTTGCTGGGCGCTTGCGGGCTCGACGCGGGGGAGTCTTTCGAAGGTCCTTACGCCAGGCTTGGGCCGCCGGAGGCTCCAGTCAGGCTTTACTATCGCGAAGCGGGGAGCGGTCCTCCCCTTCTCCTCCTGCACGGTTTCGGTGCGAGCACCTTCACTTGGCGCAAGATCGCGCCCGCGCTCGCCGAGACGCATCGCGTCATCGCCGTCGATCTCAAAGGCTTCGGCCAATCCGACAAGCCCTTCGACGAGCGCTATTCGGTGGTCGATCAGGCCGAGCTCGTCGCCGAGCTGATCGAGGAGAAAGACTTGCGCGAGCTCACCTTGGTCGGGCATTCGTTCGGCGGCGGGGTCGCCCTCCTGCTCGCGCTCGAGGCGAATGGGCGCCTTGAAGGGCGCATCGCACGGCTCGTGCTGATCGATTCGATCGCGTTCCCGCAGAACGTGCCGGTGTTCTTCCGCATGCTGGATATGCCGGTCGTCTCGCAACTCGGTATCCGCATGGTGCCGCCCGAGGTGCAGGCCAGGCTCGCACTGCAAATCGCCTATTTCGACGACAGCAAGATCGAGGCCGAAGAGATCGAGGCCTATGCGGCCCCGCTCAAGACCGCGGCCGGCAAGCACGCCATCATCCATAGCGCCCGGCAGATCGTGCCCGACGATATCGAGGCTCTCTCCGCGCGCTACCGGAGCATCGCCCTGCCGACCTTGATTCTGTGGTGCGACCACGACCGCATCGTGCCGCTCGATATCGGCATCAAACTCAGGCAGACGCTGCCGAACTCCACCCTCAAGCTGATCGACGCGTGCGGGCACATGCCGCAGGAGGAGCAGCCGGAAACGACGCTGCTCTTGCTGCAGGACTTTCTCGCCCAAGGCCCGCGTAAGGATAAGCCTGGCTTATCGTCCCGATAGGCAAATTCGATTTGCCCTTATTGTAGGCCGCCCGCAAAGTGCTGCCCTTCAGCCCAATCAGCCAAAACGACACGATCCGAGACCATCCATGGACGCAAAAGTCGACGACACCGGCAAATGCCCGGTGCGGCACACCGCCAGCGCGCGCTCGAACCGCGACTGGTGGCCGAACCAGCTCAATCTCAAAATTCTCCATCAGCACTCCGCCCTCTCCAACCCGATGGGCGAGCGCTTCAACTATGCCGAGGAGTTCGAGAAACTCGACTATCAGGCGCTGAAGCGCGACCTCTATGCGCTGATGACGGACTCGCAGGACTGGTGGCCGGCCGATTTCGGCCATTACGGCCCGCTCTTCATCCGCATGGCCTGGCACAGCGCCGGCACTTATCGCACCGGCGACGGCCGCGGCGGCGCGGGCAAAGGCCAGCAGCGCTTCGCCCCGCTCAACAGCTGGCCGGACAACGCCAATCTCGACAAGGCGCGGCGGCTGCTGTGGCCGATCAAGCGGAAATACGGCAACAAGATTTCCTGGGCCGATTTGATGATCCTCGCCGGCAATTGCGCGCTCGA
>DATLXW010000126.1:0-3177 GCA_035575415.1 Methyloceanibacter sp. | reverse complement strand
CGAGCGCTTCACCGGCGAGAAGGTGCCTGCCACCGGCATCTCCATTGGCGTCTCGCGCCTCCTCTTCGGCCTCCAGCGCCTCGGCAAATATAAAGAGAGCGCGGCCCAAGGCCCGGTCGTCGTGCTTGTGCTCGACCGCGACCGCCTCGCCGACTACCAGAAGATGGCGCGGGAGCTACGCGCGGCCGGCATACGCGCCGAAATTTATCTCGGCGATGCCGGCATGAAGGCGCAGATGAAATATGCCGACAAGCGCGGCTCCCCTTGCGTCGTCATCCAGGGCGGCGACGAGCGCGCCAAAGGAGAAGTCACTATCAAGGACCTGATCGAGGGGGCCGAGCGCGCCAAGGAGATCGCCGGCAATGTCGCCTGGCGCGAGGAGCGTCCCGGCCAGTTCACCGTGCCTGCCAGCGAAATGGTCGCCGCCGTGCGCCAAGTCCTCTCCCGCCATAAATCTTAAAGCAGTTGCATGCCATCCATACCCGACAACTGTCATGGCCGGGCTTGTCCCGGCCATCCACGTCTTCAAAAATTCGTGGATCCCAGCCACTTCGGCCGGAGATGACGGGGTGCTTGTTGAGACTCAGAGTGAAAGATTATGGCCGCTGAATCGGCGAAAGAGTTCGAGGCTCTCGAAGCCCAGGCGAATGCGCTGCTCGATACCTTCAGGCGGGCAGGCTACGAGCAGGTTGCGCCCTCGATCCTTCAGCCGGCCGGCATCTTCCTCGATCAGATCGGCGAGCAATTGCGAAGCCGCACCTACGTCTTCACCGACCTTGCCGGCGAAGAGCTGTGCCTCAGGCCAGACCTCACGGTGCCGGTGGCGCGACTCTATCTCGAGCGCCACCCGCAGGCCGATCTCCCCGCCCGCTATTGCTATAACGGCCCCGCTTTCCGCTTCCAGCCGCATGGTCCGCGACGTCACCGCGAATTCCGCCAGGCCGGCATCGAATGTCTCGGCGAAACCGACCGCGGGAGCGCCGACGTCGAGATCGTGCGCATTGCCGTCGAGGCGGTGCGCCGCGCCGGCCTGAAAGAGTTTCGTCTCCGTTTCGGCGACATAGCCTTGTTCTATGCCTTGCTCGATGCGCTCGCGCTTCCGGAGCGCTGGCGGCTCAAGCTGCGCCATTATTTCTGGCGCCCGCAGATTTTCCATGCGCTGCTCGCGCGTCTCGCCAAAGGCGAGAAGACGAACGGCAACGGCCCGGCCGACAAGCTTGCCGAAGAAATCGCGGGGGTTTCCGCCGAGGAGGCGGAGGAGCGCGTCGCCGCCTATCTTGAGGCGCACGACCTGCCGCTCTCGGGCAACCGCACGCTCAGCGAGATCGCCGCGCGGCTCATCGATCATGCCGCCGATCTTCGCGCCAAGCCGCTGCCGCGCGAGGTCGCCTCCGTCATAGACCGCTACCTTGCCGTCGAAGCGCCTCCCAGGGAGGCGGCTGAGGCCATTGCTGCGATTGGCAAAAACGCCGGCATCGACCTCGATCCCGCGCTCGAAGCTCTCGTGCGCCGTTTCGCCCGGATCGAGGAGGCAGGCGTCGATCTGGCCGGCGCGGTGTTCACCGCCGAGTTCGGCCGCAACCTCGAATATTATTCGGGTCTCGTGTTCCAGATCGAAGCGGCGGGCTATGAGGAGGCGGTGGGCGGCGGCGGGCGCTATGACGGGCTGCTTCGGTTTCTCGGGGCGCCGCGCGAGGTTCCGGCCATCGGCTCCGCCATTCACACCGAGCGCCTGCTCGCGGCGGTGAGGGCCGCGCCATGACCGCGCTCGCCATCGCCATCCCCTCCAAGGGGCGCCTCAAGGATCAGGCCGCCGGTCTCTTCGCGCGGGCCGGCATGGGCCTGCGCGTCAAGGGGCATGAGCGGGGTTACCGCGGCAAGCTTGAAGGTTTGGATGGGGTCGAAGTGGTCTACACCTCTGCCGCCGAGATTGTGCACGAGTTGAAATCGGGGAGGGTGCAGCTTGGCGTCACCGGCGAAGATCTGATCCGCGAAACGCTCGCCGATGTCGACGGCTCGGTGGAATTTCTCGTGCCGCTCGGCATCGGCCGCGCCGACGTCGTGGTCGCGGTGCCGGATTGCTGGATCGACGTCGCCCGCATGGCCGATCTCGAGGACGTGGCGGCGCAATTCGCCTCAACCCATGGCCGTAGACTGCGCGTCGCCACCAAATATATGAATCTGACCCGGCGCTTCTTCGCCAAGAACGGCGTGACCGGCTACCGTATCGTCGAAAGTGTCGGCGCGACCGAAGCCACGCCCGCGGCGGGGACGGCCGAACTGATCGTTGACATCACCACCACCGGCACGACGCTTAGAGCCAATCATCTGAAAGTGCTGGAGGATGGTCTGATCCTCAAATCGCAGGCGCATCTCTTCGCCTCGCGCGCGGCCGGATGGGATGCGGACGCGCACAAGCTCCGCGCCGCCATCGTCGAAAAGTTGTCGTCTGCTAAACAGTAAATTCGTCATGGCCGGGCTTATCCCGGCCATTCACGATTTATGCGTGGTTCAGACGTGGATGCCCGGCACAAGGCCGGGCATGTTTACTTGGGATTAGGGTTCACTCCGAGGTGAATGGCGGTTGTGGCATGGACCGGATAAGGTCCCTCGCCATGACGATTCGCCTCGCGTTCGCCGCGCTCCTGAGCTTCGCCGTCGCCCATGCCGCGCTCGCGGCGCCGTCGCGCATCATCATTTTGCGTCATGGCGAGAAGGCCGACGACTGGAAGCTTTGCGAGGTGGGTCGTCAGCGCGCTCAGGCGCTTGCGCTGAATTATCTCGGCAAGGACGCGGCGAAGTCGCTCTTCGCCGGGGGCGATGATCCCGCCTTCTTCTTCGCGATCACGCTGCACACGGTCGAGCTTGCTTCGCCTGCGGTGGCGACCTGGTCGAAGCCGCTCATTCTTTATTCAGTGATCCCCGCACCTAGCGGCGACAAGCAGGATTTCACCAAGGCCCTCAATCGCCGCACGCAGGAAGCCGCCCGCAACATCCTCTCCAACCCGGCTCTGAAGGGCAAAACCGTGGTGATGGTGTGGGAGCACAAGCACATCGCCAATACTGAGCTTGAGAAAGAGTTCGAAGGCGAGCAGGTGACACTGCGGCAGCTTCTCAAGCTCGACATTCTGCCGGGAGTGCCCAAGACGTGGCCGGACGAGACCTACGATTATTTCT
>DATLXW010000125.1:0-28969 GCA_035575415.1 Methyloceanibacter sp. | reverse complement strand
GTTGTGTATTGGTTAGAGGTGCCGGGAAAGGCCGTGTAGACACCGGGTGTAGTCAGCACGCGGGCATTGATCGGTATTGGCGTCGGTTCACCTCCGCCGCCGCCGCAGTCGACGGTGCAGCCGCCGCCGCCGCCCGGAGGCGGCGTGGGCTCAACCTTATTCGCCTGGTCAACGATTTTCTGCGTATTGGCGTCGGCGATGAGCTGTTGCAGGCTCTGGGTATTGACCAATTTAAAGGTCGAGGCGGGATTGTTGCTCTTGTTGCCGTCGCCGCCCCAGTTCGGGTTGTTGTTGGTGAGCGCGGCGAGGATGAGTTTCAGATCGGCGGCGCTGAATTTCTTAGTCTCGACGACGCCGTTGTTGACGAACCAGCCGAAGCCCGGCTCAAACAGCGTCTTGCCGCCCATCTTCAGATATTCGCCGAACACGAACAGGATCGCGTATTGCGTCGCGCTCTTGAAGTCGACATAGGCGATGCCGCCGCGGATGGCGAGCGCGCCGGCCGGCGTATTGACGGTGACGCCGCCGTCGTTCTTCGACAGCTTGCCGCCGACGAAGCGCATTACGCCTTTGGAGAAGGAGGCGGTGATTTGCCCGGTGCCCTTCTTCGGGTCATAGACGAACCTGTCGATCACGAGGTCGGAACCGGGGCCGACGGTGAAGGTCGAGCCGTCGATCAGCAAGACCTGCACCAGCCCGCTGCCGGTGGTGTTGATGCGCTCGTTGTAGAAGATCGACTTGCCGATATTGATTTGGCTCTGCGGGGCGCCGGCGAGACTGGAAAAGGCGTCGGGATTGACCGCCGCCGCCACGCCCACCTTCTCGGCGTGCACTGGCCCGGGGATGGCGAGAACGAGAAACACGCCGACGAAGAGTCGTGTCGCGCTGATCCTAAGTAGAGATTTCCCCGTCATGGCTCAGAACCTCTTTTGCACCCCGATCAGGGCCATCAGATCGTCGTACTGCCGAATGTCATAGTTCGATTCCTGATTCCGGTATTCGACCTGCGGAACCAGCGCCCAAGTCTCGGCGACCGGAATCACGATCGCCCCGCGCGTCCACCACTCGGTGTCCTCTTCCGCCACCAGCGGATTGATGGTCGGATCGGGCTTGTCGTAGTTCCTGCGGATTACCCCGCCGCCCACCTGCAAGGTCCACGGATAGAGCGACTGCCACAGCGGATTGTTGAAGGTCCAGGCGAAGCCGCCGGAAAAGGCGATCTCCCAATCGGACCAGAATGCCGCCCGGGCGTCCTCGCGTTGGCCATAGAGCTGCGCCGTCGCGACCAAAGCGGGCGAGAGATAATAGGAATAGGTTGCGCCGGCACGGGTTTGCGCCCCGGTGCGCTCCGAATTGGTGGGAATGTCGGAATTGTTCTCGAAGTCGCGATAGCGCGACTCGACCCGCGCGTCGAGCACGCTGCGGTCGCCAAGGCTGAGCAGCCGAACGCCGCCGCCCGGCGCGGTGAAGTAGGACTGATAGCCGAGATAAGCGAGGTCGCCGATGGCATAGACGTAAGCCCGCGTCTTATCCATGCCCCAGCGCCGCATGTTGAAGCTAGGACCCAAGGTGAACTCGAAGAAATCGAGGTCGATGTCGTCGAGCTTCTTGTCGAAATAGGCCGTGCTGTAGGCGAGCGCGTCGAACTCGATGCGGTCGCCCTGATTCTTGAGATCCCAGGCGTAATGCAGCGTGCCGATATTCAAGGCGCTCCAGCCCGCGCGGCCGACCGACTGATTGTCGAGGGTGAAGTCGATGCCGTTCAGTGTCACGCTATTGGTGCCGGGGCCGGCGTTGGCGTTGCTTTCCCAGCGAATGGCCGAGAAGATCGTGGCCGAGAAGGGCGGCGGATCGGCTGCGAGCGAAAGCTGCTGGAGATAAAGACGGATCTGCGCCGCCACCGAGGGCGGCACGCTCGGATTGGCGAGCGCCTGCTCGAAATAGGAACGGGCCACTTCATAGGCGCCGAGGCGGTAATAGAGAATGCCGAGCTCGAGCTGAATGCGCGGGGTGTTGGGCGCGTAGATCAGCATGCGCTCGAGGGTGGAGACGGCGCCTTCATAGTCGCCGACCTGCGAGGAGAGCTGGGCGTATTCGAACGCGAGATCGAGATCGGAAGGCCGTGCAATCATCTCGCGCAAGAGGGCTTCGCGGCGTGCCTCGATGTCGGGAGGCCCGAGCCGCCGCACGGAAACAGTGCTGTCGCCAGCAAATCCTGTGGCGGCCGCGCTCAAGGTAAGCACGGCCGTCGCGAGCGCGACCGCCCACTTCCTCCACCCCGTCATCAGACCGCTCGGCCTTTCCGAGAGGCTCGCCGCAGGTTGATTCCCGCCGATCTGCCCCGTCTTGCCGCCGACCCTAGCGGGTTAACCTTTATCCAGCAAGGGCGGCGGGGAGTTTCTTTAAGCTTTTCAAAGAGTCTGTGGCCCGGCAGGCACGCAATTCTCATGCTATGGTTAACGCATGCGCGGGGGCGATTCCCTTCAGGCTAAGGTCTTGAATTTTATGGGCAGGCCCCAAGCCTATAGGCCCAAGCCCACAACTGTAGAGCGCATCGAAACCCACGCTTCCATCGTTTTTCTCGCGGGCGAGGACGCCTTCAAGGTCAAACGGGCGGTGAAATACCCGTTTCTCGATTTCTCCACGCTCGAAAAGCGCCGTCTCGCCTGCCTGAACGAGCTTCGCGTCAACCGGCGCACGGCGCCTATGCTCTATCTCGACGTGGTTCCAGTGACCGAGGAAGGGGACGGCAGCCTGCGGCTTGGCGGCGAGGGGCAGCCGGTGGAGTGGGTGCTGCATATGCGCCGCTTCGCTCAGGAAAAACTTTACGACCGTATCGCCGGGGAGGGGCGCCTCGATCTGTCCAAGATGCCTCCGCTCGCCGAGGTCATCGCCAAGTTTCATGCTGCGGCGGACAGGGTACTTGCGGCTGAGCAGGCGGTGCGCCCGCTTCAAGGCGTGTTGACCGACAACGAGGAGACCTTCGCCGCCAATCGCGACGTCATTGCGGAGACGGAAGCGCAGGCCTTTGCCGAAGCGAGCCGCGCGCGGCTCGATACGCTTGCGCCGCTGCTCGAGGCGCGGGCGCGAGGCGGCTATGTGCGCCACTGCCACGGCGATCTTCACTTGCGCAATATCGTCGAGATCGGTGGCGAACCAATCCTGTTCGACGCGATCGAGTTCGACGATAAACTCGCGACCATCGACGTGCTCTACGATCTCGCCTTTCTCGTGATGGATCTCGGCAAGCGCGGCCTCGATGCCCATGCCAACGCACTTCTCAACGCTTATCTCGACGCCGAATGGAGCACCGGAAACCTACTGGGGTTGAAGACGCTGCCGCTCTTCCTCTCCATACGCGCGGCGATCAGGGCCAAGGTCGAACTTTTACGCGCGCGCCTGACGGCGGAGGCCGAAGCTATAAAAGCGCGGCGCGAGGCACGCATCTATTTCGACCTCGCTCGGCGCTTTCTCGCCCCGGCGACGCCGAAACTCATCGCGATCGGAGGCTTGTCCGGGACGGGGAAGTCCGCCGTCGCGCGCGCCATCGCGCCCTTGACCGGGGCTTTCCCCGGCGCGGTGCATATCAGGAGCGATCTTGTGCGCAAGCGCCTGTTCGGCGCCGCGCCGACGGAGAGACTGCCTGAGGCAGCCTATCGCCAGGAAGTCTCGGACGAAGTTTATGCCATATGCCGCAAACGGGCGAAGCTCGCTCTCGATGGGGAACAGGCGGTGATTGTGGACGCCGTTCATGCCAAGCCGGAGGAGCGCGCAGCGATAGCCGCTGTCGCGGCGGATATGGGTGTGCCGTTCACCGGGCTTTGGCTCGAAGCGCCGGCCGAGATCATGCGGGAGAGGGTCGCAAAGCGACGGGGAGATGTGTCGGATGCGACGCCTGAGGTGGTCAGCGAGCAGCTCGGCTACGAGATCGGACCGCAAGATTTCCAGCGTATCGACGCGAGCGGATCGTTAAGCCGGGTGGTCGCGTCCTGTCTTGCGCGCCTTGGGGCTGCCGGCGACGCGTCTTAAAGCGCCTGATTCATCCTTTGCTAACGCTGTTTGACAGAGAGTCGGGCCCGGGCGGACGGGCCGGTCCGGCCGGAAGCCCTTGCGGGGGGCAGTGCGTTGCGTGTTGTGGGTCGAGGGAAGCCGGCGCGCCGGGCGCTCGGGGCTTGCGTCCATGCCGGCGCCTGCGCGCCTGCGCACTCTGCCATCGCATTCCTCATTCTTGCAGCTCTGGCGTTTGGGGTGGCGTCTTGCGGCTCGGGCAACGGCGTGAAGCTCGGCGAGCGCGTCGTTCCCCTTGGGCAGCCGGTGCCCAAAGGCGGCGGCGTCTACATGGTCGGGCAGCCCTACCAGATCGACGGCGCGTGGTACACGCCGCGCGAGGACCCGTCCTACGACCGCGTCGGCATCGCGTCGTGGTATGGGGAATTGTTCCACGGCCGCCGCACCGCCAACGGCGAAATCTACGACATGAACCGTCTTTCCGCCGCGCATCCGACGCTTCCGCTCCCCGTCTATGCCAGGGTCACCAATCTCAATAACGGGCGCTCGATCGTGGTGCGGATCAACGATCGCGGACCCTATGCGCGCGACCGTATCATCGATCTGTCGCGGCGCTCGGCCGAGATGCTCGGCTTTCGCAATCACGGTACGGCGACGGTGCGGGTGACGTTTCTCGGCCGGGCACCGCTAAATGGCGACGACAGCTATGAGCGGCAGTATCTCGCCAGCCAAAGCTGGGTACAACTCGCGCTCAAGGGTAAGGGCGCGAGAGGCGGCGATGCGCTTGCCGCGCAAAGCGGGGAAGAGCTGCCGCCTGAGAATCCGGAGAAGCTTGCCCTGGTCGCAAAAGCGCCTGCAATCCAGAGTCAAATGATGCCACCCGGTCCGGTGGCGTCCACCGCAAAGACAGGGGCGCTGGAGTCCGCTTCGGAGCAAGCCCAAGTCACGGGGTCCATCGCCGCCGCAAGTGCGAAAAGAGCCGGCGTGTCCGCCGGCCCGCTCATCCAGGCGGGTTCGTTCAAGAACAAGGAGAACGCCGAGCGCGCCCGGACTGTGCTTTCGATGATCGCGCCGGTCGATATTGCCGAAATTGCCGTCGGCACCGACGTCTTTTTCCGCGTTCGCGTGGGTCCCTTCGCCAATGTCGCGCAGGCGAAGGCCGCCTTGCCCAAGGTGACGCGCGCGGGCTATCGGGGCGCCAAAGTGGTCACGAATTAAGGTGGCTTCCCGCGGGTTGATTTTTGTGGCGGACGGCTTGATATTTGCAGGGCGCAGCCACGATTGAGGCGGCGTTCCTTTCACGCAAATATTCGGCTCCGATCCGCCCGTGTACGCCTCGCGCCTTGGCAGATGGATCAAGATCGCAGCGGCAGGCGTCGTTCTCTCCGCCGCAGCCCCGGTGCACGCAGCGGCACCGGCCGCCAGCTTCGAGACCAAGGCGAAGCGCGCCATTTTGATGGATGCCGACGCCAATCTCGTGCTGTTCGAGAAGGACGCCGACACGCTTGCGCCGCCGGCCAGCATGAGCAAATTGATGACGCTCGCCGTCGTCTTCCGCGAATTGAAGGCGGGCCGCATCAAGCTAGAAGACCAGTTCAAGGTGAGCGAGCACGCTTGGCGGACCGGCGGCGCACCGTCCGGCACCTCCGCCATGTTCGCGCCGCTCAACACCACGGTGAGCGTGGAAGATCTCATCCAAGGCGTAACCGTGCAGTCCGCCAACGACGGCGCGATCATCCTCGCCGAAGGCATTGCTGGAACCGAAGAGGCCTTCGCGCAAATGATGACCAAACACGCGCGGGAGATCGGCCTCGATAAAGCAACCTTCAAGAATGCGACCGGCTTGCCGGCCGAAGGGCATCTGATGACGGCGCGCGAGCTTGCCATTCTCGCCCACCATCTCATTTACGAATATCCCGAGTACTATCATTATTTCGGGCAGAAGGAATTCAAGTACCGGGACAAGTTCACCTTTCGCAATCGCAACCCGCTGCTCTTCGCCGATATCGGCGTGGATGGGCTAAAGACGGGCTTCATCAAGGAGTCCGGCTATGGGCTCGTGGCGAGTGGCACGCGCGGCACTCAGAGGCTCATCGTCGTCGTCGGGGGACTCGAGTCGGAAAAGGATCGCGAGGCCGAAGCGCGGCGGCTCCTGGATTGGGGCTTCAAGAGCTTCAAGCCGTTCAGGCTGTTCGATGCCGGCGAGAAGGTGAGCGACGCGCTGGTCTGGGGAGGTACGAGCCACTATGTTCCGCTCGTGGGCAACGGTCACATAAACATCATCTTGCCTGCCACGGCGACGGGAAAGGTCAACGCTTCCGTCGTCTATGAGGGCCCGATCAAGGCTCCCATCCGCAAGGGCGACCAAGTGGCGGTCCTGCGTGTGACGGCGCCGGAGTCGCAAGCGACCAACGAAATTCCGCTTTACGCCGGCGAGGACATCGGGCGAAGCAATTTCGCCATGCGTGGACTGGACTCGCTGTTTGTGCTCGCCTTCGGCTGGCTGTTGTAGGCCGTGACGGCGATGCAACGCGAGGTCCCAGACAACGGCAAGTTCATCACGTTTGAAGGCGGCGAGGGATCGGGCAAATCTACTCAGGCCGGTATCCTCGCCAATCGCTTGGCGCGCGCCGGCCGCAAAGTCTTCGCCACGCGCGAGCCGGGCGGCTCGCCGCTTGCCGAAGAGATTCGCGAAGCGCTGCTTTCCGGAAAGGTATGGCAGTTCGGGCCTCTCGCCGAGGCGGTGATGTTTTCCGTCGCTCGCGCCGATCATATCGAGAATGCGATCAATCAGGCGCTGCACGAGGGCAAATGGGTCGTGTGCGACCGGTTTCTGGACTCCACCCGCGCCTATCAGGGAGCGACCGCCGGTCTGCCGCGCGGGATCATCAATGCCTTGGAGCGCCTTACCGTCGGAGGGCTTTTGCCCGACATTACCTTCATCTTGGATATTCCTCCGGAGATCGGGCTTGCGCGCGCTGCGGAGCGGCGCGGCGGAAGCGTGCCGGACCGCTTCGAGAGTCAGGAGCTGATCCTGCATGAGCGCGTGCGCAGGGCCTTTCTCGACATCGCCGAGGAGGAGCCCGACCGTTGCGTCGTCGTCGACGCGAGCCAGCCTGAGGCGATGGTGGCCGAAGACATCTGGGAAGTGGTTCTGCAACGGCTAAGGCCATGAGCATGACGGCGGAGCGTTCGCGCGCCGGCTCTTCCGAGCCGGACAGGCTCGAGGGCTTTGCCCATCCGCGCGAAGCCGACCGCCTGTTCGGGCACGCCGCGGCGGAACGGGAATTCGCCGAGGCCTTGCGCAGCGGGCGCATCCATCACGCCTGGCTGATCGTCGGACCGGAGGGGATCGGCAAGGCGACGCTCGCCTATCGATTGGCCCGGTCTGTGCTCGCGGAGGGCGAGGAGGTGCATCCCGATCATCCCGTCTTCCGCAAGGTGGCGGCTCTCTCCCACCCAAATCTGCTTCTTATCCGGCGATCCTGGGTCGAGAAGTCGAAGCGTTACTCGCAGTGGATTGGGATCGACGAGGTGAGGCGCTTGCGCGCCTTTCTCGGACACTCGGCGGGAGAGGGGAATTGGCGGGTGGTGGTCGTCGATCGCGCCGACGAGCTGAATCAGAACGCGGCGAATGCGCTGCTTAAGGCGCTTGAAGAACCTCCGCCACGGACGCTGTTCTTGCTGATTTCAAGCACGGAAGGGAAGCTTCCGGTCACCATCAGATCTCGCACACGCGTGCTTCGCCTTACCGCTCTCGGCCGGGAGGACTTGGAGAAGGCGGTACGCGGCGCGCTTCGCTCCGCCGAGCGAGAGATCGACTCCGAAACGCTCGAAAAGGCGTTCGCGCTGAGCCAGGGAAGTGTGCGGCGCGCCCTCGAGTTGATTGCGAATGACGGGATTGAGCTTTACGACGAAATCGCCTCTCAGCTTGCCGGCCTCCCCGAATTCGACGGACCGCGGCTGCACCGGCAGGTCGAGCGACTCGGTGCGGCGGAAGGGGAGCGACTCGACCTCTATCTCTCGCTTCTGCTCGGATTGATCGAGCGCCTGATCCGCGTTGCTGCAACCGGGGAAGCGGCCGCGGAAGCCGAGCGGCGGCTCTCCGCACAGCTTCTGTCGCGCAGCAATCTGGCGTTTTGGGCGGAGGCCTGGGAGGCGATCTCTGAGGCGAAATCGGAAGCGGCCGCGCTCAATCTGGACCGGAGCTTGCTCGTGCTCGATACGTGGTTCAGGCTTCAAGCCCTCGCGCGGGAACATCCCGTTTAGGCAAGTGCGCAAGCGCGCTTGCCCGCTGCCTTTCCCCCCGCTATTCCTGCCTCATGGCGGACAAGCCTACCTACTACATCACCACGGCGATTTCCTATCCGAACGACGCGCCGCATATCGGCCATGCCTATGAGGCGATCGCGACCGACGCGCTCGCGCGGTTCCGCCGCCTGCAAGGCCGTGATGTGTTTTTTCTGACCGGCACCGACGAGCATGGCATCAAGATGCTGCAAACCGCGAAGGCGCAGGGCATCACCCCCGCCGAGCTTGCTGATCGCAATACGCCGAAGTTCCGCGAGATGGTGCGGGTGTTGAATTGCTCCAATGACGACTTCATCCGCACCCGCGAGGAGCGGCACAAGCTTGCCTGCCAGGAGCTGTGGCGGCGCATGCAAGCCGCCGGCGATATCTATCTCGACATATATGCCGGCTGGTACTCGGTGCGCGACGAAGCCTATTACGACGAGAGCGAGCTCAAACAAGGTCCCGACGGGAGCAAGCTTTCGCCGCAGGGAACGCCGGTCGAATGGGTGGAGGAAGAGAGCTATTTCTTCCGCCTCTCGGCCTATCAGGACAAGCTGCTGCGCCATTACGAGGAGCACCCCGAATTCATCGGGCCGGAGACGCGCGCGAACGAAGTCAAGAGTTTCGTGCGCGGCGGGCTCCAGGACCTCTCGATTTCCCGCACGACGTTCGACTGGGGCATCAAGGTGCCCGGCGACCCGAAGCACATCATGTATGTGTGGGTCGACGCGCTGACGAATTATCTGACCGGCGTCGGCTTTCCCGACGAGAACTCTCCGGCA
Source organism: Methyloceanibacter sp. (assembly GCA_035575415.1). Taxonomy (GTDB): domain Bacteria; phylum Pseudomonadota; class Alphaproteobacteria; order Rhizobiales; family Methyloligellaceae; genus Methyloceanibacter. The sequence continues at coordinate 19,886 of DATLXW010000125.1, read as the reverse complement.
TTCCGCAAATATTGGCCGGCGGATGTGCATATCATCGGCAAGGACATCATCCGCTTTCACGCCGTCTATTGGCCGGCCTTCCTCATGTCGGCGGGCGTGGCGCCGCCGAAGCGCGTATTCGGTCACGGCTTTCTCTACAACCGCGGCGAGAAAATGTCGAAGTCGCTCGGCAATGTGGTCGATCCCTTCACGCTCGCGAAGGATTATGGCGTGGATCAGCTCCGCTATTTTCTCTTGCGCGAAGTTCCGTTCGGGCAGGACGGCAATTACAGCCGCGAAGCCATCGTGCAACGCATCAACGCCGATCTCGCCAACGATCTCGGCAATCTCGCGCAGCGCTCCTTGTCGATGATCGCCAAGAATTGCGATGGCCGCGTGCCGAAGCCCGGCGCGTTGACGAAGGCCGACGAAGCCATCCTTGCGGCCGCCGACGGTGCGCTTGCCCGCGTCGAACAGGCAATCGAAGAATTCGCCATTCATCGCGCGCTGGAAATCGTCTGGGCGCTGATCGCCGACGCCAATCGCTATTTCGCGGGCGAAGAGCCCTGGGCGCACAAGAAGAGCAATCCGGAGCGGATGCGGACTATTCTCTATGTCACGGCGGAAGTTCTCCGGCAGATCGCGATCATGGTGCAGCCGGTGATGCCGGCAGGCGCCGGCAAGCTGCTCGATCAGCTTGCGGTACCCGCGGGGGCGCGCGACTTTGCCGCGCTCGGAGGGAAGGGACGTTTGCAACCCGGAACGGCGGTGCCGCCGCCGGAACCGGTCTTCCCGCGCTACCTGGAAGCCGAGAGCGGCGCCTCCACCTGCTGATGCTGATGCGCGTTCGGCGCCCCGGCCTATTCGCTAACGGCAAAGCTGCTTTATCCGCGCCTCATCGACGCCGACCACCACGGCGGCGCCGATGACGGTGCGCGGCACGCCAATATCGCCGAAACGCTTGAACATCAGCGCCTGAACGCGGGGGGTCGTGGCGTCGAGGATGCTGTATTTGATGTTTTGCCGGTCGAGGATGGCGCGCACTTGCCGGCAATAAGGGCACCAGGACGCATTGTAGAGTACGACGCGTTTGGTGCAGGCGGCGTGCGCAGACGACGGAGCAAGCAAGGGGAGCGTCGCTATCACCGCGGTACAAAGATTGACGAGGAGCAGCCGTTTCACCATCTACCTCCGCTACTCAAAGGTCGCATCAACGTGCTCCTTGCCCGGTCAGGCTCCAGCCTGACATAGTGCGCGCCAAGCCCCACAGACATTAACGTAGTTGATTGAAAAATAAAGGTCTTTATCGCTCATTATGGTGATCGACAGCCATTGTCATCTCGATTTTCCGGAGCTTGCCGCCGATCTCGACGCCGTGCTGACTCGCGCCAAGGCGGCCGGGGTTGGACTCATGGTGACGATTTCGACGCGGGTGCGCCGCTTCCACGAGCTGCGCACCATCGTTGAGGCGCATGACAATGTGTTCTGCTCGATCGGCACGCATCCGCATAATGCGGCGGAAGAGCCCGATGTCACCGCCGCCGAACTCGTGGCCCTTGCGCGTCATCCCAAAGTCGTAGCGATTGGAGAGGCCGGGCTAGATTATCACTACCACCATAGCCCACGCGAGGTGCAGGCGAAGAGTTTCCGCACGCATATCGCGGCGGCGCGGGAGACCCGGCTTCCACTCGTGATCCATGCGCGCGAGGCTGACGACGACATTGCCGCGATCTTGGAGGAGGAAAGCGCGAAAGGTGCGTTTCCCTTCGTGCTGCATTGCTTCACTGGCGACGCCGATCTGGCGCGGCGCGGGCTCGCGCTCGGCGGCTATGTGTCTTTTTCAGGGGTTATCACCTTCAAAAAGGCTGAAGCCCTGCGCGATATCGCGCGTGCCGTGCCGATCGAGCGCTTGCTGGTCGAAACGGACGCGCCATATCTTGCGCCGGAACCTTATCGCGGCAAGACCAACGAACCCGCTTTCGTAGTCAAGACGGCGGCGCGGCTGGCAGCCTTGCGCGGCATTCCCGAGAACGAGATGGCGCGGCAGACCAGCGAAAATTTCTTCCGGCTGTTCGGCAAGATTCCGCGCGCGGCGCTCTCCGCGCCGGAAGACGCTGCATGAGCCTCAAAGTCACCATCCTCGGCTGCGGAACGTCCGGCGGCGTGCCGCGCATCGGCAATCATTGGGGCGCCTGCGATCCTGCCAACCCCAAGAACCGGCGCACGCGCTGCTCTTTACTCGTCGAACGCAAGGGCGAAGAAGGCGAAACGGCGGTGCTGGTCGACACGTCGCCGGATCTGCGCCAGCAATTGCTCAATGCCGGCGTCGGCTGGCTCGACGGCGTGCTTTACACCCATGATCATGCGGACCACGCCCATGGCATCGACGATCTGCGTCAGGTGGGGTTCAACGGAAGGCGGCGGGTCGATGTCTATTACGACGCCGCGACCGGCAAAAGTCTTCGCGCGCGCTTCGGCTATTGCTTCGAAACGCCGCCTGGGAGCGAGTATCCAGCCATTCTCGACGGGCACGAGATCAGGGCGGCCGAAACGGTCCGCATCCAGGGGGCAGGAGGGGTGATCGAGGCGCTCCCTTTTCGCCAATTGCATGGATTGGGCGAGACGCTCGGCTTCCGCTTCGGCGGCCTCGCCTATTCGCCCGATGTCAGCGATTTTCCTAGTGAGACGCTCGGCGCGCTGGAGAATCTCGACGTGTGGATCCTCGACGCCTTGCGCTACAAGCCGCATCCGAGCCATCTGTCGGTCGAGCAGGCGCTTTCCTGGATCGCGCGGCTGAAGCCGAAACGCGCCGTACTCACGCATATGCATGTCGATCTCGACTACGAGGCGCTTTCGCGCGCGCTTCCGCCCGGCGTCGAGCCGGCCTATGACGGCATGGTGCTGGAAACCGGGCACTAAGCTAGCCGGGTTGCTGCGGGCGCTTCACGGTCTTCCAGACCTCGACGATCTGACCCGTCTCGGTCCATTCCGGCATGGCCGGCGGGACGAAAGCTTCCGCCACGTCCTCGGGTCTCCGCAGCGTAGCCTGATCTTCGCCCGGATAGGCTTCGGCGCGCATGCGGGTCGCCGTCGCGCCCGGGTCGATCAACGTCACTTTGATCGCGCTGTCGCTCGTCTCGTGTGCATAGGTCTTGGCGAGACATTCGAGCGCGGCCTTCGAGACGGAGTAGGGGGCCCAATAGGCGCGGGCCGACTGCGCCACACCGGAAGTGACGAAGATCACGCGTCCGGCGTCCGAGCGCCGCAGCAGAGGATCGAGCGTGCGGATCAGCCGCCAATTCGCGGTGACGTTCACCCGCATCACCTGCTCCCAATGTTGCGAGGAGATGTGCGGGAGCGGCGACAGCCGGCCGAGGATCGCGGCATTGCCGACCAGAATGTCGAGCCTGCCGAAGCGCTCATAGAGCTGCGGCCCGAGCGCATCGACCTTGGGTCCATGAGCGAGGTTGAGCGGAATAAGCGTCGCGGTTCCGCCGGTCGCTCTGATTGCGTCATCGACTTGCTCGAGATCCTCGCGGCCGCGCGCGACGAGCAGCACATGCGCTCCCTCTTGCGCGAACTTCACCGCCACGGCACGGCCGATGCCGCGCGAAGCGCCGGTGATGAGCGCGATGCGATTTTTGAGGCGCTGTTGGGTCAACCGACCTCGGCGAGGAAGGAAAGCTGCTTCTGCGCGGGCGGCCCTTCGCGATCTCGTAGCCGCGTCGGATATTCGCCGGTGAAGCAGTGGTCGGTGAATTGGGGATGGGCGTTGTCGCGGCCCGCGTAGCCCATCGCCTTGTAGATGCCGTCGACGGAGAGAAAGGCGAGCGAATCGGCGCCGATGAAGGCACGCATCTCCTCTAGGCTCCGATGGGCGGCGAGCAGCTTGTCCTGTTCCGGCGTGTCGATGCCGTAAAAGTCGGGGTGAGTGATCGGGGGGCTGGCGATGCGCATATGCACTTCTTTCGCGCCCGCCTCGCGCATCATCTGCACGATCTTCACCGACGTCGTGCCGCGCACCACGCTGTCGTCGATCAGCACGATGCGCTTGTCCTTGATCTGGAATTCGTTGGCGCTGTGTTTCAGTTTCACTCCGAGCTGGCGGATGCGTTGCTCCGGCTCGATGAACGTGCGGCCGACATAGTGATTGCGGATGATGCCGAATTCGAAGGGAAGGCCCGATTCTTGCGAATAGCCGATGGCCGCGGGCACGCCGGAGTCGGGAATGGGGACGATGACATCGGCGTCGGCCGGGGCTTCGCGCGCCAATTGCCGGCCCATCTCTTTCCGCACCTCGTAGACGGACCGGCCGCCGACGATCGAATCGGGCCTTGCGAAATAGATATATTCGAAGATGCAGAGCCTCGCCGGATATTTGGGAACGAAGCGGTGGCTCTCGACCCCTTCGCGGGTGCAGACCACGACCTCGCCATTCTCGACCTCGCGCACGAATTCGGCGCCGATAATGTCGAGAGCGCAGGTCTCGGAGGCGAGCACCCAGGAGTCGCCGAGCTTGCCGAGCACGAGCGGTCTGATGCCGAAGGGATCGCGGGCGCCGATCAGCTTCTTGTGGGTCAGGCCGACCAGCGCATAGGCGCCTTCGACCTGGAGCAAGGCCTCGATGAATTTCTCGACGAAGCGCTGCTTCTCGCTGCGGGCCACCAGGTGAAGAATAACCTCGGTATCGGTCGTCGACTGGCAGATGGCGCCCTTCTTGATCAGGGCTTCGCGCAAGGTGAGCGCGTTGGTGAGATTGCCGTTGTGCCCGAGCGCGAAGCCGCCGGATTCGAGGTCGACGAAAAGCGGCTGCACATTGCGCATGACGGGATCGCCGCAGGTGGAGTAGCGCACGTGGCCGATCGCCGTGTCGCCCTTCAGCCGCTCGATCACCGGGCGTGAGGTGAAGTGGTCGCCGACGAGCCCGAGACGCCGCTCGGAATGGAAATGATGGCCGTCGAAACTGACGATGCCGGCGGCCTCCTGGCCGCGATGTTGAAGCGCGTGCAGTCCGAGCGCGGTGAGCGCGGCGGCATCCGGATGGTTCAAGATGCCGAAGACGCCGCATTCTTCATGCAGCCTGTCCTCTTCGAGCCAGGTCAAAGCGGGGGTTTTAGCGTGCTCCGTCACGGCCTTAAGCCTCCTCCAAGTAAAATAAGTGCGCCGCGAAGCGCTTCAATGGCAAGTGACGCGAACGCATTTACTTGGACGTTAACCTCAGGACCTTTGATCCGGCTGCGACTCGTCGGCCGGCGCCTCCGGCTGAGCGTCCGGTTGACCTTGGGGCTGTTGCCCCTGGGTCTGGCCTTCCGGCTGGCCGGAGGACTCGTCTTCTTTCGAGCTTGGCAAAAATTGTTCGGGGTCGGAAGGGAGCAGCGATTCGATCGCGACCTGGGTCTGCTGAAGAATATTGTAGGAGCGCGCGTTGCGGACCCATTCCGGCTGGTCGCGCGCAAGCGCGCTGAATAAGATAAAGACGATGGCGACCAAAAGGAAGCCGCGGGCGAGGCCGAAAACGAAGCCGAGGGTGCGATCAAGGGCGCCAACGCGGCTGTCGAGCACCTTGTCGGAAATGCGGAAGGTGATCAGGCTCACCACGATGAGGGTGACGATGAACACGCCGGCGGCGAAGACGATCTGGGCGATGCTCTGATTGTCGATGTAGGGTTGCAACACGCCCGAATATTTGGGGGTCAGATAGAGCGCCGCGACGGCGGCCACGGCCCAGGAGAAAATCGACAGAACCTCGCGCGTGAAGCCCCGCACCATGGCGAGAAAGCCCGAAATGAGCATGATGACGATCAAAATGACGTCGAGCCAGGAGATGGGCATCGGCACGAGGCTCCTTCAGCGGGCGGCGCGCACACTATCACGATTCCCGGCGATCAAGCACAGATAGCCCGGCCGTGGCAATCCGTTGACACCGGGCCCGACGCATTGTCGCAGCAGCCGCCATTCTACTCGACCGCTGGTGCGCCAAATAAGGCGACAAGCTCCTCCAGTTGCGAGACGGGCAGGAGCCGCATGGCTTGGGTTTCCCGCGTGCCTTCGGAGGCCGCTTGCGGCAGCACCGCGCGGACAAAACCGAGCTTGGCCGCCTCCTTAAGCCGCTGATCCGTATGGCTTACGGCCCGAACGGCTCCCGTCAGGCTCACTTCCCCGAAATAGACGCCATCTTCGGGGGCCGGGGTACCGCTCAGCGACGACATAAGTGCCGCCGCAGCGGCAAGGTCGGCCGCTGGCTCGCTCAGGCGCAAGCCCCCGGCCACGTTGAGATAGACGTCGTGGGCGCCGAGCCTGACGCCGCAGCGGGCCTCGAGGACGGCGATCAGCATGGCGAGCCGGTTGGTGTCCCAGCCGACCACGGCCCGGCGCGGCGTGCCTAGGCTCGAGGGGGCGACGAGCGCCTGAATTTCCACAAGTATCGGCCGCGTGCCCTCCATACCGGCGAAGACGGCGGTGCCGGGCACGCTGCGATCCCGATCGCTCAAGAACAGAGCGGAAGGATTGTCGACTTCGATCAGGCCCGCCTCGCGCATTTCGAACACGCCGATCTCGTCGGTCGCACCGAAGCGGTTCTTCATCGCCCGCAAGATGCGGAACTGATGTCCGCTCAATCCTTCGAAGGAAAGAACAGTGTCGACCATATGCTCGATGACCTTGGGTCCTGCGATCTGCCCGTCCTTGGTGACATGGCCGACCAGGATGAGTGCCGAACCGTTCGCCTTGGCGTGATTGATGAGGACGGAAGCGCAGCCCCTGAGCTGGGAGATGGTGCCGGGCGCCGCCTCAATTCCCTCCGACCACAGCGTTTGGACCGAATCGACGACGACGAGGGCGGGGGGAGCGGCATGCGCCAGCGTGGCGACGATGTTGGCGACGTTGGTCTCGGTGCCGAGGGCGACCGGCGCCTGCTCCAGCCCAAGTCGCGCGGCCCGCATGCGCACCTGCGCCGGCGCCTCTTCGCCGGAAAGATAGATCACCGGCGCGCCGGCCGCGGCAAGCCTGGCCGCGGCCTGAAGCAGGAGCGTCGATTTGCCGATGCCGGGATCGCCGCCGACGAGCACGGCCGAGCCCGGCACGAGACCGCCGCCGAGCACGCGGTCGAACTCGGCGATGCCGGTGGGAAGGCGGGGAGCATCGTCGATCACCCCGGCGAGGGTCTCGAGCTTGGCATGGCGTCCCTTGCCGCCCTTGATGGCGACGAGAGTGGGGGAGGCGAAAGACGCCTGCTCCTCGATGATCGAGTTCCATTCGCCGCAAGAGGCGCATTTGCCCGACCAGCGCGAGGTCACAGCCCCGCAGGCCTGGCAGACGAAAGCGCGCGAGGCTTTGGCCATGCTCTAGCCTCCGATATAGCGCCGGAGCGCGCGCCGGCCGAGATTGGTCAGGACTTCATAGTCGATGGTGCCGGCATGATGCGCCATGACATGGGCGGAGACATTGGCGCCGATCAGCTCGACCCAGGCCCCGCGTTGCGCGGCCGCTTCCGGCACATCTGTGACGTCGACGGTGATGAGATCCATCGAGACGCGCCCGAGAATTGGCGCTGGATAGCGCCCGGCATAGACCGCGAGCCCCTCTTTGCCGTCGCCAGCGGAAAGCGCGCGAAAGACGCCGTCGGCATAGCCCACGGACACCACGGCAACGCGCGAAGCCTGCGTGACGGTGCGCGTCGCGCCATAGCCGATGGTTTCTCCCGGCGCCACACGGCGCACTTGGAGAATGCGGCCTTGGAGATGCACGACGGACTGGAACGGGTTCTGTCCGGCGCGCCTGGGATGGCCGCCATAGAGCGCAAGCCCAGGGCGGACAAGATCGTAGAGATAATGGCGCCCGAGCAGAATACCTGCCGAATTGGCAAGGCTTGCAATTGCCTTGGGCAACCTTGAACGAAGCCGTTCGAAAATCGTTCGCTGCGCTTCGTTCTTCGGATGCTCGGGCTCATCGGAGCAAGCGAGGTGGCTCATGACCAGTGCCAGATCGAAAGCGCGCCAAAGGTCGTGTGCGTCAGCCACTTCTTCCACCTCTCTCGCGGAAAGGCCGAGCCGGTTCATGCCGCTGTCGATATGCACGGCACAAGGAAGCGCCTCGCCTTGCGCGGAACAGAAAGCGGCCCAATCCGCAAGCTCTTTGGCGCTGTTCAACACCGGACGCAAATCGTAGGCGCGATAAATCGCGGTGGTGCCGGGCATGAGCCCGGCAAGAACATAGATGACGGCATGCGGCAGGAGCGCGCGAAGCTCCTTCCCTTCGGCAAGCGTCGCCACGAAATAGGTTTTGCAACCCGCGCGTGCGAGCACAGGCGCGGCTTGCGCCATGCCGAGGCCGTAGGCGTCGGCTTTCACCACGGCGGCGCATTCGGCAGGCGCCGAAAGCTCGCGCAGCCGACGATAATTGGCGGCAAGCGCGCCAAGATCGATGGTGAGGACGGCGGTCTCGCCAGGCGCGATGTCAGAGTCCTGCGCGGTCACTCCCGCCTGATCGGCAGGCGATCCTCCGTAGCAAGATTGCTGAACCGCGTGTATTCCGGCGTGAATTGCAGCGTCACCGTGCCCGTGGGCCCGTGCCGTTGCTTGCCGATGATCACGTCGGCCTTGCCGGTCACCATTTCCATTTCGGCTTGCCACTTCAGGTGCTCTTCCGTGTTCTCGCGAGGCTGGCTCCGCTCCAGATAATATTCCTCGCGATAAACGAACAACACCACGTCCGCATCCTGCTCGATCGACCCGGATTCGCGCAAATCTGCGAGTTGCGGCCGTTTGTCTTCCCGTTGCTCCACCTGGCGAGAGAGCTGCGACAGCGCGAGCACAGGCACGTGCAGTTCCTTGGCGAGCGCTTTCAGCCCGGTGGTGATCTCGGAGACCTCCTGCACGCGGCCTTCCGCCGCCCGCCGCGACGATCCGGACAGGAGCTGGAGGTAATCGACCACAATCAGCCCAAGGCCTCGCTGGCGCTTCAATCGCCGCGCCCTCGCCGCAAGCTGCGCCACGGTGATGCCGCCGGTCTGATCGATATAGAGCGGGAGGTGCTGAAGCTCCTGCGACACTTCGACGATGCGGTCGAATTCCTCGGCGTCGATGCGGCCGCGGCGGATCCGTTCGGAAGGAATCAAGGCCTGCTCGGAGATGATGCGGGTGGCGAGTTGTTCGGCCGACATTTCGAGTGAAAAAAAGCCGACCACCGCGCCGTCGAGCGCAGCCTCGGAATCTCCGGGCTTATAACTCTTGGCGACGTGATAGGCGATATTGGTGGCAAGAGCCGTTTTGCCCATGGCGGGGCGTCCGGCGATGATGATGAGGTCGGAAGGCTGCAAGCCGCCCATGCGGTGATCGAGATCGGTGAAACCGGTGGCAAGGCCGGACAGGCCGCCGTCGCGGCGATAGGCGTGGGCTGCCATGTCGATGGCATCGGTGAGCGCCGAAGAAAACGGCTCGAAGCCGGACCCATATTTTCCCTGCTCGGCGATCTCGAACAGCTTCTGCTCGGCGTCCTCGATCTGCACCGATGGCGGCGCGTCGATCGGCGAGTCGTAGGCGGTATTGACCATATCCTCGCCGATCTGAATGAGCTGGCGGCGGATGGCGAGGTCGTAGACTGTCCGCCCATAATCTTCCGCATTGATGATGGTGGTGGCGTTGGCCGCAAGCCGCCCGAGATATTGCGGCACGGGAAGCTCGCCGACGGGCGGATCGGCCTGAAAGAAGGTCTTGAGCGTGATCGGCGTCGCGCGCTTGCCGCTCAAGATCAGCTTTGAAGCTATCTCATAGATGCGCCCATGGAGGGGATCCATGAAATGAATCGGCTTAAGGAAGCTCGAGACGCGGTCGAGCGCTTCATTATTGACGAGGATGGCACCGAGAAGCGCCTGCTCGGCCTCGAGATTGTGCGGCGGCTGGCGGAAAACCGGCGTTTCCGGCGCGATAGGGCGAATCAATGCGTTGCTCATAGCCCGACACTAGCCCAAAGCAAGCCGGGGGCTAGAGGCCGGGTCTGTGAAGATCGGGGAGATTATGGAATCGCCCACAAGGGCGAGGTTAGCTCGCCGTACTGCGGCGCCGGCCCGGTTGGCCCTGCTCGCCATCCCTCTGCCGCATGCGTTGCTCGGCCTCGAACATATAGTCGCGCGTTAGGGGAAGGGCGTTGAGGTCTCTGGTCATTTGCAGCTGGAACACCATCAGATTTTGATAGCGGAAGCCGGCCTCGCACATGGCGAGATAGAATTCCCACATGCGGCAGAAGCGCTCGCCGTAAAGCTCGACCGCCGTGTTCCAATTGGCGCGGAAGCGCTGGCGCCAATGCCGCAAGGTCATGGCGTAGTGCAACCGCCAGATTTCGATATCGGTGACGAAAAGCTGCCTGCGCTCGACGGCTGGAAGCACCTCGCTCAATGAGGGGAGATGGGCGCCGGGGAAGATATATTTGGTGATAAAGGGATTCATGGCTGCGGGGCCGTCGAAACGGCCGATGGAATGAACCAAGGCCACCCCGTCGGGCTTGAGCAGCTTGCCGATCCGGTCGAAGAAGCCGCCATAATGGCTGATACCAACATGCTCGAACATGCCGACCGAGACGATGCGGTCGAATTGCTCGTCGAGGTCGCGATAATCGCGCAGCTCGAACTTGACCGCTTTGGCGAGGCCCATGGCTTGCGCCCGTTCGCGTGCGATCTTCAACTGATTTTCGCTCAAGGTGACGCCGGTCACTCTGACATGCGCCGTCTTGGCCAGGTAGAGCGCAAGCCCGCCCCAGCCCGAGCCGATGTCGAGGACAGTCATGCCGTCCTCGAGCTTGAGCTTGGCGGCGAGGTGGCGCTTCTTGGCGGCCTGGGCCGCATCGAGCGATAGATTGGGGCGCTCGAAATAGGCGCAGGAATATTGCCGGTCCTCGTCGAGGAAGAGGTCGTAGAGGCGGCCGTCGAGATCGTAATGGCGGGCGACGTTGCGTTTGGCGAATGATCTAAAGTTGATCTGCCAAAGCCGCCTGGTCAGGAAGCGAAGACGCTCGAACAGCCTGACGGGCCACGGCCATTCTTTGCCGGGCAGATTGGCGGCCAGAAGCTCGACGAAGTCGTAGACCGTGCCCCGTTCGACGATCAGCCGCCCGTCCATATAGGCTTCGCCGACGGCGAGGGTCGGATGCAGCGCGAGCTGCCGTTCGGTCCGCTTGTCGGCAATGCGGACGGCAATCGCGTCGCCCCGGCGGTCGCCGAAGCTATGGCGGCGCCCGCCAGCATCGACAATGTCGAGGCAGCCCGAGGTGACGACAAGATCAAGAATCTGGCGGAGCGGGGCGAACATGGACGAACACGCTCACTGGTCGAGGTTTCCAAGCGGAGGCGGCTAGGAAACTCCGAAAACCCTGCAATCTTATGAATTCGGCGGCGGCATGACAACGCTTCGCCGCCCGGCTCCCGCCCAGGCCGCGAGGTCCGCCAAAGTGCCAAAGCAGGTTTAAGCGCCGGACTGGGCTTCCGTTTCCGCCTCGGCCGCGTCGCCGAGCTTCGCCTTGGCGCCGTCCTCGAACAAAGCCTCTGCGGCAATGCGCGCGGCCTCGGCTTCCTCTTCCGCCTCGGTCGCGGCGCGGGAAACGTCTTCGCCCCTGGCTTGGCGGGCCGCCTCGTCGGGCGACCGGGCCACATTGATGACGACGTGCGGTTCCACCTCGGCGTGGAGCGAAAGGCGGACCTTATGTAAGCCGAGCATCTTGATCGGCCGGTCGAGCATGACTTGGCGCCGCTCGATCGAGAAGCCGCCTTCGGTGATGGCCGCGGCGATGTCGCGGGTCGACACCGAGCCGTAAAGCTGCCCGCTCTCTCCGGCCTGGCGAATGACGATGAAGCTTTGGCCGTCGAGCTTGGCGGCAACGGCTTGCGCTTCCGATTTCAGCTCCAGATTGCGCGCTTCGAGTTGCGCGCGTTCGCGCTCGAAGCGCTTGCGATTGGCCTCGGTGGCGCGGAGCGCCTTGCCGCGCGGCAGAAGATAGTTGCGTGCATAACCGTCCTTGACGGTAACGACATCGCCCATCTGTCCGAGGCGGCCGATGCGCTCAAGCAGAATGACTTGCATTTTCGTTCTCCTACTGAAGTCAGACGATTCCGCTGCTGGGGGGTTGGCCGCGGGGACTCGTGCGCTGGCGCAAGCCGAGGAGGGGTTCGGCGAGGCCAAGGATGGCCACCAGCAGCGCGACCCAGCCCAACAGCAAAATTCCGAGATAGACGGTCGCCAGCAAGAGCCCGCGCATGGGCATGCCCTGGCTGTAAACGTGGATGACCGCGAGCCCTTGAAGGACGTAAGCGAACAGCAGCGCTCCGGCGAATCCGGTCGCCATCAGGCCTGGCAGCCCGGGCAGGAAGGACGCGGCCAAGGCGACAGCGAAGAGGACCACGAGCGCGTTCGGCAGATCGAGCGCGTGCAGGTCCGGCCATGGCCTGAGCGCGCGGCCCGAGGCGTCGACGATCAACCCCGCGATCCATAGATTGAACAGCATCATCGACAGCCAGGCGATGGCGAAGGCGGCGGGAAGAGCGCGGGCAAGCATGTTCGCCAGGTTCGCGACATTCTCTTCGGTCAAAAGCGTGCCGTCGCGGTCGAACTCCTTGAGCGCGCTATGCTCGATCATCTGGCGGAGCGATTCACGGTAACTCTCCTGGTCGTAGCCAAGCACGAGCACGAACACCGCGGCGAGAAGGCCGGCGATCAGGGCCGCCCACGTCACGAACCGGCTGATCGGATACCATTCGACGGCGCGCGTGCCTTCGGCCGTGGCGGCTGGCCGCGATAACAGCAAAAGGTGAGTGAAAAAGGCGGTGGGCGCGGCGATCGCAATGGCGAAGGTGACGGCAATACCGGGGCTGAGACCGGCGGCAATCACAGCCATACCGGCCAACGCCGCAACCAGCGAAGACTTGCTGCCCCAGCCGAGGCCGGCGAGGCAAAGCGGCAGCGGCGACAGGTAAAAGAGAAAGCCAGCGAGCGCCGTGGCCGTCGCCGCGGAGGCGAAAAGGGTGGCGGAAACAAGACCCGCACCGGCGCCGATGATCAACGGTCTTTGCATTGGGTTCGCTGTCCCGCCTCCTTGCGTGCGGTTAGGGGCGGTACTGTGCCGCCCCAACTTTGCGAATGCCCGGGCTGACGCCCCGGCTCGCCGGCGCTACTGGATCACGTAAGGCAGAAGCCCGAGAAATCGCGCGCGCTTGATCGCCTTGGCAAGCTCACGCTGCTTCTTGGCCGACACCGCCGTGATCCGGCTCGGCACGATCTTGCCGCGCTCGGAGATATAGCGCTGCAGCAGTTTCACGTCCTTGTAATCGATCTTCGGCGCCTTGTCGCCGGAGAACGGGCAGGTCTTACGGCGGCGGTAGAAGGGACGGCGCGCGGGGCTTTGCGTCATGCTCATTGGGCATCCTCCTCGCTTGCGGTCTCCTCGGCTTCAACCTCGGCAAAGTCGCGCGTCTCGCGCGCGGCAAAATCGCGATCCCGGCGGCCGCCACGGCGGTCGCCGCGATCGCCGCGACCCTCACGCTCGTCGCGGTCGGCGCGACGCATCATCGCCGAGGGCTGCGGATCGAGCTCGTCCACCTTCACCGTGAGGAACCGAATAATGTCGGTGGAAAGCCGCATCTGGCGCTCCATCTCCGCCACTGCCTCATGCGGAGCATCGATGTTCAACAGCGCGAAATGCGCCTTGCGGTTTTTCTTGATGCGATAGGTGAGGGACTTGAGTCCCCAATATTCGGTCTTGCCGACCGAGCCGCCGCGTTCCTCGATTAAGTTGCGAAAGCCCTGCACGAGAGCGTCGACCTGCTGAGCGGAAATGTCCTGGCGCGCCAGGAAAACGTGTTCGTATAAAGGCATGGACGAGCCTTCCCTTCGTCTTTCCGTGCTCCGGCGCGAAGCCTCGCATGGGCGCTTTAGAAGGAAAGGCCCAAGAGACGACCCAGAGAGCGGAGACACGGGAGGGCGGCGGTCAGGCCTGCCGCACAAGGCGGTCCTCCGTTCAGCCTCCGACCGGAGCGGTTGCTGGTGGCGGCTTTATAAAGTCTCGCGCGGCTTTTGCAAGGGCTTGAAGCCCCGTGGCCCTATTGCCGGCTCTCGGCAGTGCCGGTCGGCTCCATCGTCGGCAACGATTTTGCCGTGCACTCGACTTCCTTGTTGTCCTTCACCGAGAACGCCTTGCAGTTGCTTTGTCCGTACACCTCGATAACGCCGAGGCTTTCCATCGGGGCGTCGGAATACTCGACGTTTATCTCCACCGGGCTGAGCACTTGGATGGTCATGTCTTGCGGCGGACGCCCCTTGGCGTCGAAGGAAAAGATCAGGTCCTTCGGATCGCCGATACGCGGCGTCAATTGCAATTCGGTGAAGTTGGGCGTGGGGGCGGTCGCGTGGACCGTGACGGTGACCGTGGGCGGGTTGGTCTTGTTCACGGCGACGCCCACGCTTTCGATGCTGGTGAGCATGGTCAGCGCAGGGTCGGGAGGCGTCTTGTCCTTCCAAGGCCAGATCACGGTCTCTGCGGCAGCCGGCGAAAGGCTCGCGGCAAGCAGGACGGCGAACAGGGCTGGGCGCTTCATCGATCTCTCCCCGGGCGTCATGGCTTCTGTCGGACGTAGCAAGTCGAGGCGCCTTGTAACACATGACAGGACAAGCGGGCTCGTTTTTTGCCCAATGCGGCATTTGGCGGCCGTTGGCGGCTTGACAGCAAAGATTGAAACGGTGTCTTTGGCCCGAATTCCGTCATTCCGGCCTCTTCCAGCCCATGAGCATCGCCCTCATTTTCCCAGGCCAGGGAAGCCAAGCTGTCGGCATGGGCGCCGAGCTTGCCAAGACCTATGCGGCTGCCCGCGCCGTGTTCGATGAGGTCGATGCGGCGCTGGCGCAAAATCTCTCTAAGGTCATGTGGGAAGGGCCCGAGGCGGAACTCATCCTCACCGAGAATGCACAACCGGCGCTGATGGCCGTTTCGCTTGCCGCCATGCGAGTTCTTCAGGAGAAGGGGCTTAAGCTGCCCGGCAAGATCGCCTATGTGGCCGGTCATTCGCTCGGCGAATATTCGGCGCTTGCCGCCACGGGCGCGCTCAGCCTTGCCGATGCCGCGCGACTGCTGAAGACCAGGGGGCGCGCGATGCAGGCGGCCGTGCCCGTGGGCGAGGGCGCGATGGCCGCCTTGCTCGGCGCCGATCTTGCCCAGGCGCAGGCGCTGGCCAAAGCCGCCGCGGACGGCGAGGTCTGCGAAGCCGCCAACGACAACGCGCCGGGGCAGGTGGTTATCTCCGGTTCCAAGTCTGCCATCGAACGCGCGATAGCGCTTGCGCCGAAATATGGCGCGCGGCGCGCGGTATTGCTTCCGGTGAGCGCCCCGTTCCATTGCGCCTTGATGCAACCGGCCGCGGAGGTCATGCGCGAAGCTCTCGCCACGGTGAAGATGGCTCAGCCGGCGGTCCCCCTCATCGCCAATGTGCTCGCTCAGCCGCTCTCGGACCCCGAAGTCATTCGCGCCAAGCTCGTCGAGCAGGTGACCGGCATGGTGCGGTGGCGGGAGACCATGCTCTATCTCAAGTCGAACGGCGTCTCGACCGTGTACGAGGTGGGTGCCGGGCGCGTGCTCACCGGCATCGCGCGGCGCTTCGAGGGCCTTGAGGCGCGCAGCGTGGGCACGCCGGAAGAGGTCGAGGCCGCCGCCGCGGCGCTTGCGGCTTAAAGACAGCAGAGAAAGAGAGGCTTCGATGTTCGACCTGACAGGAAAAGGCGCGCTCGTCACCGGCGCCACCGGCGGGATTGGCTGGGCCGTCGCCAAGGCCCTGCACGGCCAGGGCGCGCAGGTCGCGATCTCGGGCACCCGGGCCGAACGCCTCGATCTCCTCGCCGCAGAACTTGGACCTCGGGTCAGCGCGCTGCCTTGCGATCTCCGCGACCGGGCGGCGGTGGCGAAACTCGCCGACGACGCCGAGAAGGCGCTTGGGCAGGTGGATATCCTCGTCAATAACGCCGGCATTACCCACGACAATTTGTTCATGCGCATGAAGGACGAGGAGTGGGACGAGGTGATCGCCGTCAATCTCACCTCCGTGTTCGTGCTTACCCGCGGCATTTTGCGCAACATGATGCGCCGCCGTTATGGGCGCATCGTCAATATCGCCTCGATCTCCGGCGTGCTCGGCAATCCGGGGCAGGGGAATTATGCCGCCTCGAAGGCGGGCCTTGTCGGCATGACCAAATCGCTCGCCCGCGAGGTTGCGAGCCGGGGCATCACCGCCAATTGTATCGCTCCCGGCTTCATCAAGACGCCGATGACGGACGCCTTGACGCCGAAGCAAGTGGAGGTTATTGCCGCCGCTATCCCAGCCCAAAGCTTCGGCAAGCCTGAGGACGTGGCAGCGGCGGTGGTGTTCCTTGCGAGCGGCGAGGCGGCCTATATCACCGGCGAAACCATCCACGTGAACGGCGGCATGGTGATGGTATAAGTGCTTGATCGGTAACGATTTGGAGCATTGCCGGCAACGGAGGGGATCGGCGGTTTCCTCGAGTGGAAGGTTTATGGCAAAGTCGGCCGCGGGCAAGGCTGCGAAGGAGGCCGCTGCGTGGGGGCTTGACAAACGACAGTGCCGCCGCGATCAACCCCCGTTAAAGCTTACCGCTCGGGGGTGTGTTAGGCCGTGAGCCGCCAGCTCTGGGGGAATATGCGAGGCTTGAGGTTCGACAGTTAAGGGACGGTGAGGCGGATATGAGCGATATCGCGGAGCGCGTAAAAAAGATCGTGGTGGAGCATCTCGGTGTCGAGGCGGACAAGGTGACCGAGAATGCGAGCTTCATCGACGATCTTGGGGCGGACAGCCTCGATACCGTCGAGCTGGTCATGGCCTTCGAAGAGGAGTTCGGCTGCGAGATCCCCGACGATGCGGCAGAAACCATCCTGACGGTCGGGGACGCAATAAAGTTCCTGGAGAAAAATACCGCCGCTTGACGCCATATCGCGTGCGGCTCGGCCGTCCCGGCACGCCGAGGCCGTTCGAACGGCTTGAAGTGAATTTTCCCGCAAGGATCACGCGAAAGCGCGATGCGACGTGTCGTCATCACAGGGTTGGGTCTCGTCTCGCCGCTCGGCTGCGGCTACGAGATCGCTTGGGAGCGGCTGATTGCGGGCAAAAATGCGGCGAAGCGGATCGAGAATTTCGACGTTTCCGATCTTTCCTGCCAGATCGCCTGTCAGGTTCCGCATGGCGACGGCAGCGACGGCACGTTCAATCCCAACGACTGGATGGAGCCGAAGGAGCAGCGCAAGGTCGACGAATTCATCGTCTATGCGATGTCGGCGGCGACGCAAGCGCTCAAGGATGCGGGCTGGAAACCGACGGCCTATGAGGATCAGATCCGCACCGGAGTGTTGATCGGCTCCGGCATCGGCGGATTGCAGGGAATCGAAAAGACATCGTTGTTATTCGCCGAGAAGGGCCCGCGCCGGGTGAGTCCGTTCTTCATTCCCGGCCGGCTGATCAATCTCGCCGCGGGATATGTTTCGATCGAACACGGCCTCAAGGGACCCAATCATGCCGTGGTGACGGCATGCTCCACCGGAGCGCACGCGATCGGCGACGCGTCGCGGTTAATTGGGCTTGGCGACGCCGATGTGATGGTGGCCGGGGGCACCGAGTCGCCGGTGTGCCGCTTGGCGATCGCAGGCTTCGCCGCTTGCCGCGCGCTTTCCACCAATTTCAACGAACAGCCGGAGCGCGCGTCGCGGCCCTATGACCGCGACCGCGACGGCTTCGTGATGGGGGAGGGCGCCGGTATCGTCGTGCTGGAAGAGCTTGAGCATGCCAAGGCGCGCGGGGCGAGGATCTATGCCGAGATCATCGGTTACGGATTGTCGGGAGACGCCTTTCATATTACGGCGCCGGCAGAGGACGGCGACGGCGCCTATCGTTGCATGGCGGCGGCGGTGAAGAATGCCGGCATCGAGCCGGCCGATATCGACTATATCAATGCCCACGGCACCTCGACGCCGATGGGCGACGAAATCGAACTTGCGGCGGTCGAGCGCTTATTCGGTAATGCCGCCGGCAAGGTGTCGATGTCCTCGACCAAGTCGGCGATCGGCCACCTGCTCGGCGCAGCGGGCGCGGTGGAGGTGATCTTTTCGGCGCTGGCGATCCGCGACAATGTCGCTCCGCCTACCCTCAACCTCGACAATCCGTCCGTGGCGACGGCCATCGACCTCGTTCCGCATCAGGCGAGGCGGCGCAGCATCGATACCGTCTTGTCAAATTCGTTCGGCTTCGGGGGAACCAATGCCTCGCTGATTCTGCGCCGCTGCAACGTCTAACACGCCTGAGCAATCCTCCCTTTCGCCATATTTCGACTTCAAGTCGTTGGCATCGTCTACGCGGGGGCTTCTAGCCGATGTCTTTGACCAGAGACCTTCCGTTGACGGCCAGCGACAATGACGGGCGCGTTGCCGCGGGGGAACCGGGGACGGGCTTTGCCACCTTGCCGCGCAGCCCGGCGGAGGCGCTCGTGCCGCAGCGTCCGCCGGAACCGCCCGAACGGGAAGAGTTCGATCCCGATCCGCACCCGTTCCTGCGCATGTTGGACGGGTTCATAACCTTTCTGTTCCTGCTCAGTTGCGCAGTGGTCGGCGTTTATTACTGGGTCAAGATCAAGTTCGACGAGCCCGGACCCGCCGCGACGTCGACCGTCGTTGTCATTCCGAGGGGCGAGGGGGTCAGCGGCATCGCCGAACGGCTTCAGCACGACGGCGTGATTGCCGACCGGCGCCTGTTCATGACTAGCGTCCTTTATTTTATGTATTTGAAGGGTCACGGGAGCTTAAAGGCCGGCGAGTACGAATTCCCCAAGCGCGCGACCATGCGCCAAGTGCTCGATACCATCGTCGAGGGCAAGTCGATCGAGCACAAGATCACGTTCCCCGAAGGCCTGACCAGCTATCAGATCGTGCAGAAACTCCTGACCAACCCGGAGCTTAAGGGCGAAATCGCCGACATTCCGCCGGAGGGGAGCCTGTTGCCGGACACCTATAAATTCGGTCGCGACGACACCCGGCAAAGCATCATCGAGCGAATGCAGGCGGCGCAAAAGAAGTTCCTCGCCAAGGTCTGGGAGACGAGGTCGGAAGACATCGCCGTAAAGACGCCGGAGGAAGCGGTGATCCTGGCGTCAATCGTGGAGAAGGAGACCGGCCGCGCCGACGAGAGGCCGCTCGTCGCCGCGGTGTTTCAGAACCGGTTGCGCAAGAATATGCGGCTGCAATCCGATCCCACCATCATCTACGGCTTGTCGGAGGGCAAGGGCAAGATCGACGGTCCCATCATGCAGGAGGATCTCGACAAGGAAAACGCCTACAACACGTACAAGATCAACGGCTTGCCGCCGACTGCGATCGCCAATCCCGGCCGCGCCTCGATCGAGGCGGTGCTAAGGCCGGCGAAGTCGAACGCCCTTTATTTCGTCGCCGACGGCACCGGAGGCCACGTCTTCGCGGCGACGCTCGAGGAGCATAATCGCAATGTGTTCAAGTGGCGGAAGATCGAGCGCGAGATGCGCGCGCAGGAAGCTGCCTTGAAGGCGGCGGAAGAAGCGGCCGCGGGCCCCGGCGCTGCTGAGGCACCAGCCGCGGGCTCAACAGCAGCCGGGGCGCTGGGTGGCAAGGCTCCACCTCAAGCGCTGGCCGCCGACCCGGCCATCTCGGGGGCTTTTGCCGATCCATCGGCTCTGGCCGCGCATCCTTTCGCCGCGCCGCCGGAAGCAGGGAGCGGCGAGGCGGTGCCAAAACCCTTAAGGAATCCAAATCGCTAGGCGCAGTTTGAGCGCGAGAACGTTCACCAAGGCCGCGGTCTTGGCATGCTTGGCCTTGCGACTCGGCTTATAAGCTGCAATCCCGGAGCGAAG
>DATLXW010000124.1:0-27240 GCA_035575415.1 Methyloceanibacter sp. | reverse complement strand
AGCACGATGCGGATGACGCCGAGAGCGGCGCGGCGAAGCGCGTAAGGGTCCTTCGAGCCGGTGGGCTTCTCGTCGATGGCCCAGAAGCCCACCAGCATATCGAGCTTGTCGGCGAGAGCCACCGCAATCGCGACAGGTTCGCGCGGCACCTCGTCGGAGGGACCGACCGGCTTGTAATGCTCGGCAATGGCGTTGGCGACAGCTGGGTCTTCCTTTTGATCGAGCGCGTAATAGCGGCCCATCACCCCTTGCAGCTCCGGGAACTCGCCGACCATGCCGCTGACGAGATCCGCCTTGGCGAGGATCGCGGCGCGCTCGGCGAGATCGGGGTCGGCGCCGACGAGCGGCGCGATTTCGCGCGCCAGTTTCCAAATGCGCTGCACGCGCTCATATTGACTGCCGAGCTTTTCGTGGAAAACGATCTCCTTCAGCTTCGGCACCCGGTCCGGCAGCATCACTTTGCGGTCCTGCTCGAAGAAGAATTTGGCGTCGGCCAGCCGCGCGCGGATCACCCGCTCGTTGCCGGCGACGATCGCTTTGCCTCCGTCCTTGGCCTTGAGATTGGCGACCATGATGAAGCGGTTGGCCAGATACCCTCGTTTGTCGCGCAAGGAAAAGCATTTCTGGTGCGCCTTCATGGCGGTGGAGAGAACTTCAGGCGGCACGGACAGGAAGTCCTCATCGAACTCGCCCATCAGCACCATCGGCCATTCGGTCAAACCGGCATTCTCGGCAAGCAGGGCTTCATCCTCGACGAGGGCGAGACCGTCCTCGGCGGCGAGAGCGCGCGCATCTTTCAGAATCCGGGCGGCTCGCTCGTCGCCGTCGAGGATGACTTTCGCCTCGCGCAGTTTCTCTTCATAGTCCTTGAAGTTCTTCACACCGAAGGGTTTGGGCGCCATGAAGCGATGGCCGCGCGTCTCCTTGCCGCTCTTGATGCCGTCGATCTCGAAGGGAACGACCTTGCCGTCGAAGAGGCAGAGGATGGAGTGGAGAGGCCGCACCCAGCGCAGCCGGCCATAGCCCCAACGCATGGATTTCGGCCAGGGAAAATTGCGCACGATATCGGGAACGATTGCGGCGATCACTTCGGCCGCCGGGCGTCCCTTCTTCTCGATCAGAGCGACGTAATAGGCGCCTTTCTTATCCTCGCGCTTCTCCGCTTGATCGACCGAGGCGAGACCTGCCGCTTTGAGAAAGCCCTTAATGGCGGGCTCGGGAGCATCGACGCGCGGACCTTTTTTCTCCTCGCGCAGGTCGGGCGAGCGCGACGGAAGGCCCTCGATCAGGGCGGTCAGACGCCGCGGCGTGGCGAAGGTCCTGATCGCCTTGAACTCGAGTCCGACCTCGCCAAGCTTTCCGGCAAGGAGGCGCGCGAGGTCCTCGCGGGCGCGGGACTGCATGCGGGCGGGGATCTCCTCCGAGAGCAGCTCAAGCAGAAGCTCAGCCATTGGCGCCGCCCGCCTCGGTCTTGAGCCATGCGGCGCAGCAGGCCTTGGCGAGATCGCGCACCCGCAAGATATAGGCCTGCCGTTCCGTCACGGAGATCACGCCGCGCGCGTCGAGCAGATTGAAAATGTGTGAAGCCTTGATGGCCTGGTCGTAGGCCGGAAGCACCATCAAGTGACGTCCGCCATTATCGCCTTTGGCAAGCAGCGCCGTGCACTCCTTTTCGGCGTCGCGGAAATGATTGAGCAAAAGGCCGGTGTCGGCATGCTCGAAATTGTAGCGCGAGTATTCCTGCTCGGCTTGAAGAAACACGTCGCCATAAGTGACCTTGTCCTTTCCCTCGCCGCCGTTGAAGTCGAGATCGAAGACATTGTCGACGCCCTGCACATACATGGCGAGGCGTTCGAGGCCGTAGGTCAGTTCGCCGGAGGCCGGATCGCAGTCGAAGCCGCCGACTTGCTGGAAATAGGTGAACTGCGTCACCTCCATTCCGTCGAGCCAGACTTCCCAGCCGAGTCCCCAGGCGCCAAGCGTGGGGCTCTCCCAGTCGTCCTCGACGAAGCGGATGTCGTGCTTCAGGGGATCGATGCCGAGCGCGACCAGGCTTTCGAGATATATCTCCTGGATGTCGGGGGGCGAGGGCTTCAGGATCACCTGAAACTGGTAATAGTGCTGGAGCCGGTTCGGGTTTTCGCCGTAGCGGCCGTCGCTCGGCCGGCGGCAGGGCTGTACATAGGCTGCGCGCCAGGGCTTCGGCCCGAGCGAGCGAAGGGCAGTCGCCGGATGAAACGTGCCGGCGCCCATTTCGATGTCGTAGGGCTGGAGGATGACGCAGCCTTGATCGGCCCAGAAGCGCTCAAGCCTAAGGATCAGGTCCTGGAAGGACGGCGCCGTCTTGGTGCGGTCTTTGGCGGGCTGCTTGGCCATCGAAGTTTGCGAAGTTGTATGATTCACATGGATGGCCGGGACAAGCCCGGCCATGACGGGGTTCTATTCCGATTTGCAGGCTCAGTGTAGCTGTTTCGGCCGGTAGATGCCGGTCAGGGGGTCGGCTTCGAGCCGGACCAGTGGCCGCTCCTCTTCCGCTTGCATGGCCTCCCTTGCCGCCCGAAGTTCGGACGCGATGCGCGCGCGCTCGCGCAAGTAGAGGCGGCGTCCGGCAAGAAAGAGACCGGCACCGGCCAGAATGAGGAGAAGGACTTGCGGCATGGCTCAAAATCCGAAACGCGACCAGAGCGCACGGGCCTCGATCGCAGAGATGAGGTCAGCGGCAAAGCCGCCGGGGGCGAAGCCGAGATCGAGCGCGCCGTCGGCAAAGATACTGCGCTTGCGCCGGAGCCATGAAGTGGACGGCATTACCAGCTTGAGCCGCACATCCTCGCCGTATACCTCGCGCATCTTGCTGCGCAGGTCGCTAAGGCCGTCGATCAGACCAAGCTCAAGCGCGCGCTTGCCGGACCAAAAGGCGCCGGAGAAGAGATCGCCGTCGGCCTTGTCGAGGCGCGCGCCGCGGCGGGTTTTGACCAGCTCGATGAAAGCTTCATGTACATCCTTCTGCAGCGCCTTGATGCGTTCGACGTCGGCAGGCTTCTCGGGCAAAAACGGATCAAGGGTGTCCTTGTTCTCGCCAGCGGTGTAGACGCGGCGCTCAACGCCGATCTTGGCGATTAACTCGTTGAAGCCGAAGGTCGCGGTGATCACGCCGATCGAGCCGACGATCGAGCTCGGATCGGCATAGATTTCGTCGCCGGCGAGCGCGAGCAGGTAACCGCCCGAGGCGGCGACGTCCTCGGCGAACACGTAGACCTTAAGTTCCTTCTCGACGGCGAGAGCCCGGATACGTTTATAGATCAGCATCGACTGCACGGCCGAGCCGCCGGGGGAGTTGATCTGGATGGCGACGGCCTTGGCGCCGCTCATGGTGAAAGCCTTCTCGATCGCCGAGGCGGAGGTGGAGAGCGTGAGCCCCGGGCGCAACGGCGTGACGACACCGATGGGACCGCTGAAGCGCAATACGGGTACGACCGGCGCGCGCTTGGTCAAGGCGGCGGGAAGGTAGCTCTTCACTTCGTCAAGGAAGCCGTTCATCGTGGGGTAACCTACAGCCGTATTACGTCAAATCAAGGCAGGTATGGCGCGATTTTGTGCCAATAAAGCGCAAAGGACGCGCATCGCTTAAGCGTTTGGTTAGCGCAACCACCGGCGCTTTATCCGGCCCGCGGCAGCTTTGCTATAGTCGATCTCAGAGGGTGGCGACACCACCCGGCGGCGCCGTCCGGCGGAGGGACGCCCGCTTCGTTATCACGAGGAGGAGTGAATGAAGAAGCTTACGACACTTGCTGTGGCGGCCGGCGCCCTCGCGCTGACATTCGTCGCCCTGTCCCCAAGTTCCGCGGAAGCGGGTTGGCGGCGCGGCTATTGGGGCTGGGGTTGGGGGCCCGGCGTAAGCGTCTATGTCGGTCCCGGCTGCTGCTGGTACGGACCCCGCTACCGCTACGCCTATGCCTATGCCTATCCTTACGCCTATTACCCCTATTGGCGTAAGCGCTACTGGCGCCGCTATTGGTAGCAGGAGCTAGGACGCCGATCGGCGTTTGCGACTTTGGGAAGGCCACGCGCGCAAGTGCGTGGCTTTTCTTTTCCCGCTTCCGATGAACGGCGGATGAACGGAAGCCTCAGCCCCGGTTCAGCGTGACGGGCTGAGACTCGGTGCCTAGTCAGGGCCCGTAGCTCCTTACGAGGTCTTGACGCCCGAGGCCTCACCTCACGCTCGGGCTTATGAGGGCTGCCGCCTTTTCCCCCCGAGGCGGCGGCCCTTTTTTGCCTTTGGCGGAAGGCCAAGCGGCAACGCCTCCCCTCCCCGCAAGATTGCCTCGGCCTCGGCGGTATAGCGTCCCTCTTGATCGTGCAAGACGAGACCGGGAAGAAGACTCGTGGCAGAGCGGCTTCCCTTCCTTCCCTGCAAGATGATGCGCGAGGCGCCTCCCCCTTGCTTCGGGAAAAGCGGAAATACGACGATGCCGCCAAAGCGGCCAGCAAGGTGTTCGAGCAGCTGGCCTAGGCGCTCGGGGCGGTGGATCAGGGTGAGCATGCCGTCCGGCGCAGCCATCGTTGCGAAGAAGCGCACCCAAGCGGAAAGCGCGCCGCCGCGCATCACATGCGCGGTCGTGCGTCCCTCGTCAGGCGCGGGTCGGATGCTCCCCTCGGCGTAAAAGGGCGGATTGGCGATCACGTGATTATAGCTCTCGCGCCGCAATCCGAGGGCCGCAAGTGTGCGGCCCGGCGACGTTACGTCAGCTCTGATGGCCTTGAATTGGGCTGCGAAGCCATTGCGAGCGGCGTTTTCTCGGGCGAGACCGCACAGGCCTTCGTCGACGTCGACCGCGGTGACATGCAATTTCGGAATGCGCGCAAGCAAGCAAAGCCCCGCCACACCAACGCCGGCGCCGACATCGAGCACACGCTCACCCTCTCCTGCCTGAACCGCAGCCGCGAGGAATACGGCGTCGCTCCCGGCCCTATGCCCGCGCTGCGGCTGGACGACGGCGATACGGCCGCCGAGAAACTCATCAACGGAGGTCGAGCCCGCGTAACCCGCGGCTTGCCTAGGTTGTTTCGTCGGCGATGACATGGCCAATGCCGGCCTTGGTAAGAATGTCCCGCGCTTGAGCAAGCTTTTCGCTTTCGACCAGCAGGCGGCGCGGTAGGGCGCCGATCGAACCTTCCAATATGCTCATATTCTGGTCGGCGACGATAAAGCCTATCCCCTCTTCCGCGAGGAGCGCGCTGACATAGGACAGGAGTACGGGGTCGTTGCTGCGCAGCAGCTCCTTCATGGCGTGCGCCTCGCGTCCTTTAGCCTCAAGGCGGTTCGCCTTGACCTTTTCGGCGGACAGCAGACAATACCCTTAAACGAGCCCCGACCAAGCCTTTTCAGGAGCCCCACTTGGGTGTTGTCGTCAAACTTGCCGGCGCGAACGAGGCAAAAGCCAGCCTTGCGCCGCTCGTCGCGCTTGTCGAAGAGGATATGGCGCATGTCAATCGCATCATCCTCGACCGCGCTCGCTCCAACGTCGAGCTGATCCCCGAGGTCGCCCGCCACCTGATCGACTCAGGCGGCAAGCGCTTACGCCCGATGCTCACGCTGGCGGCCGCCAAGCTTTGCGGTTATCGCGGCGACGGCCATGTGCGGCTCGCCGCGAGCGTCGAATTTATGCATACGGCAACGCTTCTGCACGATGACGTCGTCGACGAAAGCAATGTCCGCCGGGGCAAGACGGCGGCGCGGCTCGTATGGGGCAACGAGGCGAGCGTGCTGGTCGGCGACTATCTGCTCGGGCAGGCCTTCAAGATGATGGTGGACGTCGGCTCGCTCGGCGCCTTGCGCATTCTATCCGATGCCGCCGCGGTCATTGCCGAGGGCGAAGTGATGCAACTCATCACCGCCAAGAATACCGAAACGACGGAAGACGATTATCTCGCGGTGATCGACGCCAAGACCGCGGCGCTGTTTGCCGCGGCGGCAGAGATCGGCGCGGTGCTCGCCGAGCGGCCCAAATCGGAAGCGGCGGCGCTACGTTCGTACGGGCGCAATCTCGGACTCGCCTTTCAACTTGTCGACGATGCGCTCGATTATTCGGGCGAAACTTCCACGCTCGGCAAGAGCATCGGCGACGATTTTCGCGAGGGCAAAGTCACTCTCCCCATCGTGCTCTGCTACCGGAGGGGCAACGCCGAGGAGCGCGCATTTTGGCAACGGACTCTGCAACAGGGCGACTTGCTCGACGACGATCTAGAGCAAGCGATGACGCTGATGAAACGGCACGACGCGATCACCGATACCATCGAGCGCGCGCGCCATTACGGCGCCATCGCCCGCGACGACTTGGCCATTTTTCCTGAGTCGGAGGCAAAGTCCGCGTTGCTCGAAGCGATCTCGTTTTGCGTCGACCGCCCCTTTTAGGCCGCGCCGCCTTTCGCGCCGAGGACGCTTGCAACGATCCACCATTTCTCGTTTTGGCGCGACAATCTGACAGCCGCCTCTTTTGCTTCATCCTCGGTCGCGAAAAGCGCGAAACAGGTCGGTCCGCTGCCAGAGAGCCTCGTGAGCAGCGCGCCAGGCAGCGCGCGCACAGCCTTGAGTACCTCCTCGATCTCCGGCACGAGGCTTATTGCCGGCGCTTCGAGAGCATTGCTTCGCGGCAGAACGTAGGCCAATAGCCGTTCCAAATTGTCCGCAAAGTCCAATCTCTTGGCCTTGAAGTGCGGCGGAGTTTCAAGTTTTGCCGCATGCAGCGCGGCATAGACAGCTTCGGTCGCGAGGGGACGCCTGGGATTGGCAAGCAGCACACCGCAGGACGGAAAACCTTGAACGGTTGCGATTTTCTCTCCCCTCCCCATCATGACGGCGGGTTCGCTCTTAAGACACACGCTCACGTCAGAGCCGAGCTTGGGTGCAAATTCGGAGAGCAGGCTCGGCGTTACTGCGGCGGAATTGACGCGCGCGATGAGCCGGAGGGCGGCGGCAGCGTCGGCAGAACCGCCGCCGAGACCCGCGGCAACGGGAAGAACCTTGCGGAGTCTGAAGCGGCCAAGCTTCAGCCCAGGCACGCTACCGGCGGCGACGTTTGCCGCTTTGAGGATGAGATTTTCGCCTCCGATCGCCGCCCCGAAGGGGCCTTCGATGCGAAGGGCCAGGTCTCCGTCAGGCTCGAGCCAGAGGTCATCGCCGAAGGCGGCAAAGGCGACGAGGCTTTTGATCTCGTGGTAACCGTCCGGCCTGCGGCCGAGGACCTCAAGCGTCAGGTTGAGCTTGGCCCACCCGGTATCGTGGAGCGCGGACATGCCCGCTCCTCTACACGTTCCGCCGGGGTTCTATCGCGACGTCTTGGCGGCCCCGGCATGCGAAGTGAACTCCTCGGCCGACTTCGTGGCTTCTGAGTCCGGCAGGCCGGATGCGATCTTCTTCTCAAGCGAAGCGGCCTGTTCCTCATCCGGTTTTAATGTCAGCGCCTGCTGCCACTGATATTTGGCCTCAAGCTTGCGCCCGACCTTCCAATACGCGTCGCCGAGGTGATCGTTGATAACGGGGTCGTCGGGTCTGAGCTCGACGGCGCGCTCAAGGTGCTCGACGGCGGCAGCCAAATTGCCGAGCCGGTAATAGGCCCAGCCGAGACTATCGACATAGTAACCGTCGTCGGGCTTGAGCCTCACCGCCTTGCGGATGTAATCCATCGCCTGCTTCAAATTGATGCCCTGATCGACCCAGGAGTAGCCAAGATAATTGAGTACAAGCGACTCTTCCGGAGAAAGCGAGAGCGCTTGCTTGAAATCAGCCTCGGCTTCGGGCCAGTTCTTCAGCCGCTCGTTGCAAACGCCACGGGCATAGAACAGGGTCCAGTTCTCCTTGGTCGGCTTCTTAAGCAGCTTGAGCGCCTTCGAGTAGTATTCGCGCGCTTCGGCATAGCGCTCGTGCGAGCGCAGAATGTTGCCCAAAGCGTCGAGCGGGCGAATGTCTTCCGGATTCTCTTTGATCAGCGCTTCGAGCAATGTCTTTGCCTCGTCGACGCGCTCCAACGAATTCAACGCAAAGGCTTTTTGAATCTGCACATTCAGCCAGAGCGGGGAATCCGGCTTGATCTGGTCGAGCGCCTGCATCTCCAGGTCGTATTTTTTTGCGCTTTCGTAAGCTTCGGCGAGGGCGGCATAGGCGAGCGGGAAATCGGGCTTCAGATACAAGCCGAATTGCAGAAAGATGATTCCCATATCGAGTCCGCCCTCTCCGGCAAGGGCATCGCCGATACCGTAGAAGACCTCGGCGAGACCGTCGTCAGGCGTAACGACTAGGAGCGGAGGGGTGTTGCCCGCTTCAATCTCGGCAAGAAGCGCCTCGGAGAGAGGATGGCTCGCCGATTTGGCGATATGCGTCTTCAGCGTCTGGCGGGCCAGCTTGGGATTATTGGCTTTCAGCGCATGCCGCGCATAGGCATCCGCGACGCGAAGCGTCGAAGGGTTTTTCTTGAAGGCTTGGGCGAAGGCTTGGCGCGCCACATCCGGTTTGCCAGCCACGTCGGCGATCAGAGCGCGGTGGTAACGCTGATAGAATTGCGCCCAATCGGCGTCGCTCAAACTGTCCAATATGGCAAAGGCTTCGTCCGGCTTGCCGTCTGCCGCCTTCACCCAAGCGCGCGCAAGGGTGGAGGTTAGGTCTGCAATCGGACCTTGCCTGGCAGCGGCGAAATGCTCGTCGGCCTCATGATAGCGGCCTTGCTTGAAAGCCTCGCAGCCGAGCAGAAAACGCGCGATTCTGTGCGCGGGCTCGATCTTGATGAGTTCTTTGGCGAGCTTGAGGGCGTTGTCCCAATGCGCCGCGGCGGCTTCGAGCAAGAAAGCCTGTTCGAGAATGATCTCGTTGCCGGGATCGCTTGCGAGCGCTCGCGAATAAAATTCCGCCGCAGCGAGCGTGTCGTGATCCCCGCGCGCAAGGCGCCCGGAGAGATAGTTGCCAAGCAGGGTGCCGGGCTCTTTCGGCGGCGAGGCGACCTCGGAATAGGCGGCCGGAGCCGCGACGAGAGCCGCCACCAGGAGAGACCTCTGCGCCCACTTGCGCAGGCCCGAATGATTGACGATCGCCATTTTGTTCCGGCGCGAAGCCGCCCCAAACTGCGGTTCTTGGATATCCCGGCTCAAAGTTAAGCGGTTTTGGCCGCTCTCACAAACCAAAAGCGTGCTTGCAGGCTAATAGCGGCTGGTTTGTGGCCGGTTACCGCGGCATAGCGCGGATCGGGATTACAACTGTGCAAGGTCACATATTGGTATAGTTCGGGCCGCCGCCGCCTTCGGGAGGAACCCAGGTGATGTTCTGGGCCGGGTCTTTGATGTCGCAGGTTTTGCAGTGGACGCAGTTCTGCGCATTGATCTGGAAGCGCTTGCGGCCGCCCTCCTCCACCACTTCGTAGACCATGGCAGGGCAATAGCGTTGCGCCGGCTCTGCGTATTCGGGCAGGTTGCGCTCGATCGGGATCGACGGGTCGGCGAGCTTCAAATGCACCGGCTGATCCTCTTCGTGGTTGGTACCGGAAAGAAACACCGAAGAGAGGATGTCGAAGGTCAAAACGCCATCCGGCTTCTCATAATCGATCGGCTTTGCGGTTGACGCCTTCATTAGGGTCGCATAATCGGGCTTCTTGTGCGTCAGCGTGTGGCGGAGGAATGGGAAGAGCGTGTTGAGCCACATATCGATGCCGCCGAGCATGACGCCCAGTCGCGTGCCGAAGCGCGACCACAGCGGCTTTACATTGCGCACTTTCTTGAGCTCGGCGGTCATAGCGCTCGCGCGGACGCTTTCCGGATAAGCCTCAAGCGTATCGCGGGAACGGCCGGCCTCGATCGCGGCAAAGGCCGCTTCCGCCGCCATCATGCCGGACAGCATGGCGTTGTGGCTGCCCTTGATGCGCGGCACGTTCATGAAGCCGGCGGCACAGCCGATCAGCGCGCCCCCCGGGAAGGCCAGCTGCGGAATCGATTGCAAACCGCCCTCGGTCAGCGCGCGGGCGCCATAGGCGATGCGCTTTCCTCCCTCGAGATGAGCGCGAATCAAGGGGTGGGTCTTTGCGCGCTGAAATTCCTTGAAGGGATTGAGATACGGATCGGCGTAGTCGAGATGGACGACGAAGCCGACCGACACAAGGCGATCGCCGAAATGATAAAGGAACGAGCCGCCGCCGGTTCTGTCCTCGAGCGGCCAGCCCATGGTGTGCTGCACGAAGCCAGGCTTGTGTTTCTCCGCCGGGATCTCCCAGAGTTCCTTCAGTCCGATACCGAATTTTTGCGGGGACGATTTGGAGTCGAGACCGAGCTTCTTGATCAGCATTTTGGAGAGCGAGCCGCGTGCGCCTTCGGCGAAGAGCGTATATTTGCCGGTCAGCGCGATTCCGGGCGTGAAGCTGTCCTTGTGGCTGCCGTCGCGGGCGACGCCCATATCGCCGGTGATGACGCCCTCGATCTCCCCGTTTGCGCCAAAGATCACATCGGTGACGGCGAAACCGGGATAGATGTCGACGCCGTATTCCCGTTCGGCGAGTTCGGCAAGCCAGCGGCAGAGATTGCCTAGGCTGCCGATATAGCAGCCGTGATTGTCCATCAGCGGCGGCATCAGAATGTTCGGGAAGCGGACGCCGCCGGTCTTCCAGAGATAGTAGAAGCGGTCCTCGGTGACAGGCGTGTTGAGCGGGCACCCCATGTTGCGCCAATCGGGCAGGAGCTGGTTGAGCGCCACCGGATCGATCACCGCGCCGGACAAAATGTGGGCGCCGACCTCGGACCCCTTCTCCAGCACGACGACGGAGATATCCGTGCCCTTTTCGGCGGCGAGCTGTTTCAGTCTGATCGCCGCGGCAAGGCCGGCGGGACCGGCGCCGACGATCACGACGTCGAACTCCATGGTTTCGCGTTCGACTTGATCGCTCAAAGGCTGAACCTCCAAATTGCGCCGCGCGACGCCAAGGCGGGCGGAAGCCAAAAACGCAGGTTCCGCCGGAACCGGCTTTCGCCGGCGCTGCGAGTCGGCGATACTGAAGCCCAGCGCGCCCAGCGGGACAACTTAAGTGCGAGGGCGGCCTCAAGGCCGCAAAGACGGCGGAATGACTGCAACGGAAAGGCAGACGGTGCAAGCCCTATTGGCCTGGTACGAGGCGATGGGGGTCGACGAGGCGATCGGCGAAAGGCCAATCGACCGCTTCGGTCCGCCCAAGCAGGATTGGGGGGAGCCAATACCGACGATCAAGCTCGCCGCAAGCCCCGCCAAATCCGCCGCTGACGCCAGCTCTGTTTCCGCACGGAACGCCACGACGCTCGAAGAGCTCCAAGCTCTGGTTGCGGCCTTCGACGGCTGCGCGCTCAAGCGCACGGCGAAAAATCTTTGTTTCGCCAGGGGATCTGCGCGCGCCAGCCTCATGTTGATCGGCGAAGCTCCGGGCCGCGATGAGGACCTCCAAGGCAGGCCGTTCGTCGGCCGCGCAGGGCAAATGCTCGACTTGATGCTCGCCGCCATCGGCCTTGGCGAGGAGCATGTCTACATCACCAATACCGTTTATTGGCGTCCTCCCGGCAACCGGACCCCGACGCAAGAAGAGGTTGAGGCCTGCGCCCCGTTCCTGGCGCGGCAGATCGAGCTCTTGTCGCCTCAGGTCCTGGTGCTACTAGGGGGCGCAGCTGCGAAAAATATTCTCGGCATCACTGAAGGCATCATGCGGCTGAGGGGCAAGTGGCTGAGCTATCGTTGCGGCGGACACGAAATCGCTACGCTAGCGACCTTGCATCCCGCCTTCCTGTTGCGCAATCCGGAGCAGAAGCGGCTCGCCTGGCGGGATATGCTGATGATCAAAGAGAGGCTCAGCGCCCTATGAACCGCATCGACGAGACAAGACCCTTCATCCCCGTGCGCATCGCCGTACTGACCGTTTCCGATACGCGCACGCATAAGACCGACAAGTCGGGTCCCCTCTTGGTGAGCATGATTAAGGAGGCGGGCCATGAGGTGGCGGAACACGTCATCGTCGAAGACGATGAGAAAGCCATACGCAAACAGGTCAAGCGCTGGATCAAGGATCCCGAGGTCGATGTCGTCATCACCACCGGCGGCACCGGCTTTACTGGCCGCGACGTCACGCCGGAGGCCGTGAAGCCTCTGTTCGAGAAGGAGATCGAGGGCTTCTCGGCCCTCTTCCATATGCTGAGCTACGAGACGGTCGGCACCTCGACGGTGCAGTCCAGAGCCTGCGGCGGTGTCGCCAACGGGACCTATATCTTTTGCGTGCCGGGGTCGCCCGGGGCCTGCCGCGACGCTTGGGAGGGGATCCTGAAACTCCAGTTCGATAATCGCCATCGTCCCTGCTCTTTCGTCGAGATCATGCCGCGGCTTACCGAGACGACGAAGGCGGTGAAGGACTGAGGCATCGGGTTTCTTCCTCCTTGTTCGCGTTGCGGGTGGTCTGCACGCTTCGATCGATCATCCATCTGTGCGGCTCAGGCCGGCACCTGCGATGAGCCGGCCCGAAACCCGGATGCGCTTCAGGTCCATTCCGGTATCGACGTCGCTCAGAAGCGGCGCCAAGGCGACACGCTTGCCTTCGAGATTGGCCAGGGTGTCTGCAAGTGCGTGCGGCCCAGACCAACGAACGCCGGTGAACGGCCTCAACAGCTTGGGGATTCGCTTGAGGCCGATCAACCAATAGCCGCCGTCGGGCGCGGGCCCGAGTACCGCATCGGTATCGCCGAGGAGCGCGAACGCCTTTGCCACGTGGCGAGAACTGAGTGCGGGGATGTCGCTTCCGACAATGACGACGGGGCCCGGCGGCATGCGGGCGAAGAGGCGCTGCATGCGCGATCCAAGATCGCCGCGTCCTTGCGGGATGCGCGCCACATTTCGGGGCCAAAAGCGAGCGTCAAGGTCCCGATCGGGACTCACGGCGATAAGCGTGTGCCAACAGGAGTAGCCTGCCAAGCGCTGTAAGGTGTGGGCGAGTGAGGCTCGGTAGAAACGGAGCGCGGCGACATCGCCGACCTCGCTCGCGAGCCGGCGCTTGACGCGGCCTAGGACCGGGCTCTTCGCCATGATGATGAGACGCTTTGCAAAGGCGGCGCGTTTCGGCCGCGCATCTCGTCTAGCCATAGAGGCGAGCCAGCACGTGAGCCGGGACACGCAGATAGTAAAGCAGGATGCAGCCCAAATTGCGCAGACTCCGCGCAAGGTAACCTTCGCGGCGGTAGCGCTCGCTGCTTGTCACCGCGCGCGATTTCAACATCACCAGCTCGTGGCGCTTGAGCCGTCTCACGAGGTCGACATCCTCCATCAACGGCAGCGGACGAAAACCGCCAAGACGATTATACAGACGGCGCGATATCAGAAGCCCCTGATCGCCGTAGGGCAAAGCGAACAGCCCGCAGCGCAGCGCGACCAGACGTTCGGCAAGACGCGGCATGATACCGTCGTCGTCGAGGGCGAAACGGAAGACGGCAGCGGCCTGCCCTCTCCGTCCGGCTTCGACCCGCTCGATGAAGCTTCGCGCTTCTTCGGGCCAATCTGGTTCGAGTACGGTGTCGGCGTGGAGAAAGAGGAGCCAGTTTCCTCGCGCATGGGCGGCGCCTACTTCGAGTTGCAAACCGCGTCCGGTCGGCGCGCTAAGCAAGTGCGTTCCCGCCGCCTCGGCTATGGCGACAGTCGCATCGGTCGAGCCGCCATCGACAACGATGGCCTCTTGTACGATGCCATCGACGACCGCCGGCACAAGGGCGGAGAGGCAATCGGCCAAGGTCCGCTCTGCGTTCAGGGTCGGGATGATGACCGAAATCATGGCGCCGACCCTATAGCCTCCAAGGCCTTACCCAGCAATGTTTAGGTCCGACTTACCTTCACTTTGTTCTTGATTTGTTCCATGGTGCGGCCTATATAGCCGGCATGTCTGTAGTCTTGCGAAAATTGGGCGATTCCGAGCGTTTTCCCCTGGAGCGTAGCGGCGTTGTCGTCGCGCGGCGTCACGGCCGGGGTGCCCAAACCAACCGGTCCGGGCGCTACGAGCCGATTGCCTACGAACCCGTCGACGACGGCTGGGAATCGCTCGCCGAGCTCGATGCGCTTGCCACCGAAGTGCAGGAAGTGCCGGCGCGCCGCATCATCACCCGCAACGATTCCCCTGATATCGGCTTCGACCGCTCGATCAATCCCTATCGCGGCTGCGAGCATGGCTGCATCTATTGCTTCGCGCGGCCGACGCACGCTTTTCTGGGCCTTTCGCCCGGTCTCGATTTCGAGACCAAGCTCTTCGCCAAGACAAATGCGGCACAGGCGCTCGAGCGCGAGATTGCCGAGCCCGGTTATCGGGTCCGCACCATCGCCATCGGCACCAACACCGACCCTTATCAGCCGATCGAGAGGCGCTACCGGATCATGCGGCGCATTCTCGAAGTGTTGAGCGCGGCCAATCACCCGGTCGGCATTGTGACCAAATCGGCGCTTGTATTGCGCGACCTCGACATTTTGCAATCGATGGCAGAGCGCGGCCTGGTTAAGGTCGCGCTGTCGGTGACCACGCTCGACCGCAAGCTCGCGCGCGCTATGGAGCCGCGCGCCAGCACGCCGGAGAAGCGTCTGGAGACGCTGAAGCGGCTCACCGACGCCGGCATTCCGACTTCGGTGATGTTCGCGCCCGTCATTCCTGCGCTCAACGACATGGAGATGGAGCGCATCCTCGAGCGCGCGGCGGCGGCGGGCGTGGCTCAAGCGGGCTATGTGTTGCTCAGATTGCCGCTCGAGATCGGCGACCTCTTCACCGAGTGGCTACAGGCGAATTGCCCGGATCGTGCCAAGCGAGTGCTGTCGCTAATGCGTTCGACGCGGGGCGGCAAGCTCTACGAGGCGAAATGGGGCGAACGCATGAAGGGCGACGGACCTTACGCCTGGATGATTGGACGCAGATTCGAGATCGCCGCCGAGCGGCTCGGTCTGAACAAGACATCGGTCGAGTTGCGCACCGATCTTTTCACGCCTCCTGCTTTGCCTGGACAGCAACTCACGCTTTTCTAAGCTTTTCCACAGCGCCTTGACGGCTCTTGCCGGACGAGTTGCCAAGCGAAGGGGGATTGCGCCAAAGTCCACCGCATGGGACTTCCCGCGCAGAGCTTGCCGGTCCAGGCGGAACCAAGCTTCGAGATCGAAGCGGCGTTGATGGAACTGTATGGCGGTCCGGTCGCCGGCATCGACGAGGCCGGCCGCGGACCTTGGGCTGGTCCCGTGGTCGTCGCCGCCGTCATCCTTAACCCGGACCGCATCCCGCAAGGGCTGAACGACTCGAAGCAGCTCACGGCCCAGGAACGCGAAGAACGTTACGAAGAAATCATGGCGACTTCGGTGGTCTCCGTGGCAATCGGTCCGGTGAAGCAGATCGACCGCATCAATATTCTGCAAGCGAGCCTGTGGGGCATGCGCAAGGCCTATCGCGGGCTACGGGTGCCGGCCGGAGCCGCCATCATCGACGGCAACATCGTTCCAAAGCGATTCCCTTGCAAGGCGCGCGCGGTCGTTTGCGGCGACGCACTGTCCCTTTCCGTTGCGGCGGCCTCCATCGTCGCCAAAGTCACGCGCGACCGCATGATGGTGAAACTGTCGCGGCGCTACCGGCGCTACGCCTGGGACAGCAACAAGGGCTATGGAACGCGCGAGCATGCCGAGGCGATCAAGAAGCACGGCGTGTGCATCCATCACCGCCGCTCCTTCTCCCCCATCGAGCGGGCGCTAAGGCTGCTCGAGACCGGCGCCGACCTTCCCGATGCGGCCGACTAGAGGGGTTGCGCGCCAACGCCGGGCATAAGCGCGAAAGTGTCACTAACCGGCATCGCGTAGACGCTCGGCCGTCTCGAGATCGACGGAAACGAGTTGGCTCACGCCCTTCTCGGCCATGGTCACGCCGAACAGCCGGTTCATCCGCGACATGGTGAGGGGATGATGAGTAATAATAAGGAAGCGCGTATCCGTTTCCTTCGCCATCTCCTCCATCAGATTGCAGAAGCGCTCGACATTGGCGTCGTCGAGCGGCGCATCCACCTCGTCCAGCACGCAGATCGGCGAAGGATTGGTAAGGAAAACGGCAAAGATCAGGGCCAGCGCAGTGAGAGCCTTCTCGCCGCCGGAGAGAAGCGTCAGCGATTGCAGCCGCTTCCCCGGCGGGCAGGCGAAAATCTCGAGCCCGGATTCGAGCGGATCGTCGGAATCGACAAGTCTGAGCTCCGCCGTCCCGCCGCCGAACAATGTCTTGAACAGACGTCCGAAATGGCCGTTGACGGTATCGAAGGCTTCGAGCAGGCGCTTGCGGCCCTCGCGATTGAGATTGGCGATGCCTTGGCGCAGGCGTTGAATCGCTTCTTCGACGTCAGCCTTCTCCCGCTCCATGTCCGCGAGCTTGGAGGCGAGCTCGCTTTCTTCCTCTTCCGCGCGAAGATTGACGCCGCCGAGCCGCTCGCGGTCGGCCTTGAGCTTGAGGAGCCGCGCCTCCACCTCGGCGAGGGGAGGAATGTCGGCGCCGGGCTTCAGGCCTGCAAGCTCGAGACAAGCCTCCGGCGCACAGTCGAAATTGTCGCGGATCGCGCGCGCAGTTTCGCTCCGCCGTTCGCGTGCGGCCTCCAGTCTCGCCTCGTTGCGGGCACGCATCTCGCGCGCGGCAGACAGCCGCTCCTGCACTTCGCGTAAGCCTTTTTCCTGCTCTTTCAGCGCGGCCTCGGCGAGCGCGAGCGCGTCGGCCGCTTTCGCTCTTTCGCGTTCGGCGGCGGCGATGGCATCGAACAGCTTGTGGCGGCGCTGTTCGATCTCGGCGGGAAGGTTGGCGAGCGCGGCAAGATCGGCGCTGGTCTCCTCCTCGCGCGCACGGAGTGTCGCGATCTGTTCGCGGGCATTGGCGATACGCTTGCGCCACAGCTCTTCCTCGGCCGCGATCGCCTCCAGCCGCTCTTGCCGCAAAGCGACCTCGCGTTCGAAACCTTGGAGCGCGGCGTCGGCCCGCGCGGCCGCCTGGCGGCTCGCCGCGGCATCTTCTTGCGCGGCCCGGAGCGAGGTCTCCAGGTCTGAAAGCGACGCAAGCCCGGCCAAGCTCGTGGAGATCGCGCCGAGTTGCGCCTTGGCTTCGTCTAGCGCGGCAAGGGTGCGCGCATGCGCCTCGGCAAGCGCGCCCAATTCCTTGCCGCTCGACTGTGCTTCATGCTCGGCCGCGGCAATCGCATCGCGCGTGCGGTCAAGCTCGGCATGCGCCTCTTTGGCCTCTTGGCGCAGCGCCTTGGTCTTGAGTTTGGCCGCTTCGGCCCTGCCGATCGCCGCTTCGAGTTCGGCGGCGGCCTCGGCCGCACGCGCTCCGGCCTTGGCGGCTTCGATCTTCAGCGCCTCGAGCCGCTGCCGCTCGATCAGCCTTGCCCCGGCCGCACTCGCGGTTCCAGCTTGGATGCTGTAGCCGTCCCAACGCCATAAATCGCCTTCTTTGGACACAAGCCTTTGTCCAGGCTTCAGCGCGGCTTGCAACTCGCGCCCCTGCGACGCTTCGACCACGCCGATTTGGGCAAGCCGCCGCGCAAGAACCGCCGGGCCTTTAACGAATTGGCTGAGTGGCGTTGCCCCCTCCGGAAGCTTCGGATCTTCGCCCGACGCGGCAAGCTGGCGCCAATGCGACGGTGCCGTCTCATCGCTCGCGGCGTCGAGATCGTCGCCAAGCGCGGCACCGAGCGCCTGCTCATAACCGGACGTGATCCTGATCTCCTCGACGATCGGCGACCAGTCATGCGCCGGAGCCAGAAGCTTGAGCAAGGTGGCAAGTTCGGTTTCGAGCTCCTGGCTTGCGAGCTTGGCGGACGCCGCGAGCGCCCGCGCTTCGGCTTCGGCGTTGCGGGCAGCTTCCTCGTCCGCTTCCGCGGCCTGCAATTCTGTCTCCACGGACTGCACCGCGGCGGACAACTCGGCCAGCGATTGGTTCAGCTTCGCAATCTCTGCCGCGTTCCCTGCCGTTGCCTCGCGCTGGGACAACTCGGCGCCAAGCTCGAAAGCTTGCGCATCGAGCTTTGCGATGCGCCTTTCGAGTTCGGCCTTATCGCTCTCGAGTGCTGCACGCTTGGCGCGCGCCTCTGCAAGGGCATTGGTGGCGGCGGCCAAGGCCGCTTCCGCGGCCGCTAGCGCTTCTCCGGCTTTCGCCGCGGCACCGCGCAATTGCGGTTCCTCGCGGTCGCGCGAGCTTGCCGCCTCAAGCCGCCGTTTCTCTTCGCCAAGCCGGCGCAAGATGCCTTCGGCTTCGGCGATATGCTCTTCCTCGCGGGCGAGGTCGCGCGAGGCTTGCGCAAGGCGCGTCTCAAGCTCGGCTTGACGGGCCTTGGCGCGCGCCTCCTCTCGCTCGAGCGCGTCGCGTTCGACGCTCAAGCGATGCAGCACCGCCGCGCGGGAAGCCTCCTCGTCGCGTAAAGGCTGAAGCTTTTCGGCGGCCTCGGCCTGATGACGAAGCGCCTCACCCTCGGCCTTGCTCTCCTGGGCCACAACGGCTAACGCCTGTTGGAAAGCGCTTTCTTCCTGCTCGACAAGAGTGCAGGCGCTTTCCCAATGGAGATGGTGCTGAAGGGCCTCCATCCCGCGAATCTTGCCGGAAATCTCGCGATAGCGTTGCGCCTGGCGCGCCTGCTTTCTCAGCGCTTGCAATTGCGATGACATTTGACCGATTAGGTCCGAAAGCCGGGCAAGATTGGCTTCTGTCGCATTCAGCCTCAGTTCCGCTTCATGGCGGCGGCTGTGCAGTCCGGCGATGCCGGCAGCATCCTCAAGCACGCGCCGCCGGTCCTGCGGGGCGGCGTTGACGATCTCGCCGATGCGGCCCTGCGGCACGATGGCAGGCGAACGCGCGCCGGTTGCGGCATCTTCGAACAGGAGCCGCACGTCCCTTGCCCTGGTATCCTTGCCGTTGACCCTGAAGGCGGTGCCCGCTTCGCGTTCGATTCGCCGCGTGACCTCGAGCGCATCGCTGTCGTTGAACTCGGCAGGCGCGCTCCGGGCGCTGTTGTCAATGAAAATGGTGACTTCGGCGCTGTTACGCGGCGGCCGTTCACCCGAGCCGGCGAAGATCACATCCTCCATGGCCGTGCCGCGCATGCTCTTGTAGGAGGTCTCGCCCATGGCCCAGCGCAGCGCTTCGAGCAGGTTCGACTTGCCACAGCCGTTCGGGCCGACGACGCCGGTCAAGCCTGGCTCGATCAGAAGTTCGGTCGGCTCGACGAAGGACTTGAAGCCGAGAAGGCGAAGACGGGTGATCTTCAAGCTGAAATCTGCCCTTGTTTAGACTGAACATGTCGTTCCCGCGAAAGCGGGAATCCAGTCAACGCCGCCTACGTCAAAAACCGGGGTCACTGGATCCGGTCGAGCCCGGCAACGACAAGAACCTCGGATTTACGACTGCGGCGCCTGCTCGATCATGGCCTTGATCTCTTCGTAGGTCACGGCTCCTTGCGCCTTCCGGCCGTTGATGAAGAAGGTTGGCGTGCCGATCACGCCAAATTGCCGCCCCCGCTCTTTCACCTCCGTCAATCCATCGATAATGGCTTGATTCGATAGGCATTTGTCAAACGTCTCGCGCGACATTCCGCTTGCTTTGGCAACCGCATATATGGCGTCGGGGCGGACCTCCTGGCTCACCCATTCGGGCTGCCGGGTCAGGAACTGGTCGAGCAGAAAGAAATATTTCTCTTCCGGTGCGCACCGGTTGACGATCGCCGCGGCTCCCGCCGTGCGCCCGATCGGAAATTCCCGCACGACGTATCGCACTTTCCCAGTGTCGATATAGTCCCTCTTCATACGCGCAAACAGGTTCTTCTGGAAGTTGGCGCAGTGCGGGCAGGTGAGGGAAACGTATTCAATCACGGTGACGGGCGCCGCCGGCTTGCCGAGCACCCGCTCGCCGAGCGGTCCCGGCGCCATCAGTTCCTGCTGCGGCGGGACATAGGTTGCCTTGTCGATCGGCGGCGCGGGTCCAATCGGGCCGGCGCAGCCGATGAGGGCGGCGACGGCGACCCCGATGGCGGCGCGCAGCAGCATCAGGCCCCCTATTGGCTCGCCGACCCGTCGGTTCCGCTTGTCGCGTCTCCTCCCATCAGCGCTTCGAAGTCTTTTAGCTGATGCTCGCCCTTGAGGCGCTTGCCGTTGATGAAGAACGACGGAGTCGAATCGACGCCGAACTTCTCGTGAGCGATTCTCCGCGTTTCCGCGATCTTGTCGAATAGCGCCTTATCGGCCAGGCACTGCTCGAACTTCTCGTTAGAGAACCCTGCCTGTTTAGCCATCAAGCGAAGTTTCTCCTTGCCGTCCGTGCCCGGTACGGCCCAAGTCTGCTGCGTCTCGAACAGCGCGCCGACCATAGGATAGTACCGGTCGGGGCCCGCGCAGCGGGCCAGCATGAAGGCGGCCATGGCCAGTCCGTCCAAAGGAAATTCGCGTAAGATCAACCGCGCCTGGCCCGTATCGATATATTTCGCCTGAAGCTCCGGAAGCACAACCTTGTGAAACTGCGCGCAGTGCGGGCACGTCATCGAGGCATATTCGACGATTGTGTACGGTGCGTCGGCCTTGCCCAAAGAGATGTCCTCCAAAGGCCCCGGCGTCATCAGCTCCTCGACGGCGACGTCTCCTTTTTCGCCTTTGTTGGTGCTGCCGGACGCGGCCCACCAGTAAATGCCGCCGACGAGCGCGGCAAGGATCACCGCGCCCGCAATCAAGAATTTAGTATTGGTTGCCGGCGCCGCCTCTTGGCCGCCCGCCGCGGCGCCTCCTGAAGACTTTGCCGCCGCCGTCTTTTCGCTTTTAGCCACGCTTCACTCCACCTGATGCAAGACGCGCTTCTTGGCGCTGGGACGGGGCCTACATTCATGAAACTAACGCGTTCTGGCAAGTGCGAGATCGGCGCAGTCTGCTCAACCCCTTGTGAGCTTGGCCTTGACAGCGGCGCCCAAGCGCAGCAGCGCGTTCCGCAGGCCTTGGTCCTCGATGCGGTCGGCGGCCGGGGGAAGCGGCGGTAGAACGAATTTCAGAGGCGGAGAAACGGTATTTTTACGGCGGCGCGCGATTGGCGCCTGCAAGATGCGCATTTCCACGACCGCTCGATAGCCAAAATAGGTGTTGACCCGCTCCAGAATTTGGTCGGACCGGTGCTGAACCTCTATGGCGCGCGGGCCGTCCACCCGCAGCACGAGAACGGCGCCATCGCCGCGGCGGTTTTGCACCGGCTCTGCGTCGTCGTCGTTCTCCCGGCGTCTGGGCCAAATCACGCGGTCCGGCATGGTGAAGGCGGCAAGCTCGGCGCCAACGATGGAATCCCATTCGCTGAGAAGCGCCGTCGAGGCAAAGCCGCGGGCGCGCGCCGCCGGATCGAGGGTGCGTGCGGCATAGACGCCGATCGGGCGCGGTCCGCTGGCCGCTCGTACAAAGGTCTTTCGCTCGCTCCCGTCCAGGACAATCTCCGTGGAGAGGTTA
The DNA here is from genome assembly GCA_035575415.1 of Methyloceanibacter sp. Classification (GTDB taxonomy): domain Bacteria; phylum Pseudomonadota; class Alphaproteobacteria; order Rhizobiales; family Methyloligellaceae; genus Methyloceanibacter. The sequence goes on along the minus strand of DATLXW010000124.1, from coordinate 5,756 downwards.
CGGACCCTGCTTGCTTCGCCTACCGCCACCTTACACCATGGCACGAGGGGACGCGCGGGCGGGAGTTCAACTATGCAGAGGAAAACGCCGCAAAGCGACAAGAGGCGCGGGGTCGCCGAAGCCCTCCTTACCTGGTACGACCGGGAGCGGCGGCTTCTTCCCTGGCGCGTAACTCCCGGCGAGCGCCCCGATCCCTACAAGGTTTGGCTCAGCGAGATCATGCTGCAGCAGACAACCGTAAAGGCGGTGCTGCCGCGCTATGACCTGTTCCTAAGGCGCTGGCCGAATATAGAAGCTCTCGCGCGTGCGGAACTTGGCGAGGTGCTCTCGGCCTGGGCGGGGCTCGGCTATTATGCCCGCGCCCGCAATCTGCATGCCTGCGCTCGCGCCGTGGTCGAGCGGCATGGCGGCAGATTTCCCGCTACCGAAGCGCAACTGCGCAAGCTGCCGGGAATCGGCGACTACACCGCGGCGGCAATTCTCTCCATTGCCTTCGGCAAACGCGCCATCCCGGTCGATGGCAATATCGAGCGCGTTATAGCGCGGCTCTTTTGCGTCACGACCAAGCTTCCGGCCGCGAAGGAGGAAATCAAGGAGCTCGCCAAATCCCTCATGCCGGAAAGGGAAAGCCGGTGCGGCGACTTCGCGCAAGCCATGATGGATCTTGGAGCCACGATTTGCACCCCGCGCCGGCCGGCCTGCGGCTTATGTCCTCTACGCGGCAAGTGCCTCGGCCATGCGGAGGGCGCCGCCGAAGCTTTACCTTATCGAGAAGAAAAGGGCGAGCGGCCGGTCAGGCGGGGCGCGGCCTTCGTTGCGATTAGGCCCGATGGCGCCGTGTTCCTACGCGAGCGTCCGCTAAAAGGCTTGCTTGGCGGTATGCTCGAGGTGCCGTCATCGCCCTGGGCAGAGACGGCGGCCGATGGCATATCGCCGCTTGCCCACGCGCCTTTTCAGGCCGAGTGGCGCAAGGTGCCTGGGCTTGTAGCTCACACCTTCACCCATTTTCATCTCGAACTCGGCGTTTACGTTGCAGAGATCCAATTTGGCGCGACACCGAGACCGGATAAAAATTCTGAGCGAAGCCGCTGGTTCAAACGCAATGCTCTTGCGGGCGCGGCCCTCCCCTCCATAATGCGGAAAGTTCTACTTCATGCCTTCGAAGCTCAGCGCGTTAGCCTTGCGGCGCGAGCTTCGCCCTTGCCGCCTCGCGCAAGGCGTCGATCGGCTTGAGGGCCCCGTCGGCGTCGTAATGCCAGAACGTCCAACCGTTGCAAGCGAGCGCCCCTTGCACCTGCGCGCCGATCTTGTGAATCGAGCCTTGCGCGCCGCCGCAAGCGATCGAGCCGTCGGCGCGTACTTTCGCCTCGTGCCGCGCCGCTGGGTCATAGAGCACGGTTCCCGGCGAGATCAAACCAAGTTCGACCAAAGCCCCGAACGGAATGCGGGGCTCCGCCCGCTTGCCCTTGGCAAGCTGGAGTGAGGAGGCATCGAGCTCCGTCGTGGCGCCAATTCGCATCCGCGCGGCCGCCGCGTATCCCTCGTCGCGTTCAATGCCGATAAAATGCCGCCCGAGCCGCTTGGCAACAACGGCTGTGGTGCCTGAGCCGAGAAACGGGTCGAGCACCACATCTCCCGCATGGCTTGAGGCGAGGATTAAGCGGTGAAGCAAGGCTTCGGGCTTTTGCGTCGGATGGATCTTGCGCCCGCAATCATGTTTCAGCCGTTCGGCGCCAGAGCAGATCGGAAACAGCCAGTCCGAGCGCATCTGCAAGTCGTCGTTCAGCGCCTTCATGGCGTCGTAATTGAAGGTGTAGCGCGCCTTCGGTCCCGTCGCCGCCCAGATCAGAGTCTCGTGCGCATTGGTGAAGCGCCGGCCGCGGAAATTCGGCATCGGGTTCGACTTGCGCCAGACGATGTCGTTCAGGATCCAGAAACCGAGGTCCTGAAGCATGGCGCCGACGCGGAAAATATTGTGATAGCTGCCGATCACCCACAGGCTGCCGGAGGGCTTGAGCACGCGCCGGCAGGCGGAGAGCCAATTCCGCGTGAATTCATCATAGGCGGCGAAGCTTCCGAACTTGTCCCAGTCGTCGTCCACGGCATCGACCCGGCTGTTGTCGGGACGATAAAGCTCGTTGGCAAGCTGGAGATTATAGGGCGGGTCGGCGAAAACGAGGTCTATCGATGCCTCGGGCAGAAGCTTCAGCTCCTCGACGCAATCGCCGACAATGACCTTATCGAGCGGGAACCGGACCCCCCGCTTCTGCCCCACGCCCATGCCGCCACTCACAATACGCATACCGTCACGCTTCGCGCGGCGAAGCACGTGCCATGCTGCAGGATGCAGGGTAAAGGCAGGCTTAACCCGCGGAGTTGGCTTGCACGCCAAGCCCATGTCACAACCATCCAACCGCCAAAGGGAGTTCGTGCAGTCGAAACTCGATCGCCGGGATATGCTTAGAGCAGCGTTGGGGTTCGCGCTCCTGCCGCGGCTCGGCGACACGACTCTCGCGCAGAGCGCCGCAAAGGGAGGGGCGGATGCGATGAGCAAAGACATCGTGATGTTGCACGGCGCCAATGAAGGCACTTGGTGCTTCGACCGGTTTCGCGCCGTGTTCGAGTCTCTCGGTTGGACCTGTCATGCGCCCGATTTGATCGGCCACGGCGCGCGCACCGCCGAGGCAAAAGCTCTGGCCGGAATCGGCATGGCCGACTATCGCAGCGAGCTTGAGGCCTTTCTCAAGACCCTCCCGCCCGAGCCGGTGCTGCTCGGCCATTCGATGGGCGCGATCCTTGCCCAGCAACTCGCGGCTCAGGGGCTTGCCCGCGCGCTTATTCTTGTCGCGCCGGCGCCACGCTCGGGCATTCTTCCGCAGACCGATGCAGAGAAGAAGCTCGGTCAGGACCTGATGGGGCTCGGCCCGTTCTGGAAAAGCGTCATCAACCCGGATTTCGACCTCGCCAAGACATACACGCTCAACCGCATCCCGGCAGGAGAGCAGCGGGCGGTCTTCGCCAAGTTCGGGCCAGAGTCGGGCCTTGCCTTCTTTCAGATGTTTTTCTGGATGTTTGACCGGAGCGGCGCGACCGCGGTCGATACGGCAAAGGTAGAATGCCCGGTGCTTTGCGCGGCGGGCGCGGACGACGCCCTCATTTCGCTCGCGAGCGTCAAGGCGACCGCGGCCGCTTATCCAGGTGTCGCCTTCTGGGAGCTTGAAGGCCACGGCCACATGCTCGTGCTCGAACCCGGCGCGGAGGAGATCGCCCGCCGCATCGCCGGATGGAGCGGCTTGACCGCTTCTTCGCCGTTAAAGGTGCGATAGACGAAAGTGACACGCCGTGAAGAGGCGCCGGTCTCGGCTTGAATGGCTCCGTCCGTACTTGCGGAAGGGCCTAGCATCCTGGCCGTTTGGCACAGCGAAATGACTTTCCAGACTTCCTTGACAGGGCCAATTCCCTCACTAAAGTGCCGGCCAAACCTGGGACCAGCCGGTCCTGAAGGCCTTCCCGGAAATTGAGCAGTGCCAATGGCCGGAGCCGAAAATCAGTCCGGCCGCAAGGGAAGCGGCCGTGACGCTGACGCCACGCGGCGGCGGCTCGACGCTCTTGGCGCTAGGCTCAGCGAGGCGCAAAGCCGGCTTGGGCTAGGTCCGAGGACCGCGCCGCAGAGCCAGGGAGCCGCCTTCGGGCAGGCGCTCAAGATGGGCGCCGAGCTTGTCGGAGGCGTCGCGGTCGGCGGTTTTCTCGGCTGGGGGCTCGACCGGCTGTTCGGCACGGCGCCCGTTCTCATGGTGGCGTTCCTGGGATTGGGCGCCGCCGCCGGGATTATGAATGTGGTGCGTTCCGCCAAGCGGATGCAGGCGGATGCGGGTCAACTCAAGGACTTGCCGAAGGTCCTTGACGACGAGGACGATTAGGGGCGTTTGACCGGTGATCGAGGCAGCGTACGCCGCAGAGGAAGGAGCGCACGGGGCGCATGAGGGCGGCCTGCCCAATCCTATGCATCAATTCGAAATCAAACGGCTTATTCCGTTCGAACTGTTCGGTTTCGACGCTTCCTTCACCAATTCCGCCTTGTTCATGGTGATCGGCGCCACGCTCATCACCCTCTTCACCATGTACGCGATGCGCCGGCGCGCACTGGTGCCTTCGCGGCTCCAGTCGGTGGCGGAACTGTCCTATGAGTTCGTGGCCAATATGGTGCGCGACAATGTCGGCACCGACGGGATGAAGTATTTCCCGTTCATCTTCACGCTGTTCATGTTCGTTTTGGTCATGAACATGCTCGGCATGATCCCCTATTCCTTTACCGTGACGAGCCACATCATCGTCACCTTCGCGCTCGCCGCCTTCATCTTTATCGGCGTCACCCTGATCGGCTTCATCAAGCACGGGGCGAAGTTCCTCAAGTTCTTCGTGCCGTCGGGTGTTCCGGTCGTCATGCTGCCGCTGCTCGTCGTCATCGAACTCATCTCCTATCTCACGCGGCCCGTGTCGCTGTCGGTGCGATTGTTCGCCAACATGATGGCCGGCCACACCATGCTGAAAGTGTTCGGCGCCTTTGTGGTGGCGCTCGGGTTCCTCGGGGGTTGGGCGCCACTCGCATTCATGGTGGCGTTCACCGGTCTCGAAATTCTGGTGGCATTCTTGCAAGCCTATGTGTTCGCCATCCTCACCTGCATTTATCTCAACGACGCTTTGCACATGCATCACTAACCGGCCATTGGTCCAAAGGAGAGACATCATGGATCCAGCAGCAGCAAAATTGATCGGCGCGGGGCTTGCCTCGATCGCCCTTGTCGGCGCCGGCGTCGGCATCGGCACGATCTTCGGCAATTATCTGCAAGGGGCTTTGCGCAATCCCTCGGCGGCACCGACGCAGTTCGCCAACCTCCTGCTCGGCTTCGCCCTTGCCGAGGCCACCGGTCTGTTCGGCCTGGTGGTGGCGCTGATCATCCTGTTCGTGTTCTAGCCGGACAGGACCGCCTCAAGGCGGAGACGCGACCATGCCGCAACTCAATCCGCTCGACTGGGCGCCGCAGCTGATCTGGCTCGCCGTCACCTTCAGCATCCTCTATTTGCTGATGAAATACGTGGCGCTGCCGCGCATCGGCTCGGTCATCGAGGCGCGCGCGGCCCGGATCCGCAGCGACCTCGCCGCAGCCGACAAGTTGCGGCGGGAGACGGAGGAAGCGATTGCGGCCTACGAGCAGGCGCTCGCCGAGGCGAGGCAGAAAGCCCACACCATCGTCGAGGATGGCCGGGCGAAGCTCAAAGCGGAAATGGAAGCCGAGCGGGCCAAGCTCGAAAACGAACTCAGCAAAAAGAGCTCCGAAGCCGAAGCGCGCATCACCGAGGCCAAGAGCTCAGCCATGCGCGAGGTGAATGCCGTCGCCGTGGACGTGGCGGCCGACATCGTGCAGCGGCTGATCGGCATCGCTCCGCCGAAAGCGGAGATCGAAAAGGCGGTACAAGCGGCGCGAAAGGAATGACCATGGGTTTCCTCCTCGAGCCGGAATTTTGGGTTGCAGTTTCCTTCTTCCTCTTTCTCGGGCTCGTGATCTATCTTGGCGTGCATAAGAAGCTCGCCGCGGCGCTCGATGCAAGAGCGGCTAGGATCGCCAAGGAGATTGAGGAGGCGGAACGGCTTCGCATCGAAGCTGAAAACGTGCTCGCCGATTACCGCAAGAAGCAAGGCGATGCTGTCAAGGAAGCCAAGGCGATCGTCGACCTCGCCGCCAAGGAGGCGGAGA
>DATLXW010000123.1:0-6477 GCA_035575415.1 Methyloceanibacter sp. | reverse complement strand
CCCGCCGATCCTTCCACCTGGGGAAAGGTGCAACGCAACGCGCCCTGCCCATGCGGCTCGGGCAAGAAATACAAGCACTGCCACGGCGCGTTTAGCTGACGTTTTTAAGCGCGTTTTGCCCGGATAGTTGTGCGAGCTTGGGAACTTCACGCACGGTCCGAGGCTTTCTTCGCCGACCGGCTCCCAAGACGTGCCCATGAAGAGCTTTAGATCATCTCCGGATTCGAATCCTCAATGACGGCGCCGCAGTGGCTCGCCTTCGCCATCGTCATTGTGATGATGGTGCTGTTCGCCTGGGGCCGCTGGCGGTACGACCTGGTAGCCGCAGCAGCGCTTCTCGCTGCGGTCATCGTAGGCATCGTGCCGCCTCAAGAGGCGTTCAAGGGATTTGGCGACGACATTGTTATCATAGTTGGCAGCGCGCTGGTGGTGAGCGCCGCGGTTGCCCGCTCGGGCCTTATAGAGCGCCTGGTGCGGATGCTCGGCTCCCACTTGGCTACTACTACCCAGCAAATTGTCGCGCTTGTCGGCGCCGTAACCGTGCTATCGGCCTTCGTCAAGAATGTCGGGGCACTTGCGATGCTGATGCCGATCGCCTTCCAGATCGCGCGCCGCACTGAAACCTCGCCCTCGTCGCTGCTCATGCCGATGTCCTTCGGAGCGTTGCTTGGCGGCATCGTGACACTGGTCGGTACCTCGCCGAACATCATCGTGTCGCGGGTGCGCGAGCAAATCGTGGGCCAGCCATTCGATATGTTCGATTTCACTCCCGTCGGACTAGGAGTCGCCATCGCTGGATTTCTTTTCCTTGTGTTTGGTTGGCGCCTGCTCCCGCGCGATCGCAAGGGGGCGGTATCAATGGACGCAGCCTTCAAGCTCGAAGGCTATACCACCGAAGTAACCATTCCCGAGAGTTCACCCGCGGCAGGAGTGACGGTGAGAGCACTCGAAGAGGCCGGCGAAAACGAAATAGATGTGATCGTCTTGGTGAGAGGTGCGGCACGGCACGTCGAGCCGGCGGGAAACATGATCGTCAAACCCGGTGACATTCTCATTCTGCAAGGAGAGCCCGAGGCGCTTCAGCGAATCGTCGCGCTTGAGAAGCTCGTGCTCGTGCGCGACGAAAAGAAGGAGGCCGACACACCCACAGACGAGATCGGCGTGATCGAGGCCGTTATCAGGCCCGAATCGGAGTTAGTGGGAAGTTCCGCCAGTCAGCTCCAACTTTACGATCGGTATGGAATCAATCTGCTGGCAGTCAGCCGCAAGGGAAGACGAATTACGCATCGCTTGAGAGCGGTGAAGCTCACGGCGGGCGACGTAGTTGTCCTGCAGGGAAAACTCAATACGATGCCGGAGACGCTAGGCGAGCTGCATTGCCTCCCACTCGCCGAACGCGATCTCCGTATTGGCCAGAAGGCTAGCCTCGTGCCTATCGGTGTCCTCGGCGCCGCTATACTGCTTGTTGCTTTTAACGTGTTGACCGTTGCGGTGGCTTTTTTCGGCGCCGCTGTTGTTCTCCTGCTGACGCGATCGCTTTCCTTGCGGGAGGCCTATGAGGCGATCGATTGGCCGATCCTCATCATGCTAGGCGCACTCATTCCGGTCAGCGACGCTCTTCGCACGACGGGAAGCACCGATCTACTTGCCGCAGGCCTGTCGCGGATTTCAGCGTCTCTTCCCGCTGCCGGCGCACTGGCTTTGCTCCTTGCGGCGGCAATGGCCGTGACACCGTTCCTCAACAATGCCGCCACGGTCCTCGTCATGGCGCCAATCGCGGCGGGTTTCGCCGAGCGGCTCGGTTATAATCCCGATCCATTTTTGATGGCCGTCGCGATCGGTGCAGCTTGCGACTTCCTGACCCCCATTGGACATCAGTGCAACACCCTGGTGATGGGACCCGGCGGCTATCGGTTCGCCGATTATGCGCGGCTCGGCCTGCCCCTGTCGTTCATTGTGTTTGCGACCGCGGTGCCACTCATTCTCCTGTTCTGGCCGGTTTGAGTTAGGGACCGCTTGCAATCTCGGGAGGGCACCGCTCCCCCACCTCCGGTATCACGCTCCCGGCGCTGCCCCGGGCGAAGGCGTAGCGGCCGTTGCAGACGCTGACCATAGGCGGCAGGCGCGTTTCCTCGAAGAGGTCGTAGCCCTCTTTCAAGTTCGCCCAGAAGCTTTCCCAAGGGTGACCGCGCCGAAGCAGCATGTTGCGCCCGGTCATGCGGAAGGGAAAGGCATGCACCGCAAAACGCGGCTGCCCCTTGTCGAGCGCGGCCGTGACCATGCGCCAAATCTCGTCGACCACGGGATCGGTCATGGCATAGCAGCCGATCGAGCCGCAGCCGCCATGCACCATGAGGAAAGAGCCGTTGCGCCCATGCGCGCGATCGAAGGCGTTGGGGAAGCCGAGATTGAAGGAGCGGTGCCAGCGGCTGTTCGGATTGAGCTGTTCGGACGCGACCGTATAGAAGCCCTCGGGCGCTTGCCGGTCGCCTTCCCTGATTTTCGGACCGAGCCGCCCGGACCAGAGGCAGATCGGATAGGTGGCGAAGCGTACGAAGCGCCCATCTTTCTCCACCCAAAGCTCAAGCTCCGACTCGAGTTTGAAGATGCGGATGAAGACCGGTGCGCCGGGCGAGATACCCAGCGCCGAAAGCCGCTCATCGAAACGGGCAAGGTCAGGCGTACCAGGCAGCTTCTGACCGGAGCGATAGAGCGCCTGATGCTCGGCGCGCTTCCAGTAAATGCGCGCGCGATCGATAAGCTGGCGGCCTTCTGGCGTGAGCAGGAAGAAACCTGTGCCGCCGAGGAGAACAACGAGAAGGACCGCGATGAGCCGCATTTCAGGCGCCACATGTCAGATATCGGGTGTCAGATAATGTAACTCTGAAACCTGATGCCTGACACCCGACACCTGGGCTAGCGGCCAGGCGTCGCCGGACCGAGAGTGAAGGCGCGATAATTCGGCTTGGAAGGCCCGAAGGTCAGGCCGAGGACGCTGCCGAGCGGCTTGGACAGGCTCGAATAATTCTTCCTCGACTTGTTAGATGCTTCCTGAATTGCCGGAGCGCGCGGAATCGGCAGCTTCTGATAAGCCGGACAAGCGCCGGCGGGATCGGGCTTCACATCGCCGGACACGAAGGAGGCATTGATCAGATACCGCTTCTCGCATACGGCGATCTTGGGCGGCAGCCGGCTGATCTCGAAATAGTCGTAGCCCTCCTTGAGATTCCGCCAGAAATCGTACCACTCGTCGTTCTTGTGCGCGGCCATGTTCGCCGCAGTCATGCGGAAGGGAAAGGCCTGAACCTGAAAGGCCCCCTGGCCGGCGGAGAGCGCCTCGCGCGCCAGAATGTAAATTTCCTCCATCACCGCGTCGGTCATGGCGTAGCAGCCGGATGAGGTGCAATCGCCATGCACCATCAGGTCGGCGCCGGTGCGTCCGTAAGCCCGGTCATAGGCATTGGGGAAGCCGATATTGAAGGCCAAGTGATATTTGCTGCGGGGATTAAGCTGATCGAAGGAGACGAGATAGAAGCCTTCCGGCGCTTGGCGGTCGCCCTGCTTGAGCTTCGGACCGAGACCGCCCGAATAGCTGCAAATTGGGTAGGTCTTAAAATGGTAGAAGCGGCCGTCGTCTTTTTGCTTCCAGACCTCAAGCTCGGACTCGGCCTTGAAAATGCGGATCAGGATCGGCTGCTGCTCGGTCATGCCCTTCTCGGCGAGAAGAGCGCGCGCTTGCGGCGACAGCGGTTTCATGTAAGCGGGCGAAAACTGGCCGCAGCCCGCCAACCCGGCGGTCAGCAGAGCGACGCCGCCAGCGACAACGGCCGCAACAAGTCTTGAACGAAGCATACGCAGTGCCCCTTGCGCATCTCGGCCAAGATCGACGGTGGGGGGTTAAATCGAAGTTACGCGCGAAGGCTGTCGCCCCCGGGGCCCCTCGGCTCCCCCCGATTTGGCCTATATTATACGCTGGCTCGAAGCGCAGTTGGACTCAAAAAATGGCGCTTTTTTGGGCTGGGGGAACTCTTAGGCAGGACGCCCCATGGCGAGAAACTTCTCGCGCCGCTCTTTGCGGATTTCCTCGGGTGTCATGCTGTCATAATGGGCAAGCGCCTGAACGAGGGTTTCCCCCGTGGCGCGAACGACTTCCGTCCCGTCGCGATGCGCGCCTCCGACGGGCTCTGGGATGATTCCATCGATAACGCCGAGCTTTTGCAGATCCTGAGCGGTGATTTTCATGTTGGTGGCCGCATCGACGGCGCGGGTTGAGTCCTTCCAGAGGATCGAGGCCGCAGCCTCCGGCGAGGCGACGGTATAGATCGCGTGCTCCAGCATGTAGACCCGGTTGGCGGTGGCTATGGCGACGGCACCGCCGGAGCCCCCTTCTCCGATAATGACCGCTATGATCGGCACCCCGATGCGCAGGCAACAATCGGTCGAACGGGCGATGGCCTCGGCCTGGCCCCGCTCCTCGGCGCCAATGCCGGGATAGGCGCCGGCCGTATCGACGAGGCTGATCACCGGAAGACTGAAGCGATCGGCCATTTCCATGAGGCGGACCGCCTTACGGTAACCCTCCGGCCGCGCCATGCCGAAATTGTGCCTGATGCGGCCCTCGGTGTCAGAGCCCTTCTCGTGCCCAAGCACCACGATCGAACGGCCCTGGAGGCGGCCGATGCCGCCGATGATAGCCTGATCCTCGGCGAAATAACGGTCGCCGGCCAGCGGCGTGAAATCTTCGATCAGCGTATCGACATAATGCCGGAAATGCGGGCGCTCGGGATGGCGGGCAACTTGCGTCTTCTGCCACGGCGTCAACTCTGAGTAAGTTTCGACCAAGGCTTCGCGCGCCTTGGCTTCGAGCCTCGCAAGCTCCTCCTCGATGGAAACGGAGCGCTGTTCGGCGGCGAGCGCCTTGAGTTCGGCCACCTTGCTTTCAAGTTCGGCAATCGGTTTTTCGAAATCGAGATAAGTGCGCATCAGGCCAGGTTATGCCCTTGGGACCTCTGTCCGGCAGTCGACGCAAGACATAAGACAACGGGAATATGGTTGTAAGTGGCCTTATGGCCGGACCGTGTCAATCCAACTCCCTAAGCCGGCGATATTAGCCGCGCTTGGTTAAATGGGCCTGAGCGAGGGGGTGATGCTGCTCGACCAGGCGCCGCAACCGCTCCTCGATGACGTGAGTATAGATTTGCGTTGTCGAGATATCGGCATGGCCGAGGAGTTGCTGCACGGTACGCAAGTCCGCGCCGCGCTCGAGCAGGTGGCTCGCGAAGGCATGGCGCAGCACATGCGGCGAGACGCGGCCGGGTTGAATGCCTGCCGCGACGGCGAGCGCTTTGAGTTCCTGTCCGAAACGCTGGCGGGTGAGATGGCCCCCACTTGAGGAGGGGAAGAGCCAGGGCGAGACAGCACCCCTCCCCTCTTCGTCTTCGCGCACCGCGGCGAGATAAGCGGCAAGGGCGGCGCGCGCGGTTTCATTCAGTGGAACGAGCCGCTCGCGGCCGCCTTTGCCCTTAATGGTGAGCACGCGATCGTCGCTGGCGAGCACTTTGCGCGGAAGCGCGGTCAGCTCGGAGACGCGAAGACCCGTGGCATAGAGTGTCTCGAGTGCCGCATAAAGTCGCAGCGCGCGCCGGCGCGCCGCCCCATCCGGGCTCCTTTCGATCGCTTGTTTCGCAGTGTCGAGCAAGGCCTCGACCTCGGCGAGCGACAGAATTTTCGGCAAGGGACGGCCGAGCCTCGGACTGTCGATGGCGGAACTCGGATCGTCGGCACGGATACCCTCGGCGAGCAGAAAGCGGAAAAACTGGCGGATGGCCGAGAGCTTCCGCGCGCGCGAGGCCGGCGCCAAGCCTTTGCGCGAGAGTCCGGCAAGAAAGGCGCGCAAATGATCGGCGCTTGCATGTTTTGCATCTTTGCCCTTGGCAGCGAGAAAGGAGAGCAACTCAGAAAGGTCGCGCGTATACGCCTCGAGGGTGTGGGCTGCCGCGCCGCGTTCGGCGGTGAGCATGTCGAGAAAAAGGGCAAGCTCGGAAAAGCCCTTGCCGCGCGAGGATTTGCCGGCGCCCAAGGCTCAAGCCTTTCCGCGCGAAGGCCAATGCGCGTAAAGCGCCTCGAAACCGAGACGCCGCGCCTCGGCGTCGAGGCCTACCCGCTTCAAGGCGCGAATGGAATCGGAAAGCGCAATGAGATGCGCCCCTTTCGGGCCTTGCCTCCCCAACACCTGAGCCACGAGGAAGATAGTGCGTCCGACCTCGCCGGCGTCGGCGGCGTCTTTCAGGCGCGTCAAAGCTCCGGTGGGCGGAAGTTCGCCTTCGTTCGGCTGCGGTGTCTTGCCGGCTTCGTTCCAAAGAGGGATCGGCACGTTGTAATCGAGCGCATCGAGCACCGTGACGAGGCGGTGCAACAAGGGTGGAGGCAGCGCGCCGCTACGCACAAGCTCGACCCCTTGCGCGAGCGCGGTTTCGG
>DATLXW010000122.1:0-23811 GCA_035575415.1 Methyloceanibacter sp. | reverse complement strand
AACAACCCTGAGCGCCGTATCTTTCAACGACTCTCCGCCCGGCGGCGCAATGTCATAGGAGCGCTGCCAAATATGCACCTGCTCGGCGCCCCAGCGCTTGCGCGCCTCTTCCTTGTTGATGCCGACAAGCTCGCCATAGTCGCGCTCGTTGAGGGCGGCGGCCTTGACGGTGGGAAGCTTCCCCTGACCGAGCTCGTCGAGGATGATGTCCAGCGTGTTATGCGCGCGCTTCAGGGTCGAAGTGAAGGCGCTGTGGAAGCGCTTGCCAGTCTCCCGCAGCATGGCGCCGGCGCGATGCGCCTCGGCCACGCCCTCTTCGGTGAGGCCGACATCCTTCCAGCCGGTGAAGCGGTTGGCCTTGTTCCACTCGCTCTCGCCGTGGCGAACGAGAACGAGAAGACCCTCCCCGGTTGCGGGATCCTTTGGATCGGCGCTGGTCGTCATTCCTGCTGGTCTCAGCCTAAGCGCGTCCCTCATCTCACATGGGAAGATAATGGCAGAGCGTTAAGGTCGGGTCTCACCAATGGCCTCCGTTTGGGGCCCCTTTCCGGCGCAGGGTTCCCGCCATTTAGGCGAGTCCGCGGCATTTTTCCAGATGCAAATCGGTACAGGCCGGTGGCCGCGGCCCGGCCCGCGCTCTAGAGACCGAGAACGTCGCGCATGGAGTAAAGCCCGGGTCCTTTACCGCGCGCCCAAAGCGCAGCCTTGACCGCGCCGCGGGCGAAAATGCCGCGATCGGTGGCGATATGCGCAAGTTCAATGCGCTCCCCTGGGCCGGCGAAAATCACCCTGTGCTCGCCGACGACATCGCCCCCTCGAAGCGCCGCAAAGCCGATATCCCCCTCCCGCCTCGGGCCGACATCGCCGTCGCGGGATCGCACGCCGCGTTCGGCAAGCGAGACGGCGCGGGCTTCGGCGGCGGCGCGGCCGAGCATCAAGGAGGTGCCGGAGGGGGCGTCGCGCTTGTGCCGATGATGCATCTCCAGAATCTCGATGTCGAATTCCGGACCGAGCGCGCGGGCGACTTGCGCCGTGAGCGCGGCGAGAAGATTGACGCCCATGCTCATATTGCCGGCCTTGACGATGGTGGCATGCCGGGCCGCGGCTTCGATCTTGGCTTCGTCCGCCGGCGAAAGGCCGGTCGTGCCGATCACATGCACGATGCGTGCTTGCGCCGAAAGGGCGGCGAAGGCGACGGTTGAGGCGGGCGCGGTGAAATCGAGCACGCCATCGACATGGGCGAAGACGGGCAGAGGATCGTCGCCGATGGCGACGCCAAGCGGCGGGAGACCTGCCACCTCGCCGATGTCCTTGCCGACGGCGGGCGAGCCCTTGGCTTCGAGCCCGGCGGCAACGACGCAGCCCGGCGTCTCGGCCAACACGCGGGTGAGCGCCTGGCCCATGCGGCCTGCGGCCCCCAACACGGCGATCTTCATGTCAGTCATAGTTGCGACCATCGGCGTTGCGGGAGAAGGCGGCCGGTGTTTTAGAACGAGATGCGAAGATCATCTCCCGCCGCCCTTCTATGCCGCGAAGCGCCCCGCTCACAAGCCCTCGTTTGCACATCGCGATTGCCCTCGCGCTTTCACTCGTTCCGGTGCGAAGCGCCGCGGAGGAGGTCACAAGCGTCTATACCTCGCTTAAATTGGCGCGGTGCCAGAACGTCACGCCTGCGGAGATGGAGGACTATGGCACGGTGTGGCGCTGCGAAGGACATGACGGCGTCGCCGTGCGCGTGGCCGAGGGGGACTTGCGCTTCTTCGTCTCGTATGGGCCGAAGGCGGCCGAGCAGACCGCCGCCTACGAGACGCTGCCGCAGTTCAACAGCGTGGGCGAGACGCTCGAGTGGCGCGTGCGCCGGGAAGGCGGCCGGCTGGTCCCCTTCGCGACCATCCTCCGCTTCTCCTGGAGCGTGGATGGGCGGAAGGGCTCGACTCTCGTGGTCACCAAGCTCGACAAGGACGACGCCTGCCACATCGCCTATGTGGAGGCTTCCGGCAACCCCAAGGCCAACGAGCTTGCCCGCGCCATCGCCGACCGCGACGCACCTTCCTTTCGCTGCAAGCAGGACAAGGCCAAGACCTGCGGCGCCGGACCGTGCTAAGGGCTGCGCGATCCCCGATTGGTCAACTCAAGTGCAAGCTGCGCAATTCAATTGCCAGGATTGCATCGAAGACGAGGGATTTTGTAAGCGCAATTTTTACAAACTCATGCGGACGCAATTCTCAAGTTGAAGCCAAAGTGGTTTCCTGCCTCTGGGATCTCTCAGATCCAGAGAAACTGGAGGTGACCTATGGCTCTTATTCGAGGAACCGGAGGGAGAGATTCGCTGAGAGGGACGGCGAAGAAGGACAAGATCAAAGCGAAAGCCGGTAACGACAAGGCCACGGGAAAGGCCGGCCCTGACAAGATCGTAGGGGATGCCGGCCACGATAAGCTGTTCGGCGCCAATGGAAACGACGTCATCAACGGCGGACGCGGCAACGACAAGCTGAATGGCGGCGCGGGGGACGACACGCTCAATGGCGGCGTCGGCACCGACCAGATGATAGGCGGAGCCGGCAATGACAAGATTATTGCCGGACCCGGCAATGATTTTCTTTACGGCGGCCCCGGAAGCGACACCGCAATCTTTTCAGGAAACTTTGCCGACTATGACTTCGCCCCTGTAGCAGGCGGCATTCAAGTGACCCATGCCCGCGGCACGATGGCGGACGGCAGCGACTTTCTCGACACCACGTTCGAGTTCCTTCAGTTCGCAGATCAAGTGATCGATACGACTTCGACTGCTCCGGTTGCGGGCGGCGACACTGGCACCGTCGCGGAGAATGCCGTGCTCAACGGCTCCAGCGTGCTCAGCAACGATTTCGATTTCCAGGTTTTGCTTGGACAGGAATCGCTCACCGTCAGCGCCGTGAACGGCAGCGCCGCCAATCTCGGCGTACCGATTACTCTGGCATCGGGCGCCATTCTGTCGGTGAACCCGAACGGAACTTATACATATAACCCAAACGGCGTCTTCGACAGCCTTCAACCGGGCCAGACGGCGAATGACAGTTTCACCTACACGGTCTCCGACGGAAACGGTGGAACTGACACGGCAACAGTCGACATTACTATTACCGGCACGAACTCCGCACCCAGCGTAACGGCCGGCGCGACCGCGACGCTCAATGTGCTCAACCTGCTGCAAGTGCAGATCGATCCCTCCATCACGATCGCCGATCCCGACGACGTGAATATGGAAGGGGCAACTGTTGCCATCACCAACGGCTTCGTCGCCGGTGATCAGCTTATCTTCAACAATACCGCCGAAATCAGCGGCAACTATAATGCGGCGACTGGCGTATTGACGCTGACAGGTACGGCATCGAAAGCAGCCTATGAGGCCGCGCTCGAATCCGTAGAGTTTCAACCTAACGTGATCTCGCTCCTTCCTCTTCAAGTCAGTCTTGGCGAACGCGAGATTACTTACTCAGTCAATGACGGCGATGTTTCTAGCCCGGTCGATGCAAACGCCAAGGCATTAATCGACGTGATCCTCTTGTGAACCCCTAACGCAAGGCATTGCCAACGACAGCTATGCGCATCTGGAGCGGGGCGGTTGCCCCGCTCCAGATTGTTGACAGCCGAGCATTTAGCAGCACGTCGACCTGATCGTTCCTGTCGCAGCGTAAAGCAGTGGCTCTAGGCCACCTTTGGCCTATTGGTTGGCGGTTCCAAGGCTGTGGCCAAGTCGGCGTCGGGCCTGCCGCAATAGAAGCCTTGCACCTGGTTGCAGCCCCATTTGCGCAGGATCTCGGCCTGGGTCTCGGTCTCCACGCCTTCGGCGGTGATGGTGACGTGCAGCGACTGGCCGAGGCCGACGATGCTGGAGACGATGGCTGCGTTTTGCTCGTTCATGCCGAGGGTGTCGATGAAGGAGCGGTCGATCTTAATTTTCTTGACGGGCAAGCGGGCGAGATAAGAGAGGCTGGAATAGCCGGTGCCGAAATCGTCCATGGCGATGGAAACGCCAAGCTCGTCGAGCCGCCTCAGGGTTTCGATCACGGCCTCGGTATTCTGAAGGATGATCGTCTCCGTGACCTCGAGCTCCAGACGCTCCGGCTCAAGCCCGGTTTCGGCCAGGACTCTGCGGACAAGCTCATAAACGTTCTGCGTCTTGAACTGCGCCGGCGAAAGGTTGAGGGCGAGCTTGGTGTCGGCGGGCCAGGTTGTGGCGTAGGCGCAGGCCGTCTTCAGCACCCATTCGCCCAAAGGCACGATCAGGCCGGTTTCCTCGGCGATCGGAAGGAAGGTCGATGGAGGAATCTCGCCTTCGCGCGGATGCCACCAGCGCACCAGGGCCTCGTAGCCGGTGAGCTTGCCGCTGGCGAGGTCGAACTGCGGCTGATAATCGAGATAGAGCTGATTTTTGTGCAGCGCGTTGCGAAGATCGCTCTCCAAGCGACGGCGCCGTTGCAGCGCCGCGTCCATGGCCGGCTCGAAGAAGCGGAAGGTGTTGCGGCCGTCTTCCTTGGCGCGATAGAGGGCGAGATCGGCGTTCTTGAGCAAAACATCGGGGGTGTCGCGATCGAGCGGGCCGATGGCGATGCCGACGCTGGCGGAGGTGGTCACGTCGTGGCCGTTGACATGATATGGTGCGCCCAAAGCGGAGCAGATGCGGCGCGCAAGCTGCATGGCGTCTTCCGGAGCGGCGATATCCTCCGCCACAATCGCGAATTCGTCGCCGCCGAGCCGCCCGATGAGATCGGTGTCGCGCACGGTTTCTCTGAGGCGGGCCGAGACTTCGGCGAGCAGGGCGTCGCCAGTGGCATGGCCGAGCGTGTCATTCACATCCTTGAAGCGGTCGAGGTCGAGCGCGAACACCGCCATCAGCTTGCCGTGCCGCGTGGCGCGGGCCATGGCGCGGTTGAGGTGCTCGTTGAATTGAACGCGATTAGGCAGGCCGGTAAGGCTGTCGTGCAGAGCGAGGTAGCGGATCTTGTCCTCGGCCAGCCAGCGCTCGCGGATCCGCCGCGAGGCAATTGCCGCCGGAACGGTGAACCCCATGACGATGAGGAGACTCGTCGTAAGGGTGGCGACCGTCAGCGCGACATTGGTCAGAAAGGCCGCCGCGGACTGATTGAGCGCAAAAGCAAAAATGCGCTCGAGCTTGCCGTCCTTCATCGCCGGAACAATCACGATGCGGGGCGCCTCCCTGCCGGGCATCTCAGTCGCAACGACGCTGTCTTGCGCGGCCGCCTTGGCGAGTGCGGCTTTGACATCGACATTTTCGAGCAAGGTGCGAAGCGTCGAGGCGGACAGGTCGCCGGCGACGGCGAGGGGCGCATGGTCGGCGCCGAGCATGGCGAAGCCTTCGAGCTTACTCACCGACTCGGCTTGAGAATCGGACTGCCGGCCAAGTAACCGGCCAGTGGCCAAGCGGCCGAGACCGCCGATCAGGCCGAATTCGTCTGTCGTGCTGATTTCCGCCGGGAGAGTGGCGGGCGTTGCCGCCGCCTTCGCGAAGGAGCGCGGCTCAAGAATCTCCACGTCGTGGCCGAGCAGCCGAGGTGTCGCAGCCGCAAGTTCGGGGAGATTTCTGTTGAGTTCTCCCGCCAAGCTGAGAGCTGCCTGGCGGGCATCCCTGGAGAGAACATAGTCGATAGTGGCGCGGCCCGAAGCGACGCCGGCGGCCACGGTCAGAAGTCCAAGAACCACCAGACCGGCCATGACCAGCCGATCGCGCGCCCCGAGTTCCTTCATCTCAGACCTCACACGAAATCGAACCCCGTCGCGAAGGTCTTATAAGAGGCGGCGTTAAGGCAGGCCCAACGTTTCCGGTAAATGGCGTATTAAATCTTCGCTTACGCCCAGGCGAAGGCGACTTTGCGCAGAGAAACCTCGCCGAAATTTTCCATCCCCTCGGCGACCGGCTTGCCGCCCAAGCGAAGATAGAAGCTGCAAGCGGAATCGTTGTCGGCGAGCGCCCAAACCAATAGACCCCGCAAACGCAATTCCGCAAGCCGCGCGCGGGCGCCGGCGAACAACTTCTCGCCGAGGCCGAAGCCTTGATAGATCGGGTGCAGGTAGAGTTCGAAGATTTCCCCCTGGAAGGGGACACGCCCGAGGCGGCAGCGCCCATAAGTGGCGTAGCCCGCGGCATCGCCGCGGAAATCGAGCACGAGCAAGGGCGTGCGCTTCTTGAGCGCGCATTCCCACCAGCGCAGGCCGCGCCGCGCAATCATGCGCTCGAGCGAGAGGTGGGGAATAATGCCCTGATAGGCGCTCCGCCAAGCCTCCGCATAGGCCGCAGCGAGCGCCGGGGCGTCTTTCGGCCGCGCTGGCCTGACATGGACGACATCGACGGGCATGGCATCAACCCTAACGCAAGAGGCCCGCGTTCCGCAAAGGGTCCGGTCGAATTTTTCCCCGCGAAGACCTCGTGCACGCACAAGGCGAGCGGAATATCCGGCTCGCCTTGTGCTGGGGCCGGCAGGCCCGTTCTCAGTAGCGCGAAATGAGAAGGACCGTGTAGTCCTTGTCGAGTTTGATATCCATCGTTCCCATCTTGCACTTGGCGTCGTCGATTTCGTAGACGCCCTGCTCTTCCTTCTTGATCGACTCATATCCGCTGCAACCGAGCGTGTTGAGGGTTTCCTCGATCTTGGTCACCTCCGCCTCGGGGACTTTGGCGTCGTCATCGTCGTCTTTGGCAAGGGCGCCAGAGCCAAGCAAAGCCAAAGCTAGGGCAAGGCCTGCGATTCTAAGCATGTGATTCCTCCGCGTTAAGACCGCCGGCCGCAACACCGCCGGCAACACGACGGATAAGCGCCGAACCCGAAGGAAACGTTGGGCTAAGTCAATCGGAGGCAGCGCAATCTTGCCAGATCCTTATGCCTGGTCATGGCAGCGGGGAAGGGAAGGCTAGGCAACGTCCTCGGCAAGGCGCGAGCGCTCGGCCTTCTTGCGTTCGTTCGGATCCAGATGGCGCTTGCGCAAGCGGATGGATTTCGGCGTGACCTCCACCAACTCGTCGTCCTCAATATAGGCGAGCGCGCGCTCGAGCGTCATGCGCATGGGCGGCGTCAGCCGCACCGCCTCGTCCTTGGAGGTGGTGCGGATATTGGTGAGCTTCTTGCCCTTGAGCACGTTGACTTCCAGGTCGTTGTCGCGGTTGTGCTCGCCCACGATCATGCCGCGATAGACCTTGGTGCCGGGCTCGATCATCAGCGCGCCGCGATCTTCGAGATTCCAGAGCGCGTAGGCCACGGCCTCGCCGGCGTCGGTCGAGATCAGCACGCCGTTGCGGCGTCCCTGGATCGTCCCCTTGTGCGGGGCGTAACCGTGGAACAGGCGATTCATAATGCCGGTGCCGCGCGTGTCGGTGAGAAGTTCGCCCTGGTAACCGATCAGACCTCGCGTGGGCGCATGGAAGACAAGCCGCAGCCTGCCGCCGCCCGAGGGCTTCATCTCGACCAGCTCGGCTTTTCGTTCGGCAAGCTTCTGCACCACGACGCCGGAATGCTCCTCATCGAGGTCGATCACCACCTCTTCGACCGGCTCGAGCAGCGTCCCGTCTGGTCCGCGCTTGAACAGCACCTTCGGTCTTGAGACCGACAGCTCGAAACCCTCGCGGCGCATGGTCTCGATCAAAATGCCGAGCTGCAATTCGCCGCGCCCGGCGACCTCCATAGAATCCCGTTCCTCGGATTCGGTGACGCGCAGCGCGACGTTGCCTTCGGCTTCACGCAAGAGACGGTCACGGATCATGCGGCTCGTGACTTTGCTGCCTTCGGTGCCGGCAAGCGGCGAATCGTTGACCCTGAAAGTCATCGACAGCGTGGGCGGATCGATCGGCTGAGCGGGCAGCGGGATATCGACCTCCGGCGCGCAGATCGTATGCGCCACGGTCGCTTGCGGCAGACCGGCAATGGCGACGATGTCGCCGGCAACGCCATGCTCGATCGGCGCGCGCTCGAGCCCGCGGAAGGCGAGCACCTTGGTGACGCGCCCCTCTTCGATCAGCTTGCCGTCGCGGTCGAGAACCTTGACCGCCTGATTGGGCCTGACCGATCCGGAAGTGATGCGGCCGGTGACGATGCGGCCGAGATAGGGATTGGCTTCGAGAATGGTGCCGAGCAGGCGGAAGGGCCCGTCCTCTACCTTGGGCGGAGAGACATGGGTCGTCACCAGGTCGAGGAGAAGCTGCATGCCGAGGTCCTTCGGCCCTTCGGGGCCGGCGGCCATCCAACCTTCCTTGGCGGAGCCGTAGAGAATTGGGAAATCGAGCTGCTCGTCGGTTGCGTCGAGCGCGGCGAACAAGTCGAACACCTCGTCGACCACTTCTTGCGGGCGCGCGTCGGGTCGATCGACCTTGTTGATGACGACGATCGGCTTGAGACCGCGCTTCAGCGCCTTCGACACGACGAATTTCGTCTGGGGCAGGGGGCCTTCGGCCGCATCGACCAGGACCAGCGCGCCGTCGACCATGTTGAGAATGCGTTCGACCTCGCCGCCGAAATCGGCGTGTCCGGGTGTGTCGACGATATTGATGCGCGTGCCTTCCCAGAGGATCGAGGTGACCTTGGCCAGAATGGTGATGCCGCGCTCGCGCTCGAGGTCGTTCGAATCGAGCGCGCGCTCCGCCACCCGCTGATTGTCGCGGAAAGCGCCGGATTGCTGCAAGAGCCGGTCGACCAGGGTGGTTTTCCCATGGTCAACATGGGCGATGATGGCGATATTGCGGAGGTTCATGTCAGCCCAATACAAACGCGGGCCGAAATGGCCCGCGCTGCCTTGCCGCCGGATATATAGATGGCTTGGCTCCGGCGCAATGGCGGATCGGCGGCTGCGTGAGCGCGAATGGTACGCTCGCGGACTGCCCCGCTACTGCACGTCTTGCGGGGTTCCCTTTCGCAGGGCCGTGAAATATTCGCTCCAGCCTCTCTGTTCTTCGGTCAGCTTGCCGCCGGCGTCCAATCGCGCCAGAATCTCAAGCCCCTCATCGATCACAGCCTCTTTCCGCTCGCCGTTGGCGATCTTCGCCAGCCGGTAAAGGCCGACCACGACATCGGTCTCCGCATCGACATTCCCCGCCTGCTTCTCGGCCAACTCGCGCGCGATGGCGAGCGCTTCTTCGGCGGCGGAGACGGCGCCCGCAGAGTCGTTCAGCGCGAGCTTGGCATTGGCGACCTGGTCGAGGGTAAAAGTGAGGTCACGCCGCCATTGATAATTGTCCTGATTGGCGTCGGCGAGCGCCTTGCGCAAGGTGAAGGCCTCTTCGACGGCTGCGAGCGCGCCCTTCGGATCGGTCAGGCGCAGGCGCGCATTGGCGGCCTTTTCCAGGCTAAGAGCGAGATCGCGCCGGTAGACCGCGTTCGTGCCGTCTTTCTCGAGCAATTTGCGGGCGATGCCGACGCTCTCATCGAAATTGGCGAGCGCGCCGCTCGGATCGTCGAGGCTCATACGTGCGTCACCGAGCTTGTTCAGGCTGCGCATGAGTTCCTGCTCGCGCACGGGGTTGGCCGAATCCAACTCCGCGACCTTGCGGTCGATCGAAACCATTTCCTCATAGGCCTTGAGGGCGCCGTGATTGTCGCCGGCGCTGGATTTTTGATCGCCGAGGCGTTCGAGTGCGATCGAGGCGTTGCGCTGCAATTCAAGGTCGTCGGGCGCCGTGGCGGCGATCTCCTTCTGCACCTGAACGTTCTGCGCCAGCGCGTCGGCCGCTCCTTGGACGTCGCCGGCCTTCTTCTTGACCTCCGCCAGGCTGTTCAAGCGGGCCGAGAGGTCGCGCTTCCAGTCGACGTTATTCGGGGCCATGGCGGAGATATTGCCGGCGATGTCCGCGCTCTCCGCCGCGGCGGCGAGCGCGCCTTGAATGTCGTCGAGTTTGAGTTTGACGTCGGCGATCATTTGCAGGTCGGCCGAGATCGTCCGCTGCCGGCTGAGATCGCCGAACTTGGCGGCGGCAATCTCGCGATCGAGTTTCAGCATCTCGTTGTAGGCCTGGAGCGCGCCCTGCGGATCGCCCGAATCGCGTTTCATGTCGCCGATCGTCGCAAGCGTCGTGGCGAGGGCCTGTTCGTAGGTTTCGTTTTCCGGCACGGCCTCGGCCACTCGCCGGCGAATGACGAGCGCCTCCCCATAGAGGCCGAGCGCGCCTTGCGTGTCGCCGAGGGCGAGCTTTGCCTTCGCCACGCGCTCGAGGCTTTGGGCGACATAATGTTGCAGATTGCTGTTCTCAGGTTCGGCGTCGGCAAGCCTGCGGTCGTTGGCAAGCATCTCCTCATAGGCCGCAAGCGCGCCCTCCCCGTCCTTGTTGTTGTTCTGCTTGAGATCGCCGATCCGCTGCAGCGTGTCGGAGACGTATTGCAGCCATTTGGCCTCCTTATTCTTCCCGGCAAGGCCGCGGCGCAAGTCCAAGCTCTCCTCATAGGCAGCAAGCGCGCCGGCGCTGTCATTCAACTTGAGTTTGGTCGAAGCGACGTCCTCGAGATTGGTTGTGACGGCGAAGACGTTGTCGATGTTGTCCGGGGCCGCTTTGGCGAGCTTGCGGGCGATGGCAAGGCTGGCCTCGAAGGCTTGCAACGCGCCTTCCCGGTTGCCAGCGCCTTCGAGCGCGCCGGCAAGTTCGCGCCTGAGGCGAAGGCTCTCGTCATAGGCGGTCGCGGCGGCGCCCTTGTCGCCCGACTCGAATTTGATGTCGGCGATCTTTTCGAGCGCCGCAGAGATGCCTAACAGGAGCTTCTGGTTGTTCTTGTCGGACTCGTAAAGACGCCGCCTCTCGCCAAGGCACTCCTCGTAGGCGGCAAGCGCTCCGGCCTGGTCGCCGAGCCTGGTCCTTGCGTCGCCGACGGTAAACAGGCTGTCGGCGACCACGAGCTGCCAAATGGTCTTGTCCGGCTCGATCTTTGCCGCTTCGCGGTCGAGGGCGAGGCTTTCCTCGTAGGCGGCAAGGGCGCCTCTGTCGTCGCCGGTCTTGGTCTTCACCTCGCCGATCTTCTGGAGGACGTAAGAGACGTCTGTCGCCGGCTGGGCACCGGTCTTGTTCTTCTCCAGAAGTTTGCGTCTGATGACGAGGCTCTCCTCGTAGTCTGCGAGCGCGTCCTTCAGATCGCCCTTGGCAACGCGCACATCGCCGATCCGGAGCAGGGTGACGGAGAGGTTCCGCTGCTGAGTGGCGTTGTCGGGATCGGCGTCGGCGAGCTGGCGGTCGATCGACAGCAGCTCCTCGTAAGCGGCGAGAGCGCCGCGAATGTCGCCGGAGGCGAGCTTGATGTCGCCGATTTTGTCGATGTTGCTGGCGATGTCGAGATTCCATTGGACGGCGTTCTTGTCCGTCTTGGGCAATTTGCGGCGGATTGAAAGACTTTCCTCGTAATCGGCAAGCGCTCCGGCAGAATCCCCCAGCAGACGCTTGGTTTCGGCGAGCTTGTTGAGCGCGACGGAGAGACTGCTTTGCCAGGAACTGTTGTCGGGCTGAGTGCCGGCCAGCCATTTCACCAGATTGAGCTGATCCCGATAGTAGGGAAGGGCGCCAGCGTAATCGCCGTCCCTGAACTTCACTCCGGCAACGCGATCGAGCAGGTCGATATAGTTCCATTGCAAGCCCACGTCGCTTGGATTGTCGTCGGCGAGGCGCCGCGCGAAGTGGAGCCCTTCCTCATAAGCCGCAAGCGCTCCCCCAGGATCGGACTCCACCTTGGCATCGCCGAGATGTTGCAGCCCGCGGGAAAGGTTTTGTTGCAAATAGTCGACGCTCGGATTGGCGTCGGCGAGCTTGCGCCAGATATCGACCGCCTCGCCGAAGGCGGCGAGAGCGCCGGGGCGATCGCCGGAATCGCGTTTCGCAAAGCCGATCTTGTCCAAATCCGACGCCACGTCGCTTTGCGAGCCTATGTCCTTCAACTGCTCGGCCAGCGTGCGGCGGATGGTCAGGCTCCGATCGTAGAAGGAAAGCGCGGCTGCATAGTCCTTGGCCTGAGACTTTGCGTCGCCGATATTGGCGAGGGTCGAAGCGAGGTTGTTTTGATAACGCGTATTCTGCGGCTCGCCTTCGACGAACTTCTCGATGATTTCGTGCGCCTCCTCGAACGAGGCGAGCGCACCCTCGGTCTCGCCCAAGCCGAGTTGCACAATGCCGAGTTTGATCAAGCTGACCCACAGACCGAAGCGCCAGTCGGGATTCGATTCGTCGGCCTTGGCAAGGCGGCGCGCGATCGAGAGACTTTCTTGGGCGGTGCCGCGCGCGGCTTCGTAGTTTCCGGCGGCGATGTTGCGCGTGGTGTATTCGTCGAGCATCGCCGCCCGGCTATCGAGGAGAGTGAAATTCTCCGGCGCCTCGGCGCTCAACTGCTCGATCGTGGTGCGCACGCCCTCGAGCACGTTGTTCAGGGTTTCCGGCTGCACGCCGGGAATCTGGCGCAGCTTTTGCGCCACCTGGAACACCATGGTCCTGACCGAATCGAGGGCCACGGCGAAGTTCTTCTCGGCGCGCTCGGCCTCGGCGGTCGCCCGCTGCTGCGCCTGGCGCGCCATCTCGCCGAGCACGGTGGCGGCGATGGCGAGAATCGCGAACACGACGGCGGTGGCCGCGGTCAGGCGCTGCTTAAGCCGTGCGCGCTTGCCGGAGGCGGCGATGAAGCCGAGCGTCGGCGCGCCAAGTTCGTCCGGGTAGCGCTTGGCGATGCTCTCGGCCTCGGCAAGGGGGACGCCTTTGGGGATGAGAAGGTCGCGCTGCTTGCTGCTCTTCTCCCAGCGGCGGCGCAGCGCCTCGACATCGTCGCGGATGCGGTAGAACTCGGCATTGGCGGCGACGATGTCCCTGGCGCGCTTCCAGTTCTCGAGCACGCGCTGATGCGCCAGCCGGATGCTGGCGTTCTGCTCGCTGCCTGACGAGAGAAGAATGCGCGCATCGACCAGCGCCTTGACCAGGCGCTCGGAAGCCGGATCGTAGGCGGCCTCGGAGAGCGGAACCGAGCGGATCGAGAGCCCCGGGCCTCCGCCGGGCTCGCTCGCTTGGGCGGGGGTGGCAAGCTGCCGCAACAGGCGCGGCAGGCGGTCCTGCTCCTCTTTGCCGAGCGTGGCAAGCGCGCGCTCTGCCTCTTGATCGATGGCGCCGGCAAGGCCGCCAAGCGTGTCATAAGCTTTGAAGGTGAGGTGAGTTTCCCCGTTCTCGGTCTTGCGCTGCTCGAAGAGATAATCAAGCGCGAATTGCAACAGCGGCAGCATGTCGGGCCGGTCGACATCGCGGATAAGGCGGTCGTCGAGCCGCTCTCCCGTGGCGCGGTCCGTCTCGTAGACGAGGCCCGCGGCGTTGGCCGGGCCGCGAATGATCTCGTCGATCTCGGTCGCGCCGGGAGGCGCGAGGTCGTAGGTCGCGCCCTTGGTCTTCATGGCGAGAAGATCGGGCTCTTTCAGGAAGCGCTCGTAAAGATCGGCGCGGAGCGTGGCGATGACCCAGATGCGGCCCGTCGCCACGAATTGCGCGAGCAGTTTGGCGAAGCGCGCGCGTTCGGCCTCACCGACGGAGCCGGCGAATAACTCGTCGAGCTGGTCGACCACGAGGAGAAGATCGACTCCGACAGGGCGGTCATGGCCTCGTCTGTGCCCTTCGCTGCCGGCCAAGTCGTCGAGCGTCTTGAGGATCGGCTTCACGCTGGTTTCGTCGGCATGGGCGAACAGGGACGTAAGCTCGGCCGGGGTTGCGTGCCCGCTCAATTCCGGCAGCGCCGGCAGCCGCCCCAGATTCTCGTCGTCGAGCTCCGCTTCCGACTCGAACAAACATTCCGCCAGCGCGGCGACGGGACCCGCCGGGTTTTCGCTCGGCCGCATCACGGCGACGCGCCAAATGTCGACGGAGGGGACGACGCCGGGCGTGGTGAGCCTCGGCACCAGGCCCGCGAGAGCGAGCGAGGATTTGCCGGAACCGCTGGCGCCGACGATGAGCATAAAGGGAGAGCCGCGCGCCGCGGCGTCCTTCATAGCGTCGACGCCGCGGGTGATATCGCGGGAGCGGCCGAAGAACACAGGCGCATGGCGCGGGCCGAATGCGGCCAGGCCGCGGAAGGGAGAGCCCTTGGTCTCCACCGGCCAGAGCACAGAGCGGCCTTTCAGGATTTTCTCCTCGAGCCAGGTTCTGAGCAGCTTCTCCGCTTCGGCTTCGAATTGGTCGGTGGTCTGAAAGGAATGGAAGGCGAGCTTGAACTTGCCGTCGGGAGTCTGGAACCAAGTCTGGAAGAAGCTTTTGAGCCGGCTCCACTGCTCGGTCACGAGCCGGTTGGTCGCCTCATCGTCGAGCTTGACCGTGGGCGGCTCGCTGTAGCGGAACACATAAACGTCGGGGAGGGACTTTTTCTTGCTTGCTTCGATCGCGGAAAGAATCTCGTAGGCGGTGCCGGAGGGATAACGTTCCCCGTTCGGCATGGCGGGAAAGTCGTCGGGGAGCTCGGTTCCAAGTCTGTGGCGGAGAATGGCGATGACGATGTCGCATTCGGCGGCTTCGGGGATCTGCTGCTGAAAGCTCGCCCGCGCCTGGTAATATTTCTCTTCCCAGCGGATGGCTTCGAGCATGGCGACGCCGGAGAACTCGCCATTCAGGCGCTCGACCACGCGCGCGATCCGCATCCGCTCAAAATGCGTATCGCCGGGGGAAGAGACGAAGACGCGAACCGATCTCATCGATGGACGCCGATCCTGGAGCCTGACCCTGCAAAACCAACTCTTCGCGAGTATAGTCCTTGCGCACGTCTCCCCATAGACGGTCGCACGCCTTGGTTAGTCTTCGCTCCTGGAAGGATTTCCCGCGGCGTTTCTAGGCCCAGGCGCAAATCGCCCGCAACTTAAGGCTTGGTAATCAAGGCATCTTGCCCGACGGGGCAGGGCTAATCGGAGCCGGGATTTGGCGCCCGCATGGCTTTGGCATTGAGGCGCTTGGCTTCGGCGATCAGCGTGTCGAGATCGGGGTTTTGCTTCTCCACGAGCGCCGCAAGTTCTTTCACGATCGTTTCCTGTTCGACCGGTGTCGCCTTCGATACGGCGTTGCGCTGTCCAGGTTCGGTGCCTGGTCCCCAGCGCGGACCGAACAAATAGACTGCCCCATACATGATCTTGGCCGTCCTCTCGTCGACCTCGGCGGCGCGCATGGCGTAGTAGAAAACGCGATGCGTGTCTTCCCAACTACGCGCTTTGATCTCGCAATAATAGTCGTGGATCACGGCGGCGGAGCGATAATTGCCGGTAAAGGGCGGATAGAGCGCCCATAGCAACATCGGAACGGAAGCGCCGTCGGTGGCGTAGCCTTCGGGGACGTTCCACTCTTGGCCGGCGGGATCGACGAAGCCATAGGGCGCGGTCAAGGTCACTTTGCGGCCATCCTTGTCGAACTCGGCGACGAACTTGCCGATAAAGTGACCGAACGGCGAATCGGCGGCCGCGGCCGACGCGAGGGCAAGTGCGAGAACGAAGGCGAGGAGGGTGAAACGAGACGTCTTCATCGCAAGCACAGCTTAAGAGGCTGGGCCCTTTTTCTGGCTGATATGCATGGCGGTGGCAACATAGCGGAGGCAGCCGGTCTCGGCGAGAAAGGGTTGTTGCGCCCACATGCCGAAGCAGGGCGGAGCGGCGTATTTCATCACCGTGCTCTTGGCCGGAATGCGTTGCTGGATGACGGGATTATAGAAGCTCCGCATCACCGTTAACCGCGCCAGGCGGTCGTCAGCCTCGGCGAGGGCGCCGTCGAGCGACTCCTGCGTGGAGTAATCGGCGTTCTGCAAAATGGCGAGAAACTCCTTATAGGCCGCGATCACCTTCTCCTTGTCGGCGTCGCTGGTGATTTCCTCGAAGCCGGCTTTGGAGAGCAGCGAAGCCGCCACCTGCTCGCTGGAGAGGAGCCCGAGGATCAAGCCGGTCGCGGCCTTGGCGGCCACGCCGGCAAGGAGTGCTTGGCCCTCGGGGGCGGCGGGATCGGCACCGCCGATCAGGAGCCGCACCGACTGCTTGACCCTATCGCTGCCTTCGGCATAAGCGCGCGCGATTTCTGCGGCGATGGCGCGGGCCATGGTGTCGCGCGGCATGTAAAGGCGGAACAGGGACCAGGCGAGCGTGGCCACCGTCATCGGCTTTGCAATCAGCGCTTCCTTGTTCTTTGGGCGATAGGCCTGCCAGCCACTGATATGCTCGGGGATCCAATCGAGGGCGACGCCATGGCGGTTGGTGGCGAGCAAGACCGCCGCCTGCGTCTTGCTGATGCCGCCATTCTCGGGCCCAAGCGCGACGAGATGCTCCCAGCCGATGGAGGGATGACGGCGGCGTTCGCCGGGCGTCATTCCGGCGTAGCCCGGCGCATGAATGAAATTTTCGATGAGCTTGCCGAGCGGCGTGTCGCCATAGCGGCTCCGCTTCAAGAGCGTGCCGCCCTTCTCATCCTCCTGCGGGCCGAGATTGGCGACGACATATTGCCCCTCGGCGCAATAAAACGCGCCGTGCTTCGCCAGGAAGGCCTTCTGGTCGAGGGTGGCAAGCGAAGCCGCAACTGCGCGCGCCGAGGCCTGATCCCAAATTTCGAGCGGGTTGTACATGTAGTCGCGGAACTTCGGGTCTGGATCTTGGTCGGTGAACGGCACCAGAATCGCAGCAGCGCAATCCCACATGTCGGCGTTGTGGCAATAGGCGCGAAGAGTCTCCGGCGGAATCTCATCCTCGACGCCGGCGTTATAGTCGACGGCAAGCAAATGGGCGTTGTAAGTCATGTTGTTGTCGCCGAGCGAGCCGTAGGTGCTCGGCCAGTCGCTCTTGATGGCCATCGGCTTGCCGTCCTCGCCGTAGCCGGCCGAAAAGCCGCCGATATGGGTTGAGCCACCGGCGGCGTCGGCGACGATGTCTTCCGGGCTTCCGCCTTGCGCAGGCCGGTCGAAATGCACCATCTGCTTGATAAGGCGGAAATTTTGTTCGCCGAGGGCGATGATGACTGCATCGAGCTGCTTGTGACCGAGGTCGACGGGCGCGCCATGGGCGTCAGTTTCGCCGTAAAAGACGACGCGATTGCCGATTCCAGTTCCGAGCCGAAATTGATGCGCCGGGGTACGGATAGCGACAAGCTCGCGCAATTCGTCAAGGAGCGGCTGGATGGCGGCGGGAGGCGCGCCCGAGGCTTCGGCCACTTTGCCGATTAGGTAACGCACGGGCACGAAGGTTTTGCCCTGATAAAGTGCGCCACCCTTCGTTAGTGCGCCGATCAGGGGTTTGCCGCCGGCGTCGCGCGGATCGCTGAGAAAGGGGTTGAAGCTGCGGTTGAGAACGTCGAGGTTGAGCGCCTCGTCCGCAGGCAACACCACACCGTCGAGCGAAGCGGGAAGTTCGACGGCAGGCGCCACGGGATCGAGCGAGCCGGTCTCGATCTTCCCGGTCGAGCGCAAAATGCGGATGCCGCCGACATCGATGGGCCCGGCATGGCGCAAAGACGGATCGAGGCGCGCTTTAAGGCTCGCTTCGACTTGCGCCCAGCCGTTCGGCACGACGAAACGGAAATCCGATGGAAGGCCGAGACGTTGCGCCTCCTCCGCCCCGGCGCCGGAAAGCGTGACGCCAGCGCGGGCCTTGTGTACGAAAGAGTGGAGCGCGGCGCCGGCGAACGCCAGCAGTTTCAGAACGCTGCGACGGTCCATACCAACCGACTCCGGGTTCCGCCAACGCCTTGCCGCAGGCTTACCATAGCACAACCGGCGCAAGGAGAAGCGCCAGCTTCATTAACTCTTGGCGAGGGAACCGGCGAAAACCTTACAGCGGCCATAACCCGCGTCATCGTCGGAAGCGAACGCCAGGATGGCGTCGGCGATCTTGGCGCCGCCATTGACCGACGGCTCGATCGGATTGGCGAGATCCTCCGGCGCGGTGATGATGAGCCGGAGATCGATCAGCGCGAGGCCCCGCGCCGCCGCCTCGCGCGTAATGCAATCGTTGAATATGGTCAGACCGAGCGAGGAGACGCGCCGCTGCTTCGGGTCGGGGAAATGTGCGTCGTAGATAGTGCAGACCGCAACCGGACGGCCTTTCGCCGTCACGTCGTCGAGCATCGCCCGATAGTCGAGGGCGAAAGACTCGCGCACCGGAGCGAGCCGCTCGAGCGCGTCGGCCACCGAGGAGGCTTTCTCATTGATGAGACTTGAGTAGTGCAGAGCATCATTGCCGCCGGCGCTGACGACATAATGCGTCGCGTCCTCGGGGGCAATCTTGAGCTGGAGCCCGACGCCGGAGGTCAAGGAACCGTCGATCGCTCCAAGCGTGGCCCGGCTGCCGGGGGGAAGGCGCTTGCCGAGCTGCTCGATCACGTCCGGGCCTTTGCCGACATAGGCGCCGTTGTCGAGGATCGAATCGCCGAGCAAAACGATGTGCTTGGGCCTCGCCTCGGCGGATCGAGACCTGGCTGGAAGCGACAGGGCGGCGGCGCCGGCAATCGCACCACGGAGGAAATTGCGTCGGGTTGAAGATTTATCGAACATGCTCCGTTCTCCTATGGCATCTCCCAACCTTAGTAAAAAGCGCGGGCGCAAGGCGGGGGAAACCTTGCGCCCGCTAACGCCGAAACACCGGGTACTTGACAGGCCGGGCAGGAGCGGACCCGGGACCTTGGTGTTTTCGGCTCGTCGGCCGCGCTCGGTGGGGCAAGCGGCGTCCGACTGTGTTACGCGAACACTCAGTTTTCGTTGGCCTGAGGGGCTAGGGCCCCCGCGGCGCTTATCACGTGGTGACGCGCTGCCCCGCTCTCTGTGAGGAGTCTCACAAAGGGGGCGCGCGCTGCGTCTGTGACGCCTCGCACAGAAGGCGGACCGCCTGCGTGGCATCTTGTCATCAGGAATCGACAGGAGATGCCCATGCCCAAGCTTCGTCATCTTGCGATGGGAATGCTCGCCGCCCTCTGGGGCGCGGTGCCGATCGCGGCCTATACCGGCCACTACGCTCCCGTTTGCGGCTGGTCGACGGTGTGGACGCTTGACGGCTACCAGTATCAATACGTCTGCAATTGACCCTGCCCGGCCGGCTCGCACTCTCGCGCTTGGTGGGAGCGCGGGAAATCGACTACGCTCGCCCCGTGCCGCCAACAGGCCGGGCGAGGATGAACGAGACGCTTCCAGATCAGGTTGCCGCTTCGGCGCTGATGCGCGGGACCGGCGACGAGGCGCTTAAGCTGATCCGGCGGGCGCGGCTTCAGTTGCGCCCGCTTGCCGCCGGCGAATGGATTTTCCGTCCGGGCGATCCGGCCGATGCGATCTACCTTCTGCTTGGCGCGCACGGGAGCGGGGAGGGACTGCACATCGACCCGCTGGTGCAGGTCGAATTGAAGCCGCTAAGCGGCAAGCGTTCGCTTCGCTTCGAGCGCATCGTGCACGGGGAAGTCTTTGGCGAGCTCGAACTGCTGGAGCAAGGGCTTTCGTCCAAACCGGCGAAACGCACGACATCGGCCTTTGCGTTGACGCCGTCCTCGGTCGTGAGTCTGCCTTTACCGCTAGTCGGCGCGCTGATGGACGCCGACTCGTTGTTTCGCGCGCGGTTGATCAGGATCGGTTCGCAGCGCCTGCTTGCGGCGCTCAAGCAACAACACGACAAGGCGCACGCGTTTCCAGATTTATTGCTCGCGGACTGGTTCGTCGAGCTTTCCGCCGATATCGGCATCGCCGAGGCGAACCGCGTGCGCTTCCCGCGCAAGATTGCGCAGGAGCACATTGCCGCCGATCTCGGCGTCAGCCGGGAGACGATCAGCCGCAGGCTCAACGAGTGGGAGCGGTCCGGACTGCTGCGCACCGGCGCGCGCAGCCAGCAGATCGAAATTCTGGATTACCAGCGCATCAGCCGGCTCGCGAGCCTGAGATCCGCCAGGAGCCGCGCCGCGCTCGAGCGCACGATCGACGACATCGACGCGGCGATCGCCAGCGGCGATCTCGTTAGGGCGCGCAATATCGGACTCGATATCCTGCGCTACTATCCGTCGAGCCCGGAACTGCACCACCGCACGGCTCTGGCAGCCGCGCGCAGCGGCGATGCCAAGGGTGCGCTCGAGTTGCTCGCACGTTCGGGACTGCCGATGGCCGGCGATACCGGCGCGCTCGAAGATGCGGTGCGCAAGGCGCGGCGGAATCCGTTTTTGCCCATGGAGCGCATCCTAAGCGAAGCCTTCGTCGACGACGGCTATGGCGAGGACGAGTTGTTGTCTGCGCGCGATTCGAATGGCGGCGCCGATGCCAAGCGCGAGGCACAACTTGTCGAGGATCTTGCCGCGCTACAGGCAAGACTGCTCAAAGAGCAGGCCTTCGATGCAGAGCGGAGCGCCGAACGGCGCAAGCGCGCGGCCGCCTCCTTCGAGGCCTATCACCGTCTGTTTCTGCACAAGCAGGGCTACTACCCGGGCGTGAATGCCGCCACCATGGCGCTGATCGCGGGGGATCGCGAGACGGCGGCAAAGGTCGCCAGCACGCTCGCGAAGACGCTTTCGCCAGAGGCGGAGGAATACTGGCCGCTTGCCACGCTTGCGGAAGCGCTCCTCATCCTTGGTAAGCAGGCGGCAGCGGAGGCGATGCTCAAAAAGGCGGCCAAAGCGAAGGATGCCGACGCCGGAGCGAAGGCATCGACCATACTTCAGTTCCGCAGGCTAAAGGAGTTTGTCGATGCCGATATTGAGGCGCTGGTGAGGGCGCTTGATCAACATTCCGTGGCGGTGATCACGGGGCATATCTTCAGGGGAAAGGAACTCGGCAGGGCCGCGCAGGAAGAAGCCGAGGCGCTGATCCGCGCCGATGCAAGCGACCTTCTGAAAGAACATCATGTCGGCATCGTCTACGGCGCTCTTGCCGCCGGCGCCGACATCATTCTCGCCGAGACGGCGCTCTCGCTCGGCGCCGAATTCGTGGCTGTGCTTCCCTTCGCGACCGAACGCTTCATCGAAACTTCCGTGAAGATCGGCGATCCGCCGGCGGAGCCGGGCAAATGGGAGAAGCGCTTCCGCGCCATCCTGGAGGGAAACCACGGCTCCTGTTCGCTGACCGTAATGGACTCGAGCGAGCCGCCGGAACGTGAGCGGGACAGCTATTTCTTCTACGCCTTCCGCTACGCCGCGGGCTTGGCGCTGCAAAGAGCGGCGGTCTTGCAAACGAGTTGCCGCCTGATTGCCGTTTCCGATGCCGGAGGGCCGGACAGTCTCGGGGGCTCAAACCGCGCGCTGGCCGATTGGAGCGCGCATGGCCGCGCCTTCGATCTCGTCGCCTATCCGCACGAACGCGCGCGGCGCGCGTTTCGCGACGATCATATCGACGGCTTTCGTGCCGCCGTCTTTCTGTGGGATGCAGCGCCCGGCGGAAGCGACACGGGAAACGCGCTCGACACAATTGGCGAAAGTTGCGCGATGGGGGTAAAGCCCATCGAGCGCACGCATCGCGACGGGCGGCGCGGACTTTGCCTCATCGCGGGATCGACCGAAGAGGCGCTCGATGCCGGACGCGCCGCGGCGAAAGCTGCGGGTAAGGTCAAAGCTGCGGTTCGGGTCATTTGCGATTTCGGCCTCGTGCTCGGCGCCAATCGTACTCCCGACAAGAAGTTAATCGCGCGGCTGCAAGCCGCCGACGATCTGGCCGGCCTTCCCCCCAATTGCGTGCTGGCGACCGAAAGCTATGCCGCGCAGGCCAAATTCGATCTGGGCGAGAAGGTCGTTCTCGTACCGGTCAGCCGGGCCGAGGCAATGGGAGAAGACGGCGCCCAGGCGGCGAGGAGCAGGCCGTCTTTGCCGATCTATACGGCTGAGTGGGTTAAGGGCGTTGCCAAAATTTAAGCCGCGCGGCGGTTCTGGTTAATCGCGGGGAACGATATAGTTGAGCTCAACGCGCAGGGCCTGCAGCCGCCATGTCCATTACCATCAAACATCTCGACGGCCCGCTCAAAGGCACTCCGGGCGAACAGCGATTCGACGACACGAAACACACGATCCTGATTGGCCGTGCGCCCGAGTGCGACGTCGTCTATCCAGAGGAGTGCATTGCCGTCGAGGGCGAGCACTTCACGCTCAACCGCGACGACGAGGGCAACTACCGGATCGGGCTCCCGGGTTCCTGCGACGTCGAGATTGACGGCAGGCCCGCCGCGGACGGGGAGAAGGTGACCTATGGGAGCGTCTTGCGAGTGGGCGTCGATGGACCGACATTCGAATGCCGGCCGTCCGGGCTTGTTATTCGTCACATTGAAGGGCCGCTCGCAGGAACGCAGCAGTTCTTCCCCGCCAACGTGCAGAAGATCACCTTCGGACGTCCGGACGAAGTGACCGACGTCTCCTATCCAGGCGACTACACAAAGGTTGGCCGGTTTCATTTCAGCCTGAAGCAAAGGGAACCGGGCAATTATTACGTTGAGCTAACGCCCAAGCACTATGTCGAGATCAACGGCGAACCGGCCAAGAGTGCGTCGCCCGTCAAGTCGGGGAGCAAATTCCGCTTAAGCGGTCCGGCGGGTCCGAGCTTCGAGCTTCACATCGAGCAACCGGCGAAGCAAGGCATTGTCACCGACGAAAACTACGAGCCACTTTCCGAGTTCAGTCTGATCAAATGGCTGAGCGCGCGCACCAAACAGATCGGGGCGGCCGTCGGTGTGCTTGCGCTTCTGCTCGGCGGTGCGATCGGCTGGGTTCTCTACGAGCGCCAGCACTACAAATGGGTCGAGGCCCACATGCTGCAAAGCGTGTATCTGGTGGTGGATAAGAGCGCCGGGGACGCCGCCGTGGCGACGGCCTTCTATCTCGGCAACGGCCTGTTCGGCACCAACGCGCATGTGACGGAAGCGATCCGCGGCAAGGCGCAGGCCTTCTACCTGCTAGGGCCGAAGGGCGACAAAATTGCCATCAAGGACGTGGAATCGCATCCCGGTTACGCGCTATTCAAGGCGAGAGCCCTCACCTATGCCAAGGCCGGTTCGACCTCGCTCGACGACTTCCAGCCGATGTCGCTGCCGAGCGTTTATGACGTCGGTATCATCCGTGCCGATCCCGCACAGCGCCCGCAATCGGATCCGATCGAGATCGACCCAGCGCCGAAGCTGCATGTAGGGGAGGACGTCATCACCGCCGGCTTTCCGAGCGAAAATATTCGCGGCGCCGACAACGTCGCCAAGGGTCTTGCCGCCGCCACGTTCCGCAAGGGAACGATTGAATCGCTGAAGGACATTTTCTTCGCGAAGAGCTCGGAAGACCCCGACAGTCTTTTGCTGGTGCAGCATGGCATACCCGCAACCGGCGGCATGAGCGGCAGCCCCCTCGTCGATGCTTGGACCGGGAAGGTGGTCGCGGTGATCAACGGCGGTAATACGATGCTGCTTATGGCAACGGATGCGCAGGAGCCGGCGGCGGCGGCAGCGACAGCCTGCCCGTCGCAGAAAGGCGGGCAGCGCATCACCAACCCGGCGCAGGTAAACTATGCGCAGAGGTCGGATTTGCTCGACGATCTGATCGAGGGCAAGGCGCAAGCGGCGCTCGCCAAGGACCAAGCCTATTGGGAAGCGGCGGGCGCCAAATATGGACGCTATTTCGATCTCGCTCTGAGCGCGTTTTTGGCCGGCGCCGGCGATGCTTCGCGGCAAGCGGCACCGGAAGAGCTCGGCTTCGTTCAGGGGGCGCTGATCCCCGGCGTGAAAGGATCGAACGCATGGGCGCCGTCGGCGGCCAAATCGGCGGTCGCGGATGAGGCGGTGTTCAGCACTGGAAAATCGCTCAAGACGGCGTCGCAAAGCTACAGCTTCGCGGCGGAACCGGGCTTCGAATATGGGTTCATCGTCGATACGCCAGATGCGCTTCCC
>DATLXW010000121.1:0-17059 GCA_035575415.1 Methyloceanibacter sp. | reverse complement strand
CCGTTGCCCCGCCACATTCTGACGGTTTACCCAAGGAGGGCGCGGGGGGTTCGTCTCGGAAAGAGCGTTTTGCAGTCGAGTTGGCGATGGTTTGGCGGCGCTTGACACATGGGACGCGGAGGGCTGGCTTTGCCCTCGTCGCCATTCTTCTTGCGTTGGCGGCCCCGCCGGCAAGGGGCGCCGAGAGCCTTTACGACGTCGGCAAGATTTCTGTGGATACGACCGCCGCCAATGCCGTGGCGGCGAGGTCGATCGGTATGGCCGAAGCGGAGATGCGAGCCGTCAAAACGGTACTTGAGCGCCTTGTACCGGCCAATGGGCAGGAACAATTGCCGGAGCTTACACGGGAAATCGTCGAGGGCCTCATCGCCGGCGTGTCCATCCGCAGCGAACAGAATTCCACCACCCGCTATATCGCCACACTCGATGTGAGCGTGAGCGAGCCGGGCCTGAAGCAATGGTTGCAGGAGAACGGCATTCCCTACAGCGAGGCGCGCGCCCCCGCGATCTCGATTTTGCCGGTCGCGATCAGCGGCGATTCAGTCAAGGATGACGCGGCATGGCGCGCGGCATGGGAAGATCTCGATGTCGCGCACAGCATCACACCGGCGACGATCTTGCGGGCGCGTCCTGAGCTCAGCCTTGAGACCGTGAAGGGCGTGCTGGCTGGCGATTCGCGGGCCTTGGAGGCACTGCAAGCGGACTACGGGTACGGCCCGCTCGTGATCGCGATCGGCGAATCGGGCGGCGGCAAGTTCGTGACAAGGCTTGCCGGTAACGACGGCGTGGGCGCCATCAATTTCGGGCGCACCGACACGGTGAGCGGCAACGCCGAGGTCATCCGGCGCGAAGCGGCGGCCACGGCCTTCGCCATTATCGAAAATCGCTGGAAGACGAGCCAGTCCGGCGAACAGCCCGCGACAGAAGTCAAATTCGGGGAAGGGGCACAAGAAGAGGTGCCGTCCGGCGGCGAGGCTCCCGTCGGGGAGGTTCCCCGCAATGTCGTCGCCGTGGTCGAATTTCAAGGTCTTAAAGATTGGCAGGATATTCGCGGCAGGCTGATGAATGTCGCCGGTATCCAGGCGCTCGAGGTCAATTCGCTTTCGGCGCGCGGCGCGTCGATTACCTTCGATTATGCCGGCTCGCTCGACCGCTTGCAGGCGGCGCTCGACCAAAGCGGCTTCGTTTTCGACGAAAGAGATGGGACGTTTGTGCTGCGATCGCGCTAGGCCCGACGGTCACGCCGCCACCTCGAATCTGCTAGACTTCGGCTTGAAGGCTCGGCGCTCACGGGGATGGCGGCCGAGCGTCCGGGAGGGGCGTTCGTGAATATCCCGAATGGCCTCACGCTCGGGCGGATCGTGCTCGTTCCGCTGATCGTGTGGCTCATCATTACGCATGAAATGACGGCCGCCTTCCTGCTGTTTCTGCTGGCGGGCGTCTCCGATGCCGCCGACGGGTTTTTGGCCAAGCGCTACGGCTGGCGCAGCGAACTTGGCGCTTATCTCGATCCGATCGCCGACAAGGCGCTGCTTGTCAGCATCTACGTGACGCTGGGCTTTGCGGGCCATCTCCCGGTCTGGCTCGTCATCGCCGTGGTGAGTCGCGACATCCTCATCGTCGGCGCGGTGGTCCTGTCTTGGATGCTGTCGCGGCCGGTGCGGATGCAGCCGCTGCTCATCAGCAAGTTCAACACACTCTCGCAAATCGTCCTCGCCGGGCTTGTCCTCGCCGAGCTGGGGCTCGGCTTGGGATTGCATAATCTGGTCAAGGCACTTGTTTGGGTGACCGGCGCGCTCACGATCGTGTCAGCGGCGGCCTATTTCTGGTCCTGGCTCGGGCATATGGCGAGCTATGAGCCGCCCACGCCCCCGCTTCGCCAAAGAAAACAAGCCGAGGCAGGACGGCCGGAACGGCCCAAGGTCGAGACGTGATGACGCTGGCTCAGCTTCCCCTCGCATTGCCCCATCGCGCCGCCTTTGGGGCCGAGGATTTTCTCGTCAGCGATTGCAATTTGGCGGCGGTCAGGCTGATCGATGCATGGCCCGACTGGAACGACAGGATCCAGCTTCTCACCGGGCCGGAGGCAAGCGGAAAAACGCATCTCGCCAGGGTATGGCAGGCGCTGTCGGGGGCGCATGCGCTCGGGCCCGGCAATCTTGCCGTCGAGTTCGTCGATGCCATGGGCAAACAGACGGCCCTCGTAGTGGAGGATGCCGACCGGAACGCCTTCGACGAAAAGGCGGTGTTTCATCTTCTGAACTTGGCGCGCGAGAAAGGATTGTTCGTATTGATGACGGCGCGCAGTGCGCCGAGCCGGTGGCCGGTCGCGTTGCCGGATCTGCGTTCGCGGTTGAACGCCGTGCCCATCGTCGAAATCGGCGCACCGGACGAGGCGCTGATCAAGGCGGTGTTGCTCAAACATTTCACCGACCGGCAGCTCAACATCGATCCAAAGGTGCTTACATATATCGCGCTGCATGTGGATCGATCGCTTGCCGCCGCGCAACAGGCCGTAGAGGCGATCGACCGGGCGGCGTTGGCGGCAGGCCGCAAAATCAGCAGGCAACTCGTGACCGAAGTGCTGGAAGGGGGAAAAGCGCCGGATTAAGCCGCGCGGCGCTTCGGCGTTTGCCGTAACGCAAGTGATAGAATTGATGGTGTAACATTGAAAACGACGGGAACAGGCGTTCCCAACGAGCCAAAAAACGTCTCGTTTCAAGAGGTTGTCATGAGCGTGCCAGAGCAGATTGCGCGGCATGAACCGAATCTCAAAATCGCCGAGTTCGGGCCGAGCCGGTTCTTCAATCGCGAATTGTCCTGGCTGGAGTTCAATCGGCGCGTGCTGGAAGAGGCCGAGAATGAGCGGCATCCGCTCCTCGAGCGCTTGCGCTTTCTCTCCATTTCCGCCTCCAATCTCGACGAATTCTATATGGTGCGCGTGGCCGGGTTACGCGGTCAAGTCGTGGCCGGTATCGAAACGCCGAGTGTCGACGGACTGACGCCCGCCGAGCAGCTCGATCGCATCAACCGTTCCGTCGCTCAGCTTACGGCGGAGCAGCAGGAAAGCTGGGTGACGCTCGAAGCTCTGCTTGCTGATGCCGGCATCCACGTCCTCGCCGCCGACCAGCTCGACGAAGCCGAGCGGGCGTGGCTCGAGGAGCATTTTCTCGCGCACATTTTTCCGGTGCTGACACCGATCGCGGTCGATCCGGCGCACCCGTTCCCATTCATCCCGAATTTCGGCTTTACTCTCGGACTCGAGCTCGTGCGCGAAGGTTCGCTCCGGACCATGCACGCACTCATGCCGATCCCGCCGCAGCTTGTCCGCTTTATCCGGCTACCGAGTCAAGGCGAAGCCAAGGGGCCGATCCGTTTCATCCGGCTCGAAACTGTGGTCGGCATTTTTGTGTCGCGCCTTTTTCCCGGCTACCGGGTGCGGAGCCAGGGCGCGTTCCGCGTGCTGCGCGACAGCGATATCGAGGTGCAGGAGGAAGCGGAAGACCTGGTGCGCCTGTTCGAATCGGCGCTGAAGCGGCGCCGGCGCGGATCGGTGATCCGCCTGGAGATCGAGGCTTCGATGCCGTCGCGGTTGCAGCGCTTCGTCATGCAGGAGTTGAAGGTCTCGGAGCGCGAGAGCTTCGTGCAAAAGGGGCTGATTGGTCTTGCCGACACCAACCAGCTGATCGTCGCCGACCGGCCCGATCTCAAATTCCAACCCTTCGTCAGCCGCTTCCCGGAACGCATCCGCGAGCATCAAGGCGATTGCTTCGCAGCGATCCGTAAGAAGGACATCGTTGTGCATCATCCTTATGAGTCCTTCGATGTCGTGCTGCAATTCCTGAAGCAGGCGGCGGCGGACCCCGATGTCGTGGCGATCAAATGGACGCTCTACCGCACGTCGAAAAGTTCGCCGATCATCGAGGCGCTGAAGGAAGCTGCGGAAGCGGGCAAGTCGGTGACCGCCGTAGTCGAATTGAAGGCCCGCTTCGACGAAGAAGCGAACATCAAATGGGCGCGCGATCTCGAAAGCGCCGGCGTGCAGGTGGTCTACGGCTTTATCGAGCTCAAGACCCACGCCAAGCTGAGCCTGATCGTGCGGCGCGAGCGCGGCGAGCTCATTACCTACTGCCACGTGGGTACCGGCAACTACCATCCGGTGACGGCGAAGATCTATACCGACCTGTCGTTTTTCACCGCCGACCGCGTTATCGGCCAAGACGTGTCGCGCATCTTCAACTACGTCACCGGCTATGCCGAACCGGCGGAACTCGAGTTGATGGCGGTTTCGCCGCACGGAATCAGGGCGCGAATCCTCGACCATATCCGCGAGGAGATGTATCACGCCAAGGCCGGACGGCCTGCCGCCATCTGGATGAAGATGAACGCGCTCGTCGACGCCGAGATCATCGATGCGCTTTACGAGGCAAACCTGGCCGGGGTGGAAATCGATCTCGTGGTCCGCGGCATTTGCTGCCTGCGGCCCGGCGTGCCCGGTCTTTCCGAGAATATCCACGTGAAGAGCATCGTGGGCCGATTCCTCGAACACTCGCGCATTTATTGTTTCGGCGCGGGCCACGGGCTTCCCCATCGCAAGGCGGTGGTCTATATCAGCTCCGCCGATATGATGCCGCGCAACCTCGACCGCCGCGTAGAGGCCATGGTGCCGATCAAGAACCCGACCGTGCACGAACAGATTCTCGACCAGATCATGGTCGCCAATCTGAAAGATAATCTACAGAGCTGGCGCGTGCGGCCCGACGGAACTTCTGAACGCGTTCACCCGGGGAAGGATCAGGAGCCGTTCAGCGCGCAGGATTATTTCATGACTAACCCGAGCCTGTCCGGCCGCGGTACCTCTCTTAAGGAGAGCATGCCGCCGCGCTTCACGCGCCTGGTCGAGACCGGTTGAACCGCGCGCATCCGCCATGATCTTGAAGCCCGATCAGACCCCGGTTGCGGTGGTCGATATCGGTTCGAACTCCGTCCGGCTGATCGTCTACGAGAATTCGAGCCGGGCGCCGGCGCCGATATTCAATGAGAAGGTGCTGTGCGGCTTGGGACGGTCGATCGCTTCGACCGGCAAGCTCGCACCGGACGCCATCCGGCGCGCGCTCCGGGCGCTGAGGCGGTTTCGCGCCCTGATCGACCAGTTGGGCGTCGCGCATGTCGAAGTGATCGCGACCGCGGCCGCGCGCGAGGCGGAGAACGGTGCCGATTTCATCGCCCAGG
Organism: Methyloceanibacter sp.; assembly: GCA_035575415.1. GTDB lineage: Bacteria > Pseudomonadota > Alphaproteobacteria > Rhizobiales > Methyloligellaceae > Methyloceanibacter. The sequence continues at coordinate 11,827 of DATLXW010000121.1, read as the reverse complement.
CCGAGCGCACGCTCGGCCGCAAAGTGAACGTGCTCTCGGGCACGCGGGAGGCGGAGCTTGCGGCGCTCGGTGTCATCTCCGGTATCCATGCCGCAGACGGTTTCGCCGGCGACCTCGGCGGCGGCAGTCTCGAACTGATCGACATTCGCGGCGGCAGGTTGCTTGACGCCGCCACATTGCCGCTCGGCGGCTTGCGGCTGATCGATGCCTCGGGCGGCAGTCTGAAGAAGGCGCGGGAGATCGTCGACCAGGAGATCGCCAAGGTGAGCTGGTTGGAGAAGGGCAGGGGCCGCGACTTCTACGCCATCGGCGGGACCTGGCGGGCGCTCGCGCGGCTGCATATGACGCAAACCGACTATCCGTTGAGCGTGATGCACAACTACCGGATCAGCGCCGACGACGCGCTGCGTTTTGCCGCCGTGCTCGACCATCAATCGCAAAGCTCGCTCGCCGGCATCCGTGATATCTCCAGCGCGCGGCGCGAGACCATCCCCTACGGCGCGTTGGTGCTGGAGCGGCTCATCAAGCAGATGAAGCCGCGCTCGGTCGTGATCTCCGTGCTGGGTATTCGCGAGGGTCTGCTTTATAGCCTGCTTAGCCCGGAGGAGCGGCAAAAAGACCCGCTGATCGCCGCCTGCGACGACATCGCGCGGCGCTGGTCGCGGTCGGTCGACAGCGCTTACGAACTCTGTTTCTGGACCGACGCTTTATTTCGCGCGCCCGGACCGATCGAGACCCCGGAACAGAGGCGGCTGCGGCACGCCGCTTGTCTCCTTTCCGACATCGGCTGGCGGGCGCATCCCGATTATCGCGGCATCCAGAGCCTGAATCTCGTCGCGCACAACACCTTCGTCGGCGTCGACCATCCGGGACGCGCCTTTCTCGCGCTTACCGTCTATTACCGCAATGAGGGGCTGGTGAAGGACGAGCTCAGCCAAAGGCTGATCGAGCTCGTCGACAAGGACATGCTGAAGCGCGCACGCATCTTAGGCGCCGCCTTCCGCGCCGCGCATATGGTCTCGGCGGCCATGCCCGGCGTCCTCACCAATACGCCGGTCGGCTACGAGGGCAACCGTCTTGTCTGGACCTTGCCCGAGCCCTATTCGAGCCTCGAAGGCGAGCGGGTCGAGCGCCGATTCAAGGAACTCGCCAATCTGCTCGACCGCGAGCCGGAGATCAGGGTCGGCTCGGCCTACCAGCTCGCCGCGAGTTAGGACCCTTGCCGAAGGACGGCGTGACCGAGATGGCAGAAGACCTTTATTCCGTGCTTGGTGTGGCGAAATCGGCGAGCGCCGAAGAGATCACCAAGGCCTATCGCAAGCTCGCCAAAAAGCTGCACCCGGACCTCAATCCGGGCGACAAAGCGGCGGAAGAGAAGTTCAAGAAGGTCAACGCGGCCTACAGCATTCTCGGCGACGAGGGGAAGCGCAAACGCTATGACGCAGGCGAGATCGACGCCTCCGGCCAGGAGACGCCGCAGCACCGCTACTATCGCGAATATGCGGGCGGACCGGAGGGCGCGCGCTATCGCACCAGCGCGGGCTTCGAGGATATCGGCGCCTTCAGCGATCTGTTCGGCGATCTGTTCGGCGAGGGGCGCGCCGGGCGGGCCGGGGGCCGCGGCTTCTCCATGCGCGGGCAGGACGCGCATTACCGGCTCGAGGTCGATTTCCTCGACGCGGTGAACGGCACCAAGACGCGCATCACCCTGCCGCAGGGCGGCACGCTCGACGTGGCGATTCCGGCCGGCGTTACCGACGGGCAGGTGCTCCGGCTGAAAGGCAAGGGCGGCCCGGGGCTCGGCGAAGGCGAGCCCGGCGATGCGCTGATCGAGATCGCGGTCAAGCCGCATCCCGTGTTCAAGCGCGAGGGCGACGATATCGTCGTCGAGCTGCCGCTGACCTTCGACGAGGCTGTGCTCGGCGGCAAGGTGGAAGTGCCGACCATCGGCGGGCGCGTCTTCGTTACCGTGCCGCCGGGGTCGAATACGGGGCAGACGCTGCGGCTCAAGGGTCGCGGCATCAAGCGGGCGGGCGGCGGCGGCGACCAATTGGTCAAGCTCAGCGTCGTGATGCCCGACAGGGTTGACGACGAGCTCAAGAACTTCGCCGAAAAGTGGCGCGAGAGCCATCGTTACGATCCGCGGCGCAAGCTGAAGGAGCAGGCCTGATGCTGACCGAACGCGATCTTGTCGCCAGAGTGCAAAGACTCACCGTGACCCGGCTCAGGGTTTGGGTCGAACAAGGTTGGATTAAACCTGAGGACCGCGCCGAGCCGGGCTATTCGGAAGCCGATCTCGCCCGCGCGGCGCTGATCTGCAATCTCGAGGACGAGCTCGGCTTTTCCGAGGAGGACGTGCCGGTCTTGCTCAATTTGATCGATCAAATCCATGGGCTGCGCGCCGAGCTGAGCGCGCTTTGCGAAGCGCTCAATCGTCTGCCCGAAGACATTCGCGCGACGGTCAAGATGCAGATTGCCGAGATTCGGCGGAGCGAGCATAAATGAAATCGGCTGTCGGCATTGTCGTCTTTCTCGGCCTGGTTGCCCTGTTCACCTTCTTGAGCGTGCGCTACGGGCTCGGCCGGCTTCCCGGCGACATCGTGATCGATCGCGGCAATTTCTATTTCTATCTGCCGATCACCACGGCGATCATCGTGAGTCTGCTGCTTTCGCTGTTGTTCTGGCTGTTCAACCGCTTCGGCGGCTAGGGCTTGCGGAATGCGAAAGCGAGTGGTGACTGTTCGCGACAAAATGCAGAAGGGCTACCGCTACGAGTTGGTGGCCCGGACTGGGCGCGACTTCGACCCGGAATTCCAGCCGGAGCTCACGCCGCGCGAAATGCTAAGACTCGGCGTGTTCTGCGGCAAGTACATGACCGACACGCGGGGAGAATTTCCTAAGAGCTGGTTTGCGGGCGCCAAGCTTGCGCCCAAACGCCGCGACTGTTCGCTCAATTATTTCGGTGTCGATGCAAGCCAGCCCCTGTCGGTCTGGCGCAAGAAGGGCTGGATTCATCCGGACGATCCGCGCGGCTGGTTCCAATGGTACTGCCGCTATTATATGGGCCGGCGCATGCCGGAGGAGGATCGCCGCCAGATCAAGCGCTGGAAGGCGATGCGCCGTCATGTGGCGCAAATCAAACGCAATTGCGCACCCGGCGATCTCACCTGCCGCAAGCGGCAGCGGCAGGCGCTGTTGCATTGGGCCTATGATAGCCGGAAGATTTGACCAGCCGGAATTAGTTGGACGGGGTTTTGGCCGGGAGCAAGGCGACCTCCCCCTTCTTGATCGCCAAGGCAAGCTCGCCGCGCTTTAGCGCCAGGGCGTCCTCGCCGAAGAGCTTGCGGCGCCAGCCGCGCAGCGCTGGCAAGTCGGTATCGCCGCAGCGGGCAATCTCTTCAAGTTCGTCGCTGGTGGCGATGAGCTTCGGCGCCACGCCATGCCTTCCGGCGGTGGCCTTGAGCAGCACCCGCAGGAGGTCGACGACCGCTTGCGCCTCCGGCGGCATGGGCTCGCCCCGTTCGATCGGCGGGATCGTGGCCGGATCGCGCGCCAGCCCGCGCCCAACCGCTTCGAGCACGGCGCGGCCGCGCAGGGAGCGGGCGAAACCGTTATGCAGGGTGCGCAGGGAGCCGAGATCCTCCGCCGTCCGGGGCGCCTGGTTGGCGATGTCGTAAAGCGCCTCGTCTTTCAAAATCCGGGAGCGCGGAACGTCCTGCATTTGCGCCTCGCGCTCGCGCCAGGCGGCGAGTTCCATGAGCACGGCGAGCGCTTTCGGCGTCTTGACGCGCATCTTCAACCGCTTCCAGGCGTGCTCCGGATGGAGTTCGTAGGTGGCGGGATCGGTAAGCACCGCCATCTCCTCGTTGAGCCAGCTCTCGCGTCCCGATTTGTCGAGTTGCGTTTTGAGTTTGGGGTAGAGGTCGCGGAGGTGGGTCACGTCGCCCAAAGCATAAGTGAGTTGGCGTTCGGAGAGCGGGCGCCGGCTCCAATCGGTGAAGCGCGAGGTCTTGTCCAGATTGCGGCCCAGCAGCCGCTTCACCAGCATGGAATAGCTCACGGCTTCGCCGAAACCGCAGACCATGGCCGCGACCTGGGTATCGAAGATCGGATGCGGGATCACGCCGGCAAGGTGATGCACGATTTCAATGTCTTGCCGGGCGGAATGAAATACCTTCAATACGCGTTCGTTGACCATCAGCTCAAAGAAAGGCGTGAGATCGAGGCCGGGAGCAAGCGAATCGACGAGTACCTCCGTGCCATTCGCGGCGATCTGCACCAGGCAGAGCCTCGGCCAGAAGGTCTGCTCGCGCATGAACTCGGTATCGACGGCGATGAAGGAAGCGCTGCCGAGCCGCGCGCAAGCGTCGGCTAGCTCTTCGGTACGCGTAATCAGGTTCATGGTGCGCGGGTATAGCCCAACGCCATACGCAAGGCCAATAGGCGCATCGGCGCAAGTCGAGCATGTCCGAGTTCACCCGGTTTTGCCGCCGACGCTGCCGTCGCTATCCCGGTCCCGGCCGGGCTTTGGCGTGGTGGCAGTCTTTGCTCGCTTGCTGCGCCTGTTCGGGGCGCGCAGCAATCTGTTCCGGGGAGGCAATCGCCTGCAAGAGCGACGATGTGAGCGAGAATACCGTGACGATGCCTGCAAGGGCCCAGCCTGCCAGAGGAACTCGCGTCCGCAAGGGCAGCGGCGTGGGGAGATTCAGCATGGCTCTGTTTCCCTCATTTCAGCTTGCCGATAAAACGCAAGCCGCGGGCGAGGGTTCCCTGGCGTGGTTAGCTGGGATCACGCCAAGAGTCGTGACCCGGGGGAAGCGACCGTGATTCGCACCGGGATCCGCACTCCCGATATGCATATCATCACCGTCCGTTCCGGCGCTCGCCTTGACAAGCCGGGCTTCCCATGCGCTGTTCCCGCGCGCTCCACTCTTTGTCCCGACCGGGTTTAACCATGCACGCCTATCGCACCCATACATGCGGCGCGCTCCGCAAAGACGATGTCGGCAAGACCGTCCGCCTCTCCGGCTGGGTGCACCGCGTGCGCGACCATGGCGGGCTATTGTTCATAGACCTGCGCGATCATTACGGGCTCACGCAATGCGTGGCAGATCCGAAATCGCCGGCCTTCGCCTTGGCCGAGAAGCTGAAGCCGGAATGGGTGGTGAAGGCCGACGGCGAGGTCGTCGCGCGCGCGCCGGAAACCGTCAATCCGAATTTGCCGACAGGCGAGGTCGAGGTCAGGATCGAATCGCTGGAAGTGCTGTCGGAAGCGAAAGAGCTGCCGCTGCCGGTCTTCGGCGAGCCGGATTACCCGGAAGAGACGCGGCTCAAATATCGCTTCCTTGACCTTCGCCGCGAGGGTTTGCACAAGCGCATCATGAAGCGCGAGGCGATCATCTGGTCGCTACGCAGGCGCATGCGCGAGGCGGGCTTCTTCGAGTTTCAGACGCCGATCCTGACCGCCTCATCGCCCGAAGGCGCGCGCGATTATCTCGTGCCGAGCCGGCTTCACCCGGGCAAGTTCTACGCCCTGCCGCAGGCGCCGCAGCAATTCAAGCAATTGATCATGATCGCGGGTTTCGACCGCTACTTCCAGATCGCGCCCTGTTTCCGCGACGAGGATGCGCGGGCCGACCGCTCTCCCGGGGAGTTCTATCAACTCGACCTCGAGATGAGCTTTGTCACGCAAGAAGACGTGTTCGCTACGGTCGAACCGATCCTGCGCGGTCTGTTCGAGGAATTCGGCGAGGACCGCCCCGTGACGCAGAAATTCCCGCGCATCCCTTACGCCGAGGCCATGCGCAAATACGGCACCGACAAGCCGGACTTGCGCAATCCGATCGAGATGCAGGACGTGACCGACCACTTCAAAGGCTCGGGGTTCAAGCTGTTCGCCGGCATGATCGAGATGGACGCCAATACGCGCGTGTGGGCGATTCCCGCCAAGGGCGGCGGCTCGCGCGCATTCTGCGACCGGATGAATGCCTGGGCGCAAAGCGAGGGGCAGCCCGGCCTCGGTTACATCTTTTGGCGCGAAGGCGAGGGGGCCGGCCCCATCGCCAAGAATATCGGCGCCGAACGCACGGCGGCGATCCGGACGCAGCTTGAACTGGGCGAGGGTGACGCCGTCTTTTTCGTCGCCGGCCTTCCGAAGGAATTTGCCGATTTCGCCGGACGCGCGCGGGTGAAGATCGGCAACGAGCTGGGCCTGACCGCGAAAGACCGCTTCGAGTTTTGCTGGATCGTCGATTTCCCGATGTTCGAATGGAATGACGAGGAGAAGCGGATCGACTTTTCACACAATCCCTTCTCCATGCCCCAGGGCGGGCTCGAGGCGCTTGCGAGCAAGGACCCTCTCGACATTCTTGCCTATCAATACGACGTTGTTTGCAACGGTGTCGAACTTTCCTCCGGCGCGATCCGCAATCACAAACCGGAGATTATGGAGAAAGCCTTCGCCATCGCCGGTTATTCCAAGGAGGAACTAGAAAGGCGTTTCGGCGGCATGCTGAGGGCGCTGCAATATGGGGCGCCGCCCCATGGCGGGCTCGCTCCCGGCATAGACCGCATCGTCATGCTACTGTGCGGCGAGGAGAATCTGCGCGAGGTGGTGATGTTCCCGATGAATCAGCAGGCAGAAGACCTGCTCATGGGCGCGCCGTCCGAGGTTTCACCCAAGCAATTGAAAGAATTGCACATTCGCGTCGTGCCACCGGTCAAAGGCTGATTTGCCGCTCCGCCTTTTTTCCCGCACCAAGTTGCCCTAATGTCGGGTCATTCCTTACCCTGAAGGCGTTCGCCTAAGAGACGCCGGTAACCGAGATGGCGACGGGAGGGGCAGTCATGCACAAGTTTCACTTTATCGCTCGCGCCGTCGCGCTCGGCGCGCTTGTCGCCGTCTGTTCGAGTTCGACTGAAGCCGGGGCGGCCGATCTCAATACCGGCGATTTCGTCGCCGCTTGCGGCGAGAACGTCGGCTCACTCGAAGACCCTTCTTTCGAGGAGGCGAATGTCACGCCCAAGGCCTTTTGCGAATGTGTGGCCGAGGAGCTTGCCAAAGGCAAAGTCTCGCAGACCGATGTCGATATGCTCACCAAAATGCACAAGGAGGGCTTCACCGACGAGGATGTCGAGACCTACCCCACGCTTGAAGAACTGATGAATGCCAATGAGGGCTTCGAGGACGCGTGCAGGGAACGCCTCGGCTTACCCACCAATTTGGAACCGGAATTCGAGGACGGGATAGAAGAGGGGATGCCCGAGGAAGAAGAAGTCCCCATGGAGGACGACGGTTCGCCGCCGGAATAGAGCGGGCCGAAATTCGCGTGCCGCTCAATAGGACGCCCGCTTTCGTCGATTGCGCTTTCCCGGTTGCGCCGAGCTGAAACGCCGCGCACGGCTCCCGCACGGAGAGGCTACATCGCCGCCCCCTTTTCGCGCTAAACATAAGCGAGGCTTTGGGATGGGTTCGCTCTCGCGAGAACCGGCAGGTCTGCGGCGAATGCCGCGGGCAGGGAGGCTGCCGCCGAACGGGTCGAAAGGATGAGAATCATGACCTTTGGCGAGCATGTCTTTCTTTATTGCGAGCGCGGCAATAATTCAGAGCTTTTGGCAGAGCCCTTCAATGCAATCAGCAATGCCGCTTTTCTGCTCGCGGGTCTGATCGGCCTGCAGCTCGCGCTGTGGCGCCCCAAGGAACAGCGCGATGCGGACCATGTTCTGTTGCCGGTGCTGGTCCTCTTCATCGGGCTCGGCAGCCTCTTGTTTCATCTCTACGCCGATCGAGGCACCGCGCTTGCCGACGTTGTGCCGATTAGCGTATTCACGCTCGTCTATCTCGGCTTCGCCTTCAATCGCCTTCTCGGCGTGCCGCCGGGGTGCAGCGTGCTTCTGCTCATCGGATTCGCCGGCATCATGGCGCTGACGGGCCAGGTACAATGCACCGATAACGCTATCGGCTTCTTCGACATGGAGGCGCAGGGCGTCAGGCCCTGCCTCAACGGCAGCATTTTCTATCTGCCCGCGCTCGCGGCAACGATCGTCATTGGGCTCGTGCTGCACGAGCGCGGGCACAGAGCGGCGCCCTGGGTGCTTTGGGCCGCGGCCATTTTCGCTGTCTCGCTCACGCTGCGCACGCTCGACCTTGCGCTTTGCGACCGGATTGTGATTGACGGCCGCAAGGTCGGCACCCATTTCGCTTGGCATATGCTGAATGCGCTCGCTCTGTTGCTGCTGCTCAGGGCGAGTCTCGAGGGCCGGCCGGCCGAAGTCGCAGCGGCCGCGGGCAAACCGGCAAGCATCTCGGAAGAGGCGGCAAGCGAGACACGAGGAGATCAGGAGCCGGCGCCTGCGCCGGAGCCTGCCGAACCGCTTGCGGCGCGGACCGAGGCCGAGGCGAAGGAGAGCGAGGCTCCCGAGCCGGAAGCGCCGAAGACGGAGGGAGAGAGACCGGAAGCGAAGGAAGAGAAGCCAAAGGTCTTCTTCCCGGCTTAAGCCAAGCTGTCCCGGCTCAAGCGAAGCGTCACCGCTTCGTGCTAAATTCGGCCGATCGCGGACGTGGTGGAACTGGTAGACACACAGGACTTAAAATCCTGAGGGGGAAACCCCGTGAGGGTTCGAGTCCCTCCGTCCGCACCACTTTTGAAACGTCGAATCGGCCTGGTTGTCGTTCCCCCCCCTGTGGATAAGCTGGATCGCGCGCCATCTTGGGGCGCTGCGCGCTGGGTTTCTTCGCTGCCCTCGTCTAGGCTCGTCGGCGTACGGGGGTTGGGAACGGCGTGACATTCAATCGCATCGCCAAGGCGGCAGGGCGGGGGCTTGCGCGCTACGCGGCCGCGAGCGCGGTTGCGCTTGTCTTTATTGGCGTCGCGGCGCAGCCGGCGACCGCCGCTCCTTGCATCAAATTTCCCCCGCACGGGCCGATCGTGGCGCCGCCCCCCGCCGGCGTGTCGATCACCTGCAACACGGCCACCGACCGCTTCAATCCTTTCGGCCCAGTCATCAGCATCACAACGGCACCGGGATTCATTAGGCTCGACAACAGCGGCGATCTTGCCGGGGCGACCGGCATCTTCACCAATGCCGTTCTCGGCAACACCATCATCCGCAACAGCGGGGACATCGCGGCTGCGGGACTCGGGTCGTTCGGCATCTCAGCCCTGACCGGCATCGGGGACCTGTTTATCGACAATCGCGGCGATATCGCCAGCGCCGCGCTTGGCACGATCGGCATTTCCGCCGTCACCGGCACCGGCGATCTTCGCCTCGGCAATAGCGGCCATATCGCCACGGCGGGTCTCGGCGTGATCGGTATTTCAGCCGTGACCGGCATCGGCGATCTCAACCTCACTAATAATGGCGACGTGGCCGTCGCCGGGCTTGGCGTGATCGGCATCTCCGCCGTGGCCGGCCTGGGAGAGCTTCGCTTGAGCAATAGCGGCGACATCGCCGCGAGAGGAGACGGCGCATTCGGCATTTTCGCCACCGCCGCCAGCGACGTTGTCGCCATCGGCAATCAAGGCGATATCAGCGTGAAGGGCGATGACGTGACGGCCATCCGCGCAAGCAGCGGCGGCACGCTCCTGTCAATCATCAGCGCGGGCAACCTCACCGCAAGAGGTCAGAGCGCCGCCGGCATCGATGGCACAACCGCGGCCGCGCAATTGTTCATCTTTAATGCGGGCACTCTCAACATCAAAGGCGCGAGCGCCTTGGGCATTTCGGCCGAAACCGACAGCGGTGGCATCTCCCTCGAGAACACGGGCGACGTCGACGTCACCGGGAACGCGGCCGCCGGCATCATGGCCGCGAGCAGTTCCGGCAATATCGACGTGCTGAACAGCGGCAAGGTCACGGCAAGCGAGATCGGCCTCGATCTAAACACCGGAGGAGCGATTCGCGTTACCAATTCCGGCGCGCTGTCCGGCGGCCAGGGCGCGATTTTGGCGCTCGCGGGCGGCAGGCTCGACATCGACAATTCGGGATCGATCTCGGCCGGCAACAATCTTGCGATATTCGGTATCGGCCCGGCGATCGACGTCACGAACAGAGGCGTCATCACCGGCTCGGTCGAACTCTTGGGGCAAACCACCTTCGCGAACAAGAGGGGAGGGTTGTTCGAAGCGTTCGACAGCGATTTCGGCTTCGGCGTATTCGCGAACGAAGAGGGGGCGACGGTGCATACGGCGCGAAATCCGCTCGTTGCCGAAACCACGAGCTTCTTCGGCTTGCGCTCGTTCGCCAACGCAGGTCTCCTCTCGCTGGTCGACGGCGGCACCGGCGACGTGTTCGAACTCTCCGATTGCGGCTGCGTCAGGCCGAGCTTCAGTGGCCAGGGGAGTTCGACGATCGCTCTCGACGTCTTTCTCGGCGGACCCGGCTCTCCCGCCGACAATGTCCTCATCGACGGCGACGTAAAGGGTAAGACGGCGGTCGAAGTGCACAACACCAATCCCGGCAGCGGCACTACCAACACCCAGGGCATTCCCATCGTCTTCGTCGACGGCGCGGTCAAGAGCAACCAGTTCTATCTGAAAGGCGGGCCGATCGACGCAGGCTTCGTCGCCTACGATCTCTTCTTCGTGAAGACGGGCAGCGGTTTTTTCGAGTTGCGCACGATACCCGCGCACGAAGGGTCGTTCTTGTTACCGGAACTGACCACGGCATCGCAGGATGTGTTCTTTTCCACCACCGAAACCTGGTTCGACCGCACGGCGGATTTGCGTGTCCTATTGCATGGCGGCGGCCCAGGGGTGGCCAGCGGCGCCGGCGCAGAGGGCGGTTTACCGGTTGCGCCCGGCTTCTGGGCGCGCGCCGGCGGAAATTGGCTCAATGTGGAAGACAGCGCAGGCGCCGTCGCCTATGGCCGGAGCTACCAATTCGATCTCGAGCGCGACATGCAGATCATGGATCTCGAGATCGGGATCGATTTCGGCAAGCGGCAATTGTTCTCAGCGCATGATCTTCTCATTTTCGGCCTGCTCGGCGGCGTAATCCACGCCGACCTCGACTACCAATCGGTCGAGCGCCTGTTCACGTACGAAGGCGGGGAGATCGGCGCCTACGCCACCTATCTCAACGGCGGATTGTTCGTCGATGCGTTGATCAAGGCCGATTTTCTTCAGCTCGATGCGGGCGATGCGCCTGGCTTTCCGAGTGATCTCAATGACACCAATATCGGCGGCAGGGTCGATGCAGGCTACCGCTTCGGCGGCTTCCGCGGCGGTCCGTTTATCGAGCCGCTGGCGACGATCGCGGTCGTGGACGCCACCGTCGACAGCTTCTCGCTCAACGGTAACAGCGTGTCCTTCGAGGATGATCCGAATGTGCGCGGGCGGCTCGGCTTGCGGCTCGGCACCAGCATGGCGGTGTGGGACGGCGCGACCTTCGAACCGTTCGTCGTCGGCAGCCTGTGGGGCACGCTTTCCGGCACCAACAGCGCGACGCTGACATCATTTGGCACGACTTATCCCACCTTCAGCGACGAAGCGCCGGACGCCTGGGGCCAAGTGTCCGCCGGCTTCAACCTGTTCAATCCCGGCGCAAGCACCTCCGTGTTCGCCAAGCTCGACGTGAATGTCGGCGAGGAGATCACCGGCGTCGGCGGCCGCGCCGGCATGCGACTCGCTTGGTGATTGCCGCAAAGTTGCCCCAATGCGCGGCGGGAAGGACCGGTTTCCAGGCTTTTTCACATTCGAACCGGCGCCGCGCCGAACGGTTATGCACAGCACGAAAGGCAACCTATGGAGGCCGCAATGGGCTCCTTACAGCATCGCGAGAAATTCGATCCTTTCGAACTTGAGATTATCGACCGCGTCTATGCGGT
>DATLXW010000120.1:0-3236 GCA_035575415.1 Methyloceanibacter sp. | reverse complement strand
GGCAAGAACTTCGGGCACACCTTGCAACGGTTCAGACAGCGTGCCGTCCTTCGCCACGATCCGAAGCCGACCGGGCCGTTCGGTAACGAGCATCCTCCCGTCGGGCAGAAAGGCAAGACCCCAGGGAAATTCCAATCCCTTCGCAAAGGACTCGACCTTGAGCTGACCGTCCTTGGTTTCAAGTATCCGGTCCGCCGCGAAAGCCGCTTGCCCCATGGCCAGCAGCGAAGCCAGCACCATCATGACGATGCCGGTCCTGAAAAAAGTCCGCAGTTCATGCCGTTCTTTCACGCCACGCCTCCGTTTGTTCGTAACCATCCAACGCGGCTGCTTGCGAGAAGTTCGCTATAGGCGCCCGGCTTTGACCCGGAGCCCGGGCGCCGGGCGCTCGAGCACCACTTCGCGGCGGAAGCGGTAAAGCCGAGCGGGCCGTCCGCCTGTTGCCGTCGAAACGTTGCCGGTCGCCTCGACGAGGCCGCCTTGCTCGACCAGCCGCCGGAAATTCTGCTTGTGCAATAGCGTGCCAGAGATCGCCTCGACGGTCTTCTGCAGGTCGTAGAGGGTGAATTCCGGCGGTAGCAGCTCGAACACCACGGGCCGGTATTTCATCTTGCCGCGCAGGCGACCGAGAGCCGTGGCGAGGATGCGGCGATGGTCGAAGGCCATCGGTCGGCCAAGCTCCGGCAAGTCCCGCCACTGGCTGGCGGCCTGACGTCCATCGCGCTTCGCTTCCGGCACGAGCCCGGCTTCATAAAGAAGCTCGTAACGCTCAAGCACCTTCTCTTCGTCCCAACCCCCGCCCATGCCGAAGGAGATGCGCAAGCGCTCGGGCCGCCTCAGCGCCCGGGCGGGTTCCCCAGGCGATGGGGCACGCTCGGCCCATTGCTTGAGCCGAGTCTCGATCTCCTTGGTGAGAACCGCAGGTTTGCCTTGGCGCCAATCTTCCCACGGGAAATAGGCATACCAGGGCGACCAATGCGATCCCAAGAGTTCGCCTCCGTCCCCGCGCGTGAGCGCCAGATACCCGACCGAAAGCATATGCGTTCCGTCGAGTTCGGCGTGGCGGCCGCGATCGCCGAAGGTATAAAGCTGTTCCACATAGCCGAGCTCTAACCCCGTCTGCCGCTTAACCCACTCGCGCAAGCCGATTTCAAGCGTGCGATGTTCCCGCGGGGCGAAAGGACCGAACGGCAGCGCATCCCAAGGGCCAGCTCCGGCGATGCCGTCTCGCACCACGAGGACGTAGGGCTGACCCTCGCGCACGGTGACGATGGCGGCGTTCAGCCCGAGTCCGATCTGCGGATCGGCATTGCTCGTTTCTGGCGAAAGCGAGGTTTTGCGCGTTGCTTCAGCCATGGTGGCGCCTAGGCGGCGAGCAGCGCAGGCAGGGCGAAAACCTCGGCCTCTTCGGCGATTCGGCCGCGGCCGATTTCCTCCACCGCCGAGATCATGCGCCCGTTGCGGGAAAGCGCCTCGTCGGCGAGCGCAACCAGCAGCCGGTTCGGATAGGCGGTCGGCGAGGCGCGGCGGAGCGTCCAGGCAAGCGCATGCTCGCTGCCTTCGGGGTTGAGGGCGCAAAGCGAAATATAGGCCGCCGCGGTCGAGCGGCTGATACCCGCCCAGCAATGGATCAGGAGCGGCGCCTGGCGATCCCAGGCGCGGGCGAAATCGATAAGCTCGAAGACATGCGTCTCGCATGGCAGCACGAGCCCCGGCTGCGGCTCGCAGATGTCGTTCATCGCCAGCCGAAGATGCCGGTCAGGGCCGATACCGGGCGGCGTGGGGATGGGGGTCTCGCCGTTGATGAGGGTGACGAGGTGACTCACTCCCGCGTCGGCCACAGTCGTCTCGACGAGGCTCAACGGCGCGACATAAATGGTATCCGGGGCCATGCTGCGCGGGACCTTAGTCTTTTCCTTGGGCAAAGTCTGGAACGTCTGGATGGTCATAGTGTCATATGGCGGGTTCTTGCGGGTTTTTCCATGCCAAGCGTCATCGGTGAAGCTCATGGAATCGCTTCAGAAACTCAGCCTCTCCCTGTGCCGCCGGAAGGGGGCGTAAGTGCGACAGGCGGTTGACTAAGGCTGAACTCAAGCCCCGCGGCTGGCCGAAAAAGCGGCGCGCCTCGGACCGCGAAAATCCGGCAAGGCCGGTAGCTTCATAATAGGCGGCGATTTTATCGGCTTTTTTGATCAGCTTCGTGACGCGCTCCGGCAATGCGGCCGGGAGCCCGAAGCGGAGATGGATGGCGGCTAGCAGCTTCGCCTCGAAGGCGCGATAGTCGAGCGAGAGCGCCGCCTTGAACGGGCTGATCAGATCTCCGATCACATATTCGGGAGCGTCGTGGATGAGCGCCGCCAGGCGATAGCGGCGATCGAGCTTGGGGTTGAGCTCACCGGCGATGCGCTCGACGAGAAGGCAATGCTCAGCCACCGAGAAGGCATGTTCGCCGCCGGTCTGTCCGTTCCAGCGGGCGACGCGCGCAAGTCCGTGGGCGATGTCTTCGATTTCGATATCGAGCGGCGACGGATCGAGCAGATCGAGCCTGCGGCCCGAGAGCATACGCTGCCAAGCGCGCGGCGCCCCGTTGGTTGCAGCGCGGCTTTTGATCGTTTGCGTCTCGGTACGCCGCAGCATTGCCGGAGTTCTCGACGTTAATTTGTGCACGGAACCACGAAAATCTAGACGGGAGCAGCGCGGAATGTCATTTTTTAACCGATGCCCTTGTGCGGCGGTCAACCTCGGATCAGGCAGGAGGTGAAAATGGCGAAGTTGCCCCGATATTCGCTCGGATACAATGCCAAGTCGAAGAAGTGGGAATTAAAAAGTGAAGGCTCGGGCGGCGTCGTCAAGTCCTTTGCGAGCAAAGCCCAGGCGATTAAGGGCGGAGTATTGTCCAGAGCGGTGAGTGGCAAGGGCTCGGTTCGCATCAAAAAGCGCAACGGCAAGATCCAAGAAGAGCGCACTTATCCGCGCAGCATGGATCCGCGCGGCCGCGGCTAGGACAACGCACAGGCCAGTCGCACGCAGGCTTCATGACGCGGGCATGCGATCAGATGGTCGTTCACCATTCCCGTCGCCTGCATGAAGGCGTAGACGATCGTCGGCCCGCAGAACTTGAATCCGCGCGACTTGAGTTCTTTCGCCATAGCGCGCGAGACATCGGTCTCGGCCGGAATGTCCTTGATCGATCTTCGGCGATTGACGATCGGCTTGCCGCCGACAAAGTCCCACAG
>DATLXW010000119.1:0-7711 GCA_035575415.1 Methyloceanibacter sp. | reverse complement strand
TGCCGACGTGCAGAAGTTGACGGGCACGACCTACGCGGCGGCGAACAATTTGGTGTCCCGCCTCGTCCAGCTAGGCGTGCTCAGCGAGATGACCGGCTATGCCCGCAACCGGCGTTTCCGCTTCGCGCCCTATATCGCACTGTTCAACGATGCAGGCCCCGGCGCTGCTGCTGTGGAGGGTGGTCCATGAGCCAATTTGTATTCCTCCAGCGCGAATGGGCCGCCCTATTCGAAGCCGCGTCGAAAGCAGAGGCCGCCGTGCACGCCGACCCGCGGACTGCGTGCTTCTATGCCCGCCGCGCGCTGGAGGTTGCGGTGAGCTGGGCCTTCAAGCACGACCCGGCACTCAGGCTGCCGTACCAGGACAATCTCTCCGCACTGATCCACGAGCCGAGCTTCAAGCAGACCGCCGGCGAGGCGGTGTTCAGCAAGGCGCGGGTGATCAACACGCTCGGCAACCGTGCCGTGCACAGTCACCGCCCGGTGCCGGAAAGTGATGCTCTCGCGGCGGTGCGCGAGCTTTTCCATGTGGCCTATTGGTTTGCCCGCACCTACGGGCGCACGGGCCGGCCGGCGCCTGGCCTCGCCTTCGACGCATCCAAGCTGCCGCGACCGGCGCAGGTGGCCGGGCAAACGGCGGAGCAGCTACGAGCGCTCGAAGCGCGTCTGCGCGAGAAGGACGAGAACCTCGCGGCGCTGCTCGCCGATAAATCCGCCCTCGACGAGGAACTCAAGCGCCTGCGCGCCGAGGTGGCCGCGGCGAGGCAGGCGGCGGCTGCGCAGCCCGACACGCACGACTATTCGGAAGCCGAGACCCGCGACTATTTCATCGATCTGCTGCTCAAGGAGGCCGGCTGGCCGCTCGATCAACCGCGCGACCGCGAGTTCGAGGTCAGCGGCATGCCAAACGCCCAGGGGAAGGGCTTCGTGGACTACGTGCTCTGGGGCGACGACGGCAAGCCGCTCGGGTTGGTTGAGGCCAAGCGCACGCGCCGCGACCCGCGCGCCGGACAGCAGCAGGCCAAGCTGTACGCGGACTGCCTCGAACGGCAGTTCGGCCGGCGGCCGGTGATCTTCTATTCCAACGGCTACGAGCACTGGCTCTGGGACGACGCGTTTTATCCGCAGCGCCGGGTGCAGGGGTTCTACAAGAAAGCCGAGCTGGAGCTCCTGATCCAGCGGCGCGAGACGCGTCGCTCGCTCGCCGAAGCCACGATCAGCCCGGCGATCGTCGAGCGCCACTATCAGACGCGGGCCATCCGCCGTATCGCCGAGGCCTTCGAGCACGACTACGACCGCAAGGCGCTGCTCGTCATGGCTACCGGCGCGGGCAAGACGCGGACTGTGATCGCGCTCTGCGATCTGCTCATGCGGTGCAACTGGGCCAAGCGCGTACTCTTCCTCGCCGACCGGGTGGCGCTCGTGAACCAGGCGGTGAACGCGTTCAAGAAGTTCCTGCCCGACGCCTCGCCCGTGAACCTCGTCACCGAGAAGGAGGCGGAAGGGCGCGTCTACGTCTCGACGTATCCGACGATGATGGGGCTGATCGACGAGGCGGCCGACGGGCAGCGGCGCTTCGGCGTGGGGCACTTCGATCTCGTTATCATCGACGAAGCGCACCGCTCGGTGTTCCAGAAGTACCGCGCCATCTTCGAATACTTCGACTCGCTGCTCGTGGGGTTGACGGCGACGCCCAAGGACGAGGTGGACCGCAATACCTACGGCTTGTTCGATCTCGAGGACGGCGTGCCGACTGACGCCTACTCGCTGGAGGAAGCCGTGCGCGACGGCTTCCTGGTTCCGCCGCGGGCCGTTTCGGTGCCGCTCAAGTTCCAGCGCGAGGGGATCCGCTACGACGAGCTTTCGGAAGAGGACAAGGACCAGTGGGATGCGCTGGAGTGGGACGACGACGGGAACGTCCCAGACCGGGTGGAGGCTGAGGCGATCAACCGCTGGCTCTTCAACAAGGATACCGTGGACAAGGTGCTGGAGCACCTGATGACTCGCGGCCTCAAGGTCGCGGGCGGCGACCGGCTGGGGAAGACGATCATTTTCGCCAAGAACCAGCAGCACGCCGAGTTCATCGCCGAGCGCTTCGACGCCAACTACCCGCACCTGAAAGGCGAGTTCGCGCGCGTCATCACCTTCAAGACCGAGTATGCGCAGAGCCTGATCGACGACTTCTCGAACAAAGACAAGGCGCCGCACATCGCGATCTCGGTGGACATGCTCGACACCGGCATCGACATCCCGGAAGTCGTTAACCTCGTCTTCTTCAAGCTCGTGCGCTCGAAGACGAAGTTCTGGCAGATGCTCGGACGCGGCACGCGGCTCTGCCCGGATCTCTTCGGGCCGGGGCAGCACAAGACGTGTTTCTACCTCTTCGACTATTGCGGCAATCTCGAATACTTCAACCAGGACATTCCGGGCACCGAGGGTTATGTCGCCGAATCGCTTACCAAGCGGCTCTTCGACGCGCGGCTGGAGCTCATCGCGGCGCTCGATGGCCGGGCAAAGAAGGCGGAGGCGGTCGAGGAGCCGACGGCCGTTTACAGCGACCCGAAAACGGACGAGGAAGTCAGGAGCGCCGTGGCGGAACTCTTGCAGCGCGAAGTCGCCGCGATGAACCTGGACAATTTTATCGTGCGGCCACACCGGCGCCTGGTCGAGAAGTACGCCAGGCCCGAGGCCTGGACGGCGCTCACTGCGGAGGACGTAAGCGCGCTTTCACAGGAAGTCGCGGGGCTCCCCACCGAACTCGACCCGGAAAACGAAGAGGCCAAGCGCTTCGATCTGCTCGCCTTGAGGCTGCAGCTTTCCCTCCTGCAGACCGATCCGGCATTCGAGCGGCTGCGCGAGCGTGTCAAGGAGATCGCCGGACTCCTGGCGGAGAAAGACACGATCCCGAGGGTCCGCGAACAGATGCCGCTCATCCAGGACGTCCTGACTGACGAGTGGTGGCAGGACGTCACGGTGGCGATGCTCGAAAGCATGCGGTGCCGGCTGCGCGAACTTGTGCAGTTCATCGACAAGCGGCAGCGGAGGGTCGTATACACCGATTTCGAGGATCTGATGGGCGATGAGCGCGACTTCACCCTCCCTGGCTTCGCCGCCGGCACCGATCAAGCCAAGTTCATTGCGAAAGCACGGGCATTCCTTCGCCAGCACCTGGACCATGTCGCCGTCGCCAAGTTGAGGCTTAACCGACCGCTCACGTCGTCGGATGTCGGGGAGCTTGAGCGCCTGCTCGCAGAGGGCGGAGCGGGTGGCCCGGAAGACATCCAGCGGGCGGCAGCGGACGCTCAGGGGTTAGGGCTTCTCGTCCGTTCCCTCGTTGGGATGGACAGGGCCGCTGCCAAGGAGGCCCTGGCGAAGTTCACCAACGGAAAAACCCTGACCGCGAACCAGCTCGAATTCGTGAACCTCATCGTGGATCACCTGACGGAGCATGGGGTGGTGGAAGCGGCGCGGCTTTATGAGTCCCCGTTCACGGATCTTGCGCCGCAGGGGCCCGAGGCGCTTTTCCCGGGGGCCGAGGTCGATCAACTCCTCCGAACGTTGGAGGCGCTGCGCGCGACGGCAATGGCGGCATGAGCCAGGCCGGGTGTGCCTGAACAACAGCATCAGCGGACCTCGCTGCGCGGCACCGCGCAAGCTGAGCGATAGGCAAATGAACGCCATGCTTCCCAAAGAAGTTTTGGAGGCCCAGAAGAAGCACCCCTTCGCCTGGTGGTCGCTCTCGGGGTGACACTCACTCCGATAGCTCGCTTTTATCGTTCACCCGACCGCACACGGTGGGTGAACGGGGTTCGCGACTGCGCACCGCCTCTGCCTAGTCCCCTAGCCGCCGCAGCCGCGATTCGATCTCATCCTGGGCCGCGCCGGTGAAGGTTTTCAAATAGCGGCCCTTGAGCGCGGCGATTCTTCGAAAGCTGTTTTCTACCTGCGCGCGCAGCGCCGCATCTTTCTCGGCTTCGGCAGAAAGCCATTCCCAAGCTTCGACCGCTCTGGCGAGATCGTGGCAAAACAGAAATACGTCGATGCCGGCGCGAACGCCGAGAAAAACCGCTTCTTGGAGGGAAAAATGGTCGGCGATCGCTTTCATCTCCATGTCGTCGCTGAAAACCACGCCGTCGTAGCCAAGCTGGTGGCGCAAGAGCCCGGTGACGACGGGTTCGGAGAGGGTGGCGGGGAATTTCCCGTCCCATGCCGCATAGCGCACGTGTGCCGTCATCAGCGCTTCGATGCCGGCGCGACAGGCGCGAGCGAACGGCGCAAGCTCCAAGGCTTCGAGCTGCGCCATCGGTTTTTCGACCATGGGAAGATCGAGGTGGGAGTCTTGATCGGTGTCGCCGTGACCGGGGAAATGTTTGCCGCAGGGAATCACGCCGCCGTCACGTAAGCCTTGCGCCCAAGCCGATGCCAATTCGATCACGGTTTCGGGGTCGGAGCCGAAGGATCGGTCGCCGATGATCGGATTTTGCGGATTGGAATGGACATCGAGCACCGGCGCGAAGTTTAAATTAAAACCCGCCAGCGCGAGCTCTTCGGCCGCCGCCTTGCCGAGCCTGTAGGCGAGGTTTCGGTCGCGCTTCTCGCCGATCCACGCGGCGCTCGGAAAGCGCGTGAAGGGTTCGGGCAGCCGATGGACTCTGCCGCCCTCGTGGTCGATGGCCAGAAACGGCGGCATTTCGCCGGCGCATGGCCAGAGGCTTCTGCACAGCGCCAGGATTTGTCTCGCCTCGCGGCAGTTGTCTTTGAACAGGATAAAGCCGCCGAAGCCGCACTGCTCGAAAAGCAGTTGCTCCTCGCGCGCGAGCGTTTCGCCGCGGCAGCCGACCACAAACATCTGGCCGATTTTCGCTCGAAGGCTGTGCATGGCACAAATGATAGCAAACCCGCAGCCCGCCGGCAGCGCCGTCCGCCCGGACAGGGCGAAGCGCTACAACAACTGACCTCCCAGCATATGGGGGAAGGCGCTCATCTCATGGGGCAGCGTCAGCGGCTGCACCCGGCACAGATATTTTTCGTCGAGCTGATCCAGGCGCGTGACGCCGAGAAGTCCCAGGGTCGTGACGATCTCGCTCTCCAGGATTTCCAGCGCTCGCACCAGGCCCGCCTGGCCGCCGGCGGCGAGCGCCCAGCCCTGGAGTTTGCCGATGGCGACGGCGAGGGCGCCGAGCGCGATCGCCTTGAGCACGTCGCTGCCGCGCACGATGCCGCCGTCGAGAACGATGTCGGCCTTTCCGCCGACCGCCTGGACGATCTCCGGGAGCATGTCGATGGTGGCGCGGCCGTGATCGAGCTGGCGACCGCCGTGGTTGGAAACGTAGATCGTACCGACGCCGTGCTCGACGGCGAGCAGAGCGTCTTCCGGCGTCGCCACGCCTTTTAAGATGAAGGGCAGTCCGGCCATTTCCCTGATCGCGTCCAGGGTGTCCCAGGTGAGGCCGGCGCGGTATTCGTAGCCGACGCCGCGCCGGCTGGGGGGCAACCAGCGGTCCATCATTTGCCGCTCCCGACGGCCGTAGTGCGCCGTGTCCACCGTCAGGCAAAGCGCCGCGTAGCCGGCGCGCTTGACGCGCGCGAGCAGAGCTTCCAGCCACTTGAGATCGCCCTGGACGTAGAGCTGGAAAATTTTCGGACTCGGGCTTGCCGCGGCGATCTCTTCCAAGCTCGGCTGGGTCACCGAGCTGACGAACTGGATCGTGCCGAACGCTTCGGCGGCTTTGGCCACGGCGACGCCTCCCGCAGGAGTGATGGATTGAAGCGAGCCGATGGGCGCGAGCAGGACGGGAATTCTCAGCCTATGGCCGAGAAAAGTCGCCGACGGGTCGATCTTGGAGACGTCCACGAGCACGCGCGGGCGAAAGGCAAGACTGTCCAGGCC
This sequence comes from Methyloceanibacter sp., assembly GCA_035575415.1. Classification (GTDB taxonomy): domain Bacteria; phylum Pseudomonadota; class Alphaproteobacteria; order Rhizobiales; family Methyloligellaceae; genus Methyloceanibacter. The sequence goes on along the minus strand of DATLXW010000119.1, from coordinate 1,821 downwards.
GAAGCGGTTTCGGCGCATGGTGGTTTCCGACTCGGCGCCGCCGGTGAGATAGTGCCAAACGTTATCCGGCAGGTTGCGCCGCGCGGCCACGATGATTTCCTGATTGGTGACAAAATCCAATGCCATGTTTTTCCCTCCTTTGCGATGGCAGTCGCTCAGCCTCTCGCGGTTTTATCAACCGGGTCGCCGCGGGCATTTCAACTGCGGGATTTGGGATAAAAGGAAGGTTTCCCTGGGGCGAATCATCCGGGCTAAAATCCCGAGAGCACCCCTTCGGGCCAGTAGAGGCCGAGCAGTTTGCCCATGATCTCGGCTGTGCCGATCAAAATGGCGGTGTAGAGCAGCGCGTGGTACCAGCGCATTTTGACCCGGTAGAAAAGGAAGACGAACGTGAACAAGATCGTTGCGATGCCGAAGCCGACAAGCAGAATCAGAAAAAGATAGGCGAGGAGAGAGACAAAATAGCCGATCGCCAGCTTGATTCTGCGGCGCGTCTCGCTGTCGACGGCGATGGGCGCGGCGCGCCATTCGAAGACGAGCTGGGCGATGGCCATGAAGACCGCGGGGAGGGTGGCCGCCATCGGAAAAATGGCGCCGAGGTAGGGAAAATTTCGCGCTTCGTAGAGCGCCGCGGCGACGACGACGAGCACAAACGAAGTAAACAAGATCGCCGGCGCTTTGCCGAGAATCGCTTCCTCGCCCCCTTCCTCTGCGGGGGCCTCTTTACCGCTCTGTTTCCCCCGGACGATCCAGACGATGGAGAGCAAAAGCAAAAGCCCTAAAGCGAGCACCCCCGGACGCACGAGCCATTCCGAGCCGTAGCGGCTGATCGACAGCCAGAGATATTGCTCGGTCGGCTTGGTCAGGACAAAGCCGACGAGAAAGGGCGCACGCGGCCAGCCCAATTTTTTCATCAGCCAGCCCAGCAGCCCCAGGCCGAGCATGGCGTAGATATCGCCGAAGTTCTGCGAGCTCTGAAAGGCGCCGAAGAAGATCGTCACGACCACGGCGGGGGCGAGCTTGGCAAAGGGGATCCAGGTGAGCCTGGCCAGAAAGGGGCTGAGCAGGAAGCACAGCCCGGCGCCGATGGTGTTGGCGATGGCGAAGCTCCAGATGATGGTAAAAATGAGGTCGAGGTTTTCCTGGACCATGCGCGGGCCGGGCTGAATGCCGTAGAAAAACAGCGCGCCGAGAAGGATCGCCGCCGGAGCGCCGCCGGGCACGCTGAACAAAAGGGTCGGAATGAAGTCGCCCGCCTCCACGGAGTTGTTGGCGCTTTCCGGCCCGATGACGCCGCGGATATCGCCCTTGCCGAAGTTTTCGCGGTCTCGCGCCATGGCCACCACATGGCCATAGCTCATCCACGCGCCGGCCGTGGCGCCGATGCCGGGAAGAATGCCCGCCCACACGCCGATGAGCGAGCCGCGCACGACGATGCCCCAATGCTGGAACACATCTCTGATGCCTTGAATCCAGCCGCGTCCCAGCGGGATGCGCTCGGCGATCTGGCCGCCCTTGGCCAAGAGGTCGATGATCTCCGCAATGCCAAAAATCCCGAGCGCCACTCCCACCAGCGGAACGCCGTCGAGCAAATAAAGCTGGCCGAAAGTATAACGATCGACGGCGTCGGCCGGAGCCGAACCGACGCTTCCCAACAAAAGGCCCAGACAGGCCGCGAGGCCGCCTTTGAGAGGCGCGCCGCCGGTGAGAAAGCCCGCAAAGGAAAGACCGAGCACGCAGAGCATCAACAGCTCGGGCGAGCCGAAGAGCAACACCAGCGGGCGCGCGATCGGCAGGGACAGGGTCAAAAAAACCGCGCCG
>DATLXW010000118.1:0-16537 GCA_035575415.1 Methyloceanibacter sp. | reverse complement strand
CGAGAAATAGCGCGCAAGAGTCCCTATCGCACTGATGCCCGGCATCTGCGCTCTCACGTTGCTTGCATCCCTCTGCCGGCCCAAAACATTATCGTTCTTGGGAGCTTGAGCTCGAAGCTCAGTTTGGACCGCAATTGTGGGTTCATTCTAACGTGCGCGGCCCACGCCGCAACGAGAATCGCCCCCAGCGGCAGGCCGTACACAAGGCCTACCGCCCAAGCATTGATGGCGGAAAGATTGCCCGCCGTAAGCCCCGCGACGCGTAGTCCGACAGCAATGCCGAAGGCCATCAGGATCTGCCCCCAGCGCGCCTCGCGAGTCGTGCGCGCATGACCAAGTAATGCGATACCCACCAAAGCAAACAGGATGGGGTAGAGGGGCGTGGCGAAGCGGTCGTGCAACTCCGCCCTGATTTGCCCGTAACTCCGCTTTACCATTGGATTTTTCATGTCAGGATCGGCGAGCTCGCTGACATACATTTCGCGCGGCCGAACGTCCTTGCCGCCTTTATCCTTCGGGCTAAACTCCGAAAGATCGAGCATATTCTGGTCGAAGGCGACGATTTTCACGTCTTTTTCTTTGTCTTTTCTGCTATAGCGCTGAACATAACCGTCAAGCATGACGAGGTAGGAACCCTCCTCGTCTGTGATGATTCGGCCACGCTCGGCCAAATAGCTCATCACCTGAGCGTTATCGCGCTCGTCGTGCACCAAGAGGCCGAGCAAGTCTCCGTTCAGGCTCCGGTCGCGAATGTGGAAGGTGAGACCGTTCTCAGGGCTTGAAAACCGCCCCGGCTGAAGCACTTGCGAAATCAAATCGGCGCGAACCTGAGTGATGAAGGTGCGCAACGCGCGCATGCTCGCAGGCGTCACCAAAAGATTCGCGATGAGAATGCCGACGCTCACGATCGAGGCAAGCGCGAGGAGAGGGGCTGCAATGCGCCAAATTTGGGCGCCGGCAGCGGTCATGACGATGAGCTCGCTGTCGCCATTCATGCGGTCGAGCGTGTAAAGGACCGCCATTAGCAGAGCGTTTGGCGCAATGAGCGCCATCAGGCTCGGAAGGCTGAGCAGGGTCATCTGGAGGAAGAGCAGAATGCCCTGTCCCTGAGACGTGATTAAATTGAGTTCCTTCAAAGCTGTAGCGAGCCAGACGATGAGCGTGAGGGTAAGCAAGATGACGAGAAATGCATTCGTCACCTGCCGAAACATGTATCGGCTGAAGAGCGTCATCGCCGCCGTGCAGATCCCCCGAGCAAGCCCCTTGGCGATGCCGCTCCGCGCGCCGCCAACCCCCATGAGGCCAAAGCGATTCCCACCAAGCTAAGATGGCGGAATTTCGGCGTTTTTGGAATGTCTTGCTTTCCCTCCGGACAGTCTTTACCTAACTTCGCGGTTATTTCCCGACGCTGTTGCAAGATTGCACCAGTCCCGTCTTCGGCCTGCCGGGGATGCCTAGCCGACCAATTGCCGAGCGAGAGCGCTCAGGGCAGCGAGGAGCCGTTCCGTGACCGATCAAACCAATGTGTCTTTTGCGAGCAAAAGCGCCGCGGCCGATGGAGTCGCGGTCTATTTCGCCGAAGAGGGCGGAAAGCTCGCCGCTACGGCAAAAAACATCGACAAGACGTCGAAAGGGTTGCTGACGAGGGCGGCTTCGATCGCAGGGTTCAAGGGCACGAAAGAGCAAACGATCGACCTTCTCGCGCCGCAAGGACTGAAATTTGCGCGGCTCATCCTTATCGGACTCGGCAAGCCGAGCGGCTACACGGCCGAGGACTGGCTCAATCTCGGCGGGACGGTGAGGGGGCTTCTCAGCGGCAAGGAGGCGCCATCGGCGCACATTTTCCTGGAGACTGTGGATGGGGACGTCGCGACGGACAACGTTGCGAACTTTGCACTCGGGGCGCTGCTGCGCGGATACAGTTTCAAAAAATACAAGACCAAGAAACGCAAAACGGACACTGCCGGCGAGGCCAACGGCGGCACGCTGAAAAAAATCGTGATCCATTGCGCCGATCCCAAAGCGGCGACGCAAGCCTTTGCTTCCCGCCGCGCCCTTGCCGATGGCGTGATGCTCGCCCGCGATCTCGTTAACGAGCCGGCCAATGTGTTGGGGCCCGCCGAATTCGCCGCGCGCGCGAAGCAACTCGGCAAACTCGGCGTACAGGTCGAGGTGCTCGGGCCTGGGGCTTTGCGCAAGCTCGGCATGGGCGCGCTGCTCGCGGTGGGGCAGGGCAGCGCGCGGCCGAGCCATGTGGTGGTCATGCAGTGGAAAGGCGCGGGCGCCAAAGGCGGCGAGCCGATCGCCATCGTCGGCAAGGGCGTCACGTTCGACACCGGCGGAATATCGTTAAAGCCCGCCGCCGGCATGGAAGACATGAAGGGCGATATGGCGGGAGCCGCTTGTGTCGTCGGGCTGATGCATGAGCTTGCCGCGCGCAAGGCGAAGGTCAATGCAATCGGGGTTATCGGTCTAGTCGAAAACATGCCGAGCGGCAGTGCGCAGCGCCCCGGCGATATCGTCACCTCGATGTCGGGACAGACCATCGAAGTTCTTAACACCGACGCTGAAGGACGCATGGTGCTCGCGGACTGCCTCTGGTACGTGCAGGAACGCTTCAAGCCGAAGGCGGTGATCAACCTCGCCACGTTAACCGGCGCAGTGATGGTGGCGCTCGGCAAAGAGCATGCCGGCTTGTTCAGCAACAACGATGAACTTGCGGCCTGGCTGACCGAAGCCGGCATCGCCACGGGTGAGAAACTGTGGCGGCTCCCGCTCGGCCCGAAATACGACAAGATGATCGACTCGAAGGTCGCCGACATGAAGAACACAGGGGGGAAGTGGGGAGGGTCGATCTCCGCCGCGCAGTTCCTCCAGCGCTTCATCAAGGAAGGAACGCCCTGGGCGCATCTCGACATCGCCGGCACGGCAATGGCGTCGGTGGACAGCGAGGTCAATCGTAGCTGGGGGTCCGGCTTCGGCGTGCGCTTGCTCGACAAGCTGATCCGCGACCATTACGAGCGGCGCTGAGATGCGGTTTGGCCATCCCGTTCCGGCTCAAGCCGCACAGTCAAATAAATTTTCCATAATATACCTTATGCGAATCGGCGATTTGGGCGGAAACGATGGAGTTGTCTAACTCGCTGGAATACCTGCAAAAAATGCACTCCCCGCAATGGACGAACGCCGGCTCGTTGCGATGACCGACACGGCCGATAAGCGCTACACCATCACCGACCTTCTCGCTGTGATGGCGCGCTTGCGCGACAAGGAAAGCGGCTGTCCGTGGGACCTAAAACAGAGTTTCGCGTCGATCGCTCCCTATACCATCGAGGAAGCCTACGAGGTCGCGGAAGCGATTGCGCACAACGATCTCGACGCGCTGAAGGAGGAACTTGGCGACCTTTTGCTCCAGGTCGTGTATCACGCGCAAATGGCGGCGGAGGCAAGGCACTTTACCTTCGATGACGTCGCCGACGGGATTGCGCGCAAGATGATTCGCAGGCACCCGCACGTGTTCGGGGATGCGAGCCGCGAGGCGTTTCTGGCCCAGGACCTTTGGGGTCGGATCAAGGCCGAGGAGAAGGCCGCGCGCGGAGACGGAGCGGAGAAGTCACGACTCGACGACGTGCCGCTTGCCCTTCCCGCTCTCACGCGCGCGGTCAAGCTGCAGAAACGCGCGGCGGAAGTAGGCTTCGATTGGCCGGAGCTTGCGCCGGTGATCGAGAAGGCCGAGGAAGAAATCGCCGAGCTGAAAGCGGCGGCGGCAGCCAAAGATGAGACAGAGCGGAAGCGGGTCGCCGAAGAGTTCGGCGATCTCCTATTCGCCATGGCGAATATCGCGCGGCATCTCGGCGTCGATCCCGAAAGGGCGCTGCGCGAAGCGAACGCGAAATTCGCGCGCCGCTTTCGCAGTATCGAGCAAGCGCTTGCCAAGCAGGGCCGCAAGCCCGAGGACGCCTCGCTAGAAGAGATGGACGCTCTCTGGGACCAAGCCAAGGCCGCAGAAGCGAAGGACTAATGACGGCGCCGTGGGGCGGTGGCGCTAAGCGGCGCTATTCCGCGGCGAGGCGCAGCCGCGCGAGTCCGGCGAGGCGGCCGAGCTTGTCGCGCTTCTCCGGGGCGACGCGGATGCGGAGGGCCGTGATACCGTCGCCCAGCGCCCGGCGCGAGAGCACTTCGCAATTCTCGTGAATCCAATTCGAGAGAGCGCCCTCCTCAGGCTTGATGGCGATCTCGAGCGTTTCGCGGCTGCGATTAAGCCGCCGCTCGATCTCTGCGCGCAGCGCCTCCAGACCGAAGCCGGTCACGGCCGAGACGAGTGTGGCCGGAACGCGACGCGCCTCGTTGGCGACGCCGCGCAAAGCGGTCTCGTCGAGCAGGTCGGCCTTGTTCCACACTTCGAGCACGCGTTCAGGTTCGCCCTCAGCGTCGATGCCAAGTTCAAGCAGCACCGCGTTGACGTCGGCGCGCTGGTCGGCGCTCGCCGCGTCGGCGATGTCGCGCACGTGTAGAATGAGGTCGGCCTGGATCACCTCCTCGAGCGTGGCCCGGAAGGCCGCGATCAAGGTGGTGGGCAGGTCGGAGATGAAGCCGACCGTATCGGAGATCACCGCTTTGGAGCCGCCGGGAAGCGGTAGCGCGCGTATGGTGGGATCGAGCGTGGCAAAGAGCGTGTCCTCAGCGAACACCGATGCGCCGGTCAGCGCGTTGAACAGCGTCGATTTGCCGGCATTGGTGTAGCCGACCAGGGCGACGGATGGGTAAGGCACGCGCTGACGCGACTGACGGTGCAGCATGCGTGTCTGGCGCACATGCTCGAGCTCCTTGCGAATCTTGGCGATGCGCTCGCCGATCAGACGCCGGTCGGCCTCGATCTGCGTCTCGCCCGGGCCGCCCAGAAAGCCGAAGCCGCCCCGCTGCCGCTCGAGGTGGGTCCAGGATCGGACCAGCCGGCTCTTCTGATAGACGAGGTGGGCGAGCTCGACTTGCAGGCGCCCTTCCCGCGTTCGCGCCCGCTCGCCGAAAATTTCGAGAATGAGGCCGGTGCGGTCGAGCACCTTGGCGTTCCAGGCGGTTTCCAGGTTGCGCTGCTGCACCGGGGTCAAAGGATGATCGACGATGACGAGGGAGGCCTTCTCGGCGCGAACAAGGCCCTTCAGCTCCTCGACCTTGCCCGAACCGAACAAAGTAGCCGGCCGCGGCTCCGCCACGGGGACGACCCCGCTCGCCCTCACGTCGAGGTCGATGGCAGCGGCAAGTCCCACGGCCTCCTCAAGCCGCGCCTGCGGCGAGCGCTGCAATGGCTTCGACTTAGCCGCCACAGCGCCTTGCTGGCGCTTCTTGGCGAGCAGCGGCACGAAGACGAGCGCCCGGACGCGTCCCTCCGGGCGCGGAGGTTCGTCGCGCCTGGCGCGCTCCTTCTTGTCTTTCAGCGCTTTCGGATCCGTCGGACGCAATTACTCAGCCGCACCTTCCGCGTCGGCGATTTCTGTCAGTTGGATCGGCTGGCCGGGCATGATCGTCGAGATGGCATGCTTATAGACGAGCTGCGAATGACCGTCCCGGCGCAACAGGACGCAAAAATTGTCGAACCAAGTCACAACGCCCTGAAGTTTCACGCCGTTCACGAGAAAAATGGTCAGAGGGGTCTTATTCTTGCGAACATGATTGAGAAATGTGTCTTGCAGGCTCTGCGTGCGTTCTGTTGCCATGGGCTTCCCCGTCCCTTTGGTCCACGCTTACGCTGTTGTCGGCGCCGGTTGCTAACGCCCTGCCCGGGCCTCGGTTTTGCATTAGACGCGATTAAGGCGCCGTCCCGCAAGGGCCGTGATGCGGAATGCAGCCCAACATGCACCAATAAGGCGGGGAAGTCCCACGATTTTTACACCCCCGCCGCAGCCTCGGGGCTTCCCTAGCGCAGCGCCGGGCTGCGGTCGTTGGAGTGGACCCCCAAGGCGCGCAATTTACGGTGCAGGGCGGAACGCTCCATGCCGACGAATTCGGCCGTGCGGGAGATATTCCCCCCGAACCGGTTAACCTGCGCCACGAGATACTCGCGCTCGAAAATCTCGCGGGCGTCGCGTAAGGGAAGCGACATCAGATGCTCGCCCCCCGCCCCGTTGGGCGAAAGCGGCATCGGCGAGACGATTTCCTCGGGCAACATATCGGCGGTGATGATGCTGTCGGGGTCGCCGCCTACGAGAATCATCAGCCGTTCGACGGTATTGCGCAGCTGGCGGACATTGCCGGGCCAGTCGTGGGATTGCAGCACCGCCATAGCGTCTTCGCCGATGCGGCGCGGCGGCAGCCCGGAGGCTATGGAGATGGCCTGGACGAAGTGGCGCACGAGTTCGGGAATGTCTTCACGCCGCTCGGCAAGCCCGGGAACGCGGATCGGCACCACATTGAGGCGATGATAGAGGTCCTCGCGCAGACGCCCGGCCGTCATTTCCTTTTGCAGGTCATGACTGGTCGAAGACACCACGCGGACATCGACATGCACTTTGGGACCGCCACCCAGTCTCTGGAAGCGCTGCTCGACCAGGACGCGAAGAATCTTGGCCTGGGTTTCGAGGGGCATATCTGCCACTTCGTCGATATAGAGCGTGCCGTTATGGGCCTCCTCGAGCGCCCCGACCTTGCGTGGGCCCGAGCCAGAGCCTTCCTCTGTCCCGAACAGTTCGAGCTCCATCCGGTCCGGCACCATCGCCGCGGCATTGAGCACGACGAACGGTCCCTCGGCGCGGGCCGACTTGGCATGAAGCACGCGCGCGGCTAGTTCCTTGCCGGAGCCCGAAGGTCCGGTGATCAGCACCCGGCTATTGGTGGGAGCGACCTTGTCGATGGCCTGGCGCAGTTGATTCATGGCGGCGGAGCGGCCGATCATCTCGAAAGAATGCGTGCTCCGCTCGCGCAGCTCGCGATTCTCGCGCTTCAAGCGCGAAGCTTCGAGCGCGCGCGCGGTGATCAAAACGAGCCGGTCGGCCTTGAAGGGCTTTTCGATGTAATCGTAGGCGCCGCGTTTAATGGCGGCGACCGCCGTTTCGATATTGCCGTGGCCGCTGATAATGATGACGGGAAGCTCGGGATGCGCCTTCTTGATGCGATCAAGCAGTTCCAAACCGTCGAGCTTCGAGCCTTGTAGCCAGATATCGAGAATCACCAGCGAGGGACGCCGCTCCTCGATCGCTTGAAGTGTCTCATCGCTGTCCTTGGCGAGCCGCGTCGAATGGCCTTCGTCCTCGAGAATGCCCGAAATCAGTTCCCGGATGTCGGTTTCGTCGTCGACGACCAGAATATCAGACGCCATGGGTCACTCCCTCTTCTTCCTCCTCGGCGCGCTCATTCGGTTCCGCGGCAGCCGGCGCGTCCGGCTGGCTCGCGCTTTCCGGCGCGCCTGCCTCCTCTCTGTCCATCGGCAAGTCGATGCGTACGGAGGCCCCCTCGATCTTGCCATTGCGCTTGGGCGCATCGGCGAGCGTGAGCGTGCCGCCATGCTGCTCGGTGATGCGCTGAACGATGGCAAGCCCAAGCCCCGTTCCTTTTTCGCGCGTGGTCATATAGGGCTCGACCAGCCGCTCGCGGTTCTCCTTGGGCAGACCGCAACCGTTGTCGATGACGGCGATTTGAGCGCGGTTGCCCTTGGCTCTGACCCTCACCACGATGCGGCCCTGGCCGGCCCGCGACGGGTCGGATTCGACAGCGGAATCAATAGCCTCGCTGGCATTTTTGACCAAGTTGGTGACGGCCTGAGTGAGGAGGCGGCGGTCGAAGAGCGCGATTACCGGCTTGTCGGGAAGATCGAGATCGAAAGTAATTTCCGGCCGGCTCACCTGGAACAGAAATACCGCCTCGCGCACGATTTCGCGCAAGTCGTGACGCTCCATCACCGGCTTGGGCATGCGCGCGAAAGCTGAAAACTCGTCGACCATGCGGCCGATGTCCGAGACCTGGCGAATGATCGTGTCGGTGCATTGATCGAAGACTTCGCGGTCCTTGGTGATCGAGTCGCCATATTTGCGGCGGATGCGCTCGGCGGACAATTGGATCGGAGTCAGCGGGTTCTTGATCTCATGGGCGATGCGGCGGGCAACGTCGGCCCAGGCTGTGCTTCGCTGCGCGCTTACGAGTTCGGTCATGTCGTCGAAGGTGACGACGAAGCCGTCCGATTTGTGTTCGCCGCCTTCGCTGGTGACGCGAACGGCAAAGTTTCGCTCCGACCCGTGACGCCTGAGCGTAATCTGGTCGGTGACGAGGCGCCTCCCCTGCTTCTGCGCGCGTTTAAGTACCGGCGCGAATTCGGGAACCGCCTTTGCGAGCGCCTGCCCCTTGAGGCCGGCTTCTTTCATCTCGAGAAGCGTTTCGGCCGAACGGTTGACCAGCGTCACGATGCCGTCGGCGTCGACCCCGACGACGCCGGCCGTCACGCCCGAGAGCACCGCCTCCATGAACCGCCGGCGCTCGTCGAGCTTCATATTGGCGCCGACGAGCTCGTCGCGCTGGCTGCGGAGTTCGGTCGTCATGGTGTTGAAGGTCTGACCGAGCACGGCGAGATCGCCGTCGCCGGGCCGCACGTCGACATTGACGGCGAGATTGCCGCCGGAAATTTGTTGTGCCGCGCTCATCAATTGCCGGATCGGCGCGACCAGGCGATTGGCGAACCACATGCCGACCCAGATCGCGGCCAGGAGCAGGGTGAGGGCGATGGCGAGATACATCAGCCCGAACGCCACCTGTACCCCGGCGCGCCGGTCTTCGAGCGCCTTGTATTCCTCGACGTTGGCCCGCGTCTCGCGCAGATGTTGCAGCACTTTGGCGTTCACCGGCCGGATCACATAGAGATAGGTGTCGCTAAAATTCTCGAGGCTCTTGATGGCGCCGACCAGGCTCGTCTGGCCCGGCGCGATGACGATCACCTGGCCTTTCTTGGCGAGTTCCATCGCTTCCTTCGGCGGGGCGCGATAGGGCGTGTCGGGCCGCGCCGCCGCGGTCGCCAATACCCTCCCCTCCCCGTCGATCAGATAGGCGATGGGGAGCGCTCTGATCGCGGCCTGTGCGGTGAGGAAACTGACGAAGCCCTGCGGCTGCGATTTGACGAGCTGGACGGCGGCGTCGATGTCCTTGGCCATCCCGACGGTGTCGGCGCGGATTACCTGTCCGTGCTCCTGGAGGTAGGCCGTAGCGACGTCGATCGAATTCTGGATGATGGATTTGGTGCGGTCCGAGAACCAGTGATCGAGGCCGCGGTCGAGCGAAATCGATGCGAACAGGGCGAGCAGGATGGCCGGCACCACCGCTATCACGCTGAACAGGCTGACTATGCGCACATGCAGCTGCGCGCCCGCGGCCTGACGGCGGCGGGCGCGCCAAAGTCCGGTCACCTGCCAGGCGATGAGCACGAGCATCGCCAGCACGAGAACGAGGTTGATGAGAAGAACTCCCACCACCACGCGGTGCGTGGGCACGATCGGCGTCAGTCCGGTCAGGATGAAATAGGTGGCGAAGCCCGATGAGAGCGCGAGCACTACCGTGATCAGGCCGAGCGTGAAGGCCAGCCGGTTGCGCCGGCGCAAGCCCGCTGGGAGACCGCTAGCGGGATCGGGCGCAGACATCCCTTTCCTCTCGACCGAGGCTTCGGCCGGCGCCTCCGCCGATGGCGCGTGCGTGGTCGACGCGACTGAACCCATTTCCCTGCTCTCTCCCACGAAGGATCAGCGCTTTCCTTGGGAGTGTCCGCCTCTTCTCTGATGCAATAAAATCACAATGTGGCGCTTTGGCGACATTTGATATGGTTAATGAATTGTAGCGATTTGGTGGCCATCCTTGCACGCTAGGCGGCACAAGTGCCCGCTGGCGCTAAAAAAAGGCCGCTGGAGCAACAGATAAGCGCAATCTATGCGCTTGGCGTGCGAATGACTTTGATGCCGAGGTCGCGGATCTTCTTGCGTAAAGTGTTGCGATTCAGCCCCAAGAGGTCGGCGGCCCGAATTTGATTTCCCCTGGTCGCTGCCAGGGCCGCGACGATCAGCGGCGATTCGACCTTGCGCAAAATGCGGCTGTAAAGGCCGGCGGGAGGAAGCTCCTGGCCGAAGCTCATGAAATAGTCGGCGAGGAAGCGTTCGACCGACTCGGATAGATCGCCGGAGGCCTCGCCTCCATCCGGGAATGCCGTCCGGTTCGCGCTCGCAAGCTCGTTCTCGACCATGTCGACGGTCACAATGTCCTGGGCGTAGATCGCCGAAAGCCGCCGCACGAGATTTTCGAGTTCGCGCACATTTCCCGGCCAGTGATAGCGCTTCAGGCGTTCGATCGCGGCAGGTTCGAAGCTTTTCGACGGCAAGCCTTCCTTCTCGGCGATGCCAAGGAAGTGGCGCACGAGATCGGGAATGTCCTCGAGCCGTTCGCGCAAAGGCGGCAGGCGCAGCGGCACGACATTGAGCCGGTAGAACAGGTCCTCGCGGAACAGGCCCTGATCGATCTGCTGCTGGAGGTCGCGATTGGTGGCGGCAATGATCCTGACATTGGTCCGGATCGGCGTGCGGCCGCCGACCGTGGTGTATTCGCCTTCTTGCAACACGCGCAGCAGCCTGGTCTGCGCCTCCATCGGCATGTCGCCGATCTCGTCGAGAAAGAGGGTGCCGCCTTCGGCCTGTTCGAAGCGCCCGACGTGCCGATTCTGCGCGCCGGTAAAGGCGCCCTTCTCGTGACCGAAGAGTTCAGATTCGATCAGTTCGCGCGGGATTGCCGCCATGTTGATGGCGACGAAGGGTCCGTTGCGCCGCTTGCCGTATTCATGCAGCGCGCGCGCCACGAGTTCTTTGCCGGTTCCGGATTCGCCCGTGATCATCACTGTGAGATCGGTCTGGGTGAGGCGGGCGAGAATGCGATAGATCTCCTGCATGGCGGCGCAACGGCCGATCAGCGGCAGGCCTTCGCTCGGCTCGGCGGAAAGCTTCTGCGTCTTCTTGCGCGGCTCGGCCAGCGCGCGGCCGACCACGGCGACGAGTTCGTTGAGATCGAACGGCTTCGGCAGATATTCGTAGGCGCCGCGCTCGGCCGCCGTGATCGCGGTCATGAAAGTATTTTGCGCGCTCATGACGATGATGGGCAGTTCGGGGCGCAACTTCTTCACCCGCGGAATGAGATCGAAGGCGTTCTCATCCGGCATCAGCACGTCGGTGATGACGAGATCGCCCTCCCCTTGGCTGATCCAGCGCCAGAGCGTCGCCGCGTTGCCGGTGGCGCGGGGAGCGTAGCCTGCGCGCGCCAGCGCCTGATTGAGGACGGTGCGGATGGCGGCGTCGTCGTCGGCGATCAGAATATTGCCTTTGGCCATGCTCTCAACCTTGCCCCATCTGTTGCGCTTCGCTCTCCGCCGTGGGCATCAACGCCCGGAAGACGGTCTGGCGCGGCCTCGAATCGCATTCGATGATGCCGCCATGGTCGCCGATGATCTTGGCGACAAGGGCGAGGCCCAGCCCGGTTCCCGAAGGTTTGGTGGTGACGAATGGGTCGAATAGATGCGGCATGAGATCCGGCGGGACGCCGGCGCCGTTGTCCTCGACCGCAATCTCGAGCGGAAGGCTCACGCGGGCTTGGCTGCCAGGCACCGAGAGGCGAACCCCGGGACGGAACGAGGTCGACAGCGTGATCTGCCCGTCGGGCCGCTCCTCGCCGATCGCCTCGGCGGCGTTCTTCACCAAGTTGAGAAATACCTGAATGAGCTTGTCCCGGTTGCCTGGCACCGGCGGCAGGGAGGGATCGTAATTCTCCACGAACTTGATCTGACGGGCAAAGCCCGTGCGGGCGATCTGCTTCACATGATCGAGCACGTCGTGGATGTTCACAGGTTCGCGCTGGAGCGGCCGCTCGTCGCCGAAAATTTCCATACGGTCGACCAGCTTGCAGATGCGGTCCGACTCCGCGCAGATGAGCTGGGTCAGGGTGCGGTCGGCATCGGTCCGTTCGCTTTCCAGAAGCTGCGCCGCGCCCCTGATGCCGGACAGCGGATTCTTGATCTCGTGCGCGAGCACGGCGGCGAGCGCCGAGACCGAGCGGGCCGCGCCGCGATGGGTCAACTGGCGCTCGATCATCTGCGCCATGGAACGCTGCTGTAGCATGATCAGCACGCGTCCCGGCATCTCGGCGACGGGCGCGCCATAAAGGTCGACCAATTTCGGCGCCTCGAAGCGATGGGAGCCGAGGTCGACGCCATATTCGTTGACCGAGGTGCCGTTCCGTTGCACCTGTTCCACGAGCGCGATCAGCGGGCTGCCGAAGGCAACGACATCGGACAAAGCATGGCGGCAAAGCACGCCCGCGCTCATCTGGAAGAAGTCTTCGGCGGCGGTATTGGCATATTCGATGGCGAGCCGTTCGCCGATCACGAGGAGAGGATGCGGCAAAGCGCCGAGCAACGCTTCCGTTTGGAACGAGGAGGATGGTTTGGAAGCGCGTCGCTGATTGATTTTTTTGGTCTGGCCGCTCAAGCGGTATATTCCTCTGCCCTTGCGACGTTCAATCGGCCTATGCATAATTTTTATGCAAGAGGTCCCAATGAACTATAATTGTGCAGAATACGGCGCTTCTTCCGCAACTGCAATATCAGTTTTGCCGCAGTGCAGCATTTCCCCATCGTTTCTACGCTGATGGACAAGTTTATGAATTCGTTGATTTTAAATGCGGAGCGACTGCCGTGACGGTCGCCGCGCTTATTGTGGCGGCGGGGCGTGGCGCTCGCGCAGCCAATGGGCAGGGACGCCCAAAGCAATATTGTTCGATCGCCGGCGTTCCGGTCCTCACGCGCAGCGTCGAGGCTTTCGTTTCACACCCGCGCGTCGAGGAAGTGCTCGTCGTGATCCATCCCGACGATGCCGCTCTCTATGCGGCGGCAGCCGCGCCCCATACAAGTCGCTTGCGGATGCCGGTGCCTGGCGGCGCGCGACGTCAAGATTCCGTGCGCGCCGGACTGGAAGCGCTGAGCGAGGCTCGTCCTTCCTCAGTGCTGATCCACGACGCGGCGCGTCCCTTTGTCGATTCTGCGCTGATCACCCGCGTCATAAATTGCCTCGAGGCGCATGACGCGGCCCTTCCCTGCCTGCCCGTCACCGACACGCTGAAATGGGTGTCGCAAGGCCGCGTGACGGGAACGGCGGAACGCGATCGGCTGTTCCGCGCGCAGACCCCGCAAGGTTTCAAGTTCGACGCGATCCTCGCCGCCCATCGCGCCGCGGCGAAGGAACCCGCACGCGAGTTTACCGACGATGCCGCCGTGGCCGAATGGTACGGGCTCGACGTCGCCCTGGTGGAAGGCTCGGAAGACAATCGCAAGCTGACAACGGCGGAGGATCTGCGCCGGGCAGAGGAAGAATTGCAGCGCAAAGCTGGGCGGCCCCTCGGAACGATCCGCGTTGCGTCCGGCTACGACGTGCACGCATTCGGCCCGGGCGACGCGGTCATTCTCTGCGGCCTGAGCATTCCGCACGGGAAAAGGCTCGTGGGTCACAGCGACGCCGACGTGGCGCTGCACGCGCTCACCGACGCCTTGCTTGGCACCATTGCCGAAGGCGATATCGGCGTGCATTTCCCGCCATCGGACGCGCGCTGGCGCGGTGCGGCCTCGGAGGTCTTCATCAAGCATGCGGCGGCGATGATCGAAGAGCGCGGCGGAACGATCGTACATGCCGACATCACGCTGATCTGCGAGGGCCCGCGCATCGGGCCTCATCGCGACGAGATGCGGGCGCGGGTGGCGCAGATGCTCGGGCTCGACCCCGCCAAAGTCAGCATCAAGGCGACCACCAACGAGGGGCTTGGATTCATCGGCCGGGGCGAAGGCATCGCCGCCATGGCGACGGCGACGGTCAGTCTACCATGACGGAGGGGCAGTATCTCGGCGAAGATCTGCTTGCCGCGGCGGCGAATGTACTCAACGTCTGCCGTGAGCGAGGCCTGCTTCTCGTCACGGCGGAATCCTGCACCGGCGGCCTTCTCGCGGCCGCGTTCACCGCCGTCCCAGGCGCCTCCGAGGTGTTCGAGCGCGGTTTCGTCAGCTATTCCAATACGTCGAAGAGCGAAATGCTCGGGGTTCCCTACTGGCTCATCGAGCGGCATGGCGCAGTGAGCGAGGACGTGGCCCGCGCCATGGCGGGCGGGGCACTTACGCACTCGCATGCCAACCTTGCCATCGCCATCACCGGCATCGCCGGGCCTGACGGCGGAACGCCGGAGAAGCCTGTCGGTCTCGTCTATTTCGCCGCCGGCCGGCGCGATGGGCCCGTATCGAGCGAGTTGATGCTATTCGGCGATCTCGGCCGCCTCGAAATTCAGCGGCGGAGCGTCGCGCATGCGCTCAAGATGCTGCGCGCGTTGTTATAAGGTGAGCGCTGCGGACTTCGCGCCGTAAATCGCGTCCGCCCTCGCCTCGAAGGCGCTCGTGTAGCGCTCGACGGCCTTGCCGAACAGCCCTCCCACCAGCCGCTCGAACAGGCGCGAGCGGAAGGCATAGGCGATGTAGAAATCGATCTCGCAAGCGTCCTCGCCCGTTGGCCTGAATTGCCAGCGGTTTTCGAGGAAGGTGAAAGGCCCGTCGAGATATTCGACGAGGATGGTGCGGGTTTTGGGATCGAGATGCACGCCGGTGGTGAAGCTTTCGCGGATCGGGCCGTAGCCAACGGTCATGGTGGCGACCAGCACCTCATTGCCGTTGCGCTTTTCGCGGTGCCTGACCTTCAACGATTCGCAAAGGGGAAGAAATTTCGGATAGTCCTCGACACGGGCGACAAGCGCGAACATGTCCTCGGCCGAATGCGCGACTTGGTGCGTGGTCTCGTAGACGTGCATAAGGGCGGGGCGTGCGTGTCAGGCCGCCGCGAGCGCGGCTTGGCGCGCAGCCTTGAGCCGCGCGAAATCCTGCCCGGCGTGATAGGAGGAGCGGGTCAGAGGACTGGATGCCACGAGCAAAAAACCTTTTTCCTCGGCATTGCGCTTATAGGACTGGAATTCCTCCGGGGTGACAAAGCGGTCAATGGCCGCATGTTTGCGGGTCGGCGGGAGATATTGGCCGATGGTGAGGAAATCGACCGATGCCGCGCGCAGATCGTCCATCACTGCCAGCACCTCTTCGGCGGTCTCCCCGAGTCCGACCATCATGCCCGATTTGGTGAAAAGGCCCGGCGCGAGGCCCTTGGCGCGGGCGAGAAGATCAAGCGAGTGGCGGTAATTGGCGCCGGGGCGGATCCTCCGGTAAAGCGAGGGCACCGTCTCGACATTGTGGTTGAACACGTCGGGAGCTGCTTCGAGCACGATTTCGAGTGCGCCCTCCTTGCGCAGGAAATCGGGGGTCAGGACTTCGATGCTGGTCTCCGGCCGCGCGGCGCGAATGGCGCGGATGGTCGCGGCAAAATGCGAAGCCCCGCCGTCGGGGAGGTCGTCGCGGTCGACCGAGGTCACCACCACATGAGAGAGATTGAGGGCGGCGACGGCGTCGGCCACGCGCGCAGGTTCGCCCAGATCGAGGTGCGTGGGTTTTCCGGTGCGTACGTTGCAGAAGGCACAGGCGCGCGTGCAGGTATCGCCAAGAATCATAAAGGTGGCGTGGCGCTTTCCCCAGCACTCGCCGATATTGGGACAGGCCGCCTCCTCACAGACGGTGCTGAGGCGATGCGAGCGCAAGACGGCGCGCGTGGCCTCGAAGGCGCCGCCGCCGGGCGCGCGTACGCGGATCCACGCCGGCTTCGGCAGCATGGGCGCATCGGGCAGCCGCGCCTTTTCCGGATGGCGCGGCCGCGCCTTGGCAACGTCCCGGTTCTCGATTGTTGTCACGCCCAACGTTCCTGCACCCTTAAGCGGCGCTCGGGCCTCTGACGCTGCGCCAGATCCACAAGATCAGAATGGCGCCGATCGAAGCCACGATCAGATTGCCGAGTCAGCCATAGAACTGGATGTTCAATACATTGGCGAGCGTGCCGCCGACAAAGGACCCGGCGATGCCGACGAGAAGATTGGTGAGCAAGCCATGATCGCTCGCCGTCACCTTCTCGGCGATATAACCGGCAATGATGCCGATGATTAGCATGCCGAAGAATCCTACTCCCGGCATGGACAACAATCCGTGCGCTTCACCTTCCATTTTCGACCTCCTCCTTGAGCTTCGATAGGACGCTTGTTCAGCGCATGCGCTGCCACACATAGAGGCAAAGGATAGCGCCAAGCGTGGCGATAATGATCTCGCCGATGATGTTGTAGGCGCCAAGCCCGAGCACGCCGGCGAGCAGCCCGCCCACGACGGCGCCGATGACGCCGATCAAGAGGTTCACCAGAAGATCCTGCTGGCGCTTCATGATGTAGGAGGCGAGAAAGCCGGCGATTAGGCCGACGACGAGAAAGACGATCAGGCTCATAATTTGCTCCCTTCTGTCGGGGCTGCCGGCTGAGGCCCGGGTGACACTGAACCCGCACTAAATATGGAGAGCGCGGCCGTAAGCGTCGAGCACCGATTCGCCCATCATCTCCGACAATGTGGGATGGGGGAAGA
>DATLXW010000117.1:0-9801 GCA_035575415.1 Methyloceanibacter sp. | reverse complement strand
CTTTCGCCTTTCTTCACCGCGGCGCCGCTCCGCCGCCATTGGCTGCGTATCTCGAACCACTGCCAGGCGAGAAGACCTGGAATCCCAAAGACGAACTCGCGCACGCGCCGGGTCAAAGCCAGCGCAAGCGCTACATCCGCGAGGAGTGACAGTACCGTGCCCACAAGCAGGAAGCCGCCTTCCTGGATGCCAAGTCCGGCGGGCACAAGGAAAGCCGAAGCCCGTATCCCTTGCACGAGGCCTTCGATGACAAAGGCCTCGACCAACCCCATTGGATAGCCGAGCAGCCAGAGCGCGAGCCAGATTTCCAAGGTTCCGAGCATCCAAGCCGTGGCGAGCCAGAAGGTGCTCAAGAGCACATCCTTGCGCCGCGCATAGATGCCAAGAGTCTCTTTGTCGATGGCATTGGCGCCGTCGATCAGGGCTCCATCGAGAGGTCCCGCAAAGTTTTGAACAACGCGCGCGAGAATGCCGAACAAGCCGCGTTGCTGCGCCACATAGAAGCCTCCGATCAAGATGCCGAGAACCAACATGGCGAGAAAGATCGGCGTCGCCACGCCGTCGGCCGCGACGTAGGAGGTCAGCATGACGAGACCTAGCAGCGTAAACCCGATCAGGGTGACGACGCTCAGCGTTGTGTCGGCGACGAGGCTCGCGGCAACCAAGGTCGCCGGCAGTCCGAGCTTCATGAACAGCCGTATGCGGACGAGGTTTCCCCCGATCTGCGCCACCGGCAATAGCGTGTCGACAGCCTCGCCGATCCAACGGCCCCACAGCAAAGTCCGGAAGCCCGGGCGCCGGTCGCGCTCGAAAAGGAAACCCCAACCGATTGCCTCGCTCGCCAAGGGAATAAGATGCGATGCGGCGATCAGCGCGAGACCCGAGGCGCCAGCGACCGCCAAGGCCGCAGCGATGTCGCCGACGCCATAGTAGATCATCAAGGCGACAAAGATCGTGAGCCCGGCGATAAAGGCGATCCAGCTCGCGCGTTTCAAATGCGGGTGCAGAGATGGCATGCGTTTTCAGGTCGGGCGGCGAAATGACCGTTCAGGCCTAGGGGGTGGTGGGGCGCAGCGCAAGTCTCATCGCGGTTTCAGCGGAACGATGCGTCCGCCGCGTGTCAGCCTGCATGAATGGCCGCGCCAGACGAAACTCCGTTTGCCGAGCGCTACTGCCCAGAACAACAATCCGGCGATATCGCGGAAGGGCAGGAGCCAAAGCGCCTTAAGGCCCTCTCTGTCACGCAAGAGGAGCGCCGTTCCGGCCGCGGTGCCGAGCCTGATCGCAAGCGTAGCGCCAAGCACCGCGAGCCCTAGCGGATCGAAAAGTCGAACCCAGGCAAAGAGCAGCGCAAACGGCACGGCGCGCGTGAGGATAGAGGCGGCGAATCCTGTCGGGTGGGCTGCGCGCGTGCGTTGATCCCAATAGACCTGATGCCGCCACCAGCTCTGCGGACTGTCGAGATCGATGCCGAGGTCCACGACATAGGGCAGCAGCACCATTCGCCGCCCGCGTTCGAGGATTCGGCGGCCAAGCTCGTAGTCTTCGACGAGATAATCGGAGAGCGAGGTAAAGCTCCCGATCTCCTCGAGGACGGCGCGGCGCAGGGCGACCGAAGCGCCGAGGCAGAAGCCGCTCGCGCCGGTCATGTAGGCGAATACGACGCTCGGGATGAAATCGGCGTTGTAGGTGAGTAAGGCAAGTCGTTCGTACCAGTGACGCGCATTGACGCATCTATATAGAGTGCAGACATAGCCGACGTCGTCCTTCCCAAACGGCGCAGTGATGCGCGCAAGGTAATCCTCGGGCGTGAATACGTCGCTGTCGCTGATAACGAGAACGTCGTGGCGCGCGGCCGAGAGAGCGATTTCGAGGTTCTGAATTTTCCCATTGAGCACCGGCTCCGACTGCGCGGCGACGAAGGTCGCGCGCTCCGGCCCGTATTCCCTCGAGAGCTTGTGCAGCAGGGGTAGGGCAGGATCGTCCGAACGCTGAACTGAGAGCACCACCTGATAGTCAGGGTAGTCTTGGTTCAAAGCGCTGCGGAGATTGCATTCGAGATTGCGCTCCAGCCCGTAAACCGGCTTCAGCATGCTCACCGGCGGCACTTCGCCCAAGGACCCGCTTTCCTTCCGCTCGTTCAAGAACAGATAAGCCGTCGCCAGCGTCCCCAGGTAGAACGCCGATCCGGCGACAACCGGAACGAGGAACAAGACTTCAAGCGGAGTCACAACCCATTCCGGAAGGTCAGAGCTTGAGCAGCCAGGGCAATTGCTCCAGGACCGCATGCATCGATCCGAGATTGCCCTTGCGTGCAAGCGCGGTGGCTCCCTCGCGCAACCGGCCGCGCCTAAAGGACTGGAAAGCATCGTGCAGCGAAACCGCGGCATGCTGCATCGCACTTGAATCGCGGTAGCAGTCGATCATGCATTTAGTGCAACCGTCGCGCACCCGCTGCGAGCCGTCGAAGTCCTTGATGTTGCACATCGGCCGGTCCCAGTTGTGGCAGCGCCACAGGTCGAGACGCCAGTCGAGGTAGAAATACTGAAAGCCGCCGAGGCAGGGGAAGCGCTGCTCTTGCCCGCGCACAAAGCGCTGCATCTCTTCGAGCGAGCTCGTGGGATTGACAACGCGGAAGCGCTTTTTGAGGGCCTTCACGCGCTCGAAGGCCTCAAGCAACTCCGACTCGGAATAATTCACGAGGTCCGAGTCGGAAAAGCTCAGAAAATTCGAATCGAGCTTGGTCAAGGGATAGGAGAAAGTGACGGCCCTGAAGCCAAGCGACTTCAGGAAATCGGGCAATGCGTCGTAATCGACTAGCCGGCTCATGGTGACCGAGGCGGTCGAGTGCAAGCCGAGTTCGTCGATAACCGCGTTCGCTTCGCGAATGCGGTCGCAAACGCCGGGCAGCCCGCGGTTCCTTTCGTGCGCCTCGGCATTCGCCGCGTCGATTGAAATGATGAAACCGGAGAGCCCGGCGGATGACAGCTCGCGGACGCGATGCGGCTTGAGCAGGCCGGCATTGGTGACGAGCAGAACCGTCATGCCGAGTTGGCTGGCACGTTGCACGATCTCCAGAAGATCGGGATGCAGCATCGGTTCGCCGCCGGTCAGAACGAGATAGCGAACGGACTGGCGGTAGAGAATGTCGATCGCCTCCAGTGCCCCTTCGCGATCGACATAATGCCAGTTCTTGCGCGGCAACTTGTCGAGCGCGAACCCGCAAAAGCCGCATCGAGCATTGCAGGCATTATTGAGCGCGAATTGGCAGAAGCCAGGAGCGCCTTCGTCAAGGACGAGGCGAAGCGTTCCGCGGCGATCGCGTTCCGGCGGAGGAGGCGCGTCCGGTGCATTCCGTCGGAATCGGTGCGCAGGCGCTTCGGCGTTCGAGCCCTGCTGCAGCTCGGCCTCGGCGATCCGGATTGGTGCTGACATTTCCCCTCCTCGAGCTCCCCCGAAGGACATCCTACTGAAGCCCCTTCGGGTAAACAATGTCAGCCGCTCCCCGTTTGGCGCGGTGGCCCCATAAGAATCGGCTGAATCAGGACCGCCGCGACGAATGTCGTAAGCAGCGAAAGGCTCAACAGCTTGCCCATGCTCGCTGTGCCGGGGTGCTTTGACAGCCAGAGGCTCGCGAAAGCGACCGCGGTCGTGAGGGCGCTGAAGAACACAGCGCGGGTGAGAGGAGAGGAAAGCAGGTTCGTTTCGCCTTCGCGCCAGGCCAGCACGTAATAGATCTTGAAAGCGACGCCGACGCCGAGCAGTACGGGAAGGGCGATGATATTGGCGAAGTTGAGCGGGATGCCAAGGAGCACGGTCAACTCCAGGGTAACAATACCGGCAATCAGCAGAGGTACGAGAGTCAGCAGCACATCGCGGGTGCTGCGCAGCACGATAAACAAGAGCGCAGTAATGCAGATGAGAGCAAGCGTCACCGCGGAGATGAAAGCGCGGACCACGGTGTTCGCCGATTCCTGAATCAGAATTGGCATCCCGGTGGCGCTGGGAGCGACATTGAGCACGGCGGAGGCGAAACGTTCCATCACCGTGTTATCGTTCTGATCGCCCTTTGGGCGTACCTCGACGCGGGCTCTGCCGCCGGCGGTGACCCAGCTCTCAATCAGCTCTTTCGGCAAATTGTCGATGGAAATACGCTCTGGATGCAGGCTTGCCCGAATGTGCCGAAGATGCAACTTCAAGCCGTCGAGCAAAGCGGCTTCGACGCTCGCTCGTTCTTTCCTGCTTGCCTCGGCCAGCGCGCGCAGCGATTTGGCGACATTTGCGCTTACCGGCGTTGCTTCGGCTTGCGCAATAGATGCGAACTCCTCAGCGGCAGCGAGCAATGCTTGGCGTGTCTCCTCGTCGCTTGGTGCCGGCTTTGTCAAATCGGGAGATAGCGTGGGATCGAGCAAGGCGGCAGCATCGGCAAGGATGGCAAGCTTCTCATCCTGATCTTCCGGCACGAAGCTCTGCAAGGTGGCGGCTTCCGACACTTCGGGCAGTGCGTCCAAACGCTTGGCGAGTTTGTTGGCTTCGCGCAAGGAGGGAGCGAGGATGTTGACGACATTGGGTGTTGTCGCGGGGTCTTGCATCAGATCGAGGAAGGTTGCCACCGATTCGACTTCGCTGCTGCGCAAGTTCAACGGATTGAAATCGAAGTGCAACCTCTGGAAGAGAGGCAGGCCGGCAACCACGGCAAGGACGACTATCGCGAGCAGGGGAATGCGGTAGCGGGCCGTGAAGCGGTCGACCGGCGCGAGGCTGCGAAAGCCGATGGCCCGGTGCTCCGCCGGCGGCTTCAAGAGCGATAGCAATGACGGCAAGAGCGTGAGGCTGGTGACGAAGGCCACGAGCATGCCTGTCCCGGCGATCAGCCCAAGTTCGGAAATGCCGACATAGTCGCTCGGCAGAAAGGCGTAGAAGCCGGCGGCGGTGGCGGCTGCGGCGAGAGCGAGCGGCTGGGCGATTCCGCCTGCCGTCGCGGCGAGCGCAGCGTCGAGGTCGCCGTTGAGATGCCGTTCACGGCGATAGCGCACCGCGACCTGAATGCCGAAATCGACGCCGATGCCGACGAACAGAACGGCAAAGGCGATTGAAATCAGGTTGAAAGCTCCCGCAAGGGCCAAACCGAGAGCGGCAGTAATGGCGAGGCCGACGAGCAGGCAGACCGTGACGGCAAAGATGATGCGCTTCGAGCGAAGCCCAAGCCAGAGCAAAACGAGCACCGCTGCGAGAGTGAGAAGGAGGTGGGGTAGCGCACCGTCGGCGACGGTGCCGAACTCTTCATCGGCCATGGCGACGGAGCCGGTGAGCCGGATCGTGACGCCGTTCGCTTTGGTCAATCCAAGCGCCGCTGCCGTGTCGCGAATCGTCTTCGAGGCCGCGGCACCAGGTTCGAGAGCTTCAAAATCGAGCACCGGCTTGACGCGGATGAAACGGCGAAGCTCTCGGGGCTTGGGCGCTTCTCCGGTCATCAGAGTGGTCCAGGAGACCGAGGCCGGGCGCCCCGCGAGCACCGCCTCGATGGCAGCTGAGAGATTTGCGAGCGGCGTCTCGAAATCCTTGAGCGCAATCGCGTCTTGCTTCGCCCCTTGCGGAATGAAAGCGAGCGCATCGGCGAGCCCGCGCAGCGTGGGGTCGGCGGCAAGCGTGCCGAGAAAAGGCTGGGCACGGATGAGCTGGTCGGTCGTCGAGCGCAGCTCATCGAGAGTCAGGTATAGAAGCCCGTTTTTCTCGAAGAAGCGGTTGGTATCGAGGCCGTAGACGGATTTGATATGATCGCGCCCGACAAGAGCAGCCGCCAGTTTGTCACTCGCCTCGGCGGCGCGTTCGGGCGTGGCCGCGTCGATGACGACAAGCAGCGTGTCCACTTGTTGCGGGAAGGCTGCATCGAGCTCGATCTCCCGCTGTCGCCACGGCAATTCGGCGGAGATAAACTGACTCGTGTCGGTGTCGATGGCGAATCTGTTGTAAGCGAAATAGACGGAGCCGATGGTTGCGAACGCGGCGAGAGCGATCACGGGCAGTGGCCAGCGGCAGCAGAACCTGACCATTGCGGTGATGAACGCTTCAAAGGGTGAAAGCCGCTCTCGAATGCTCATGGATTCAATCAATCGGCGTGCCGGACCTGCTTTACCCCGGAGAAGCCTGTCAAGAAATGTCAGATCGCCCTCAACGCGAGCAAAGAGTGCCGCCTATTCGACGCGAGTCCATGTCTGACTTCGGCCGAAGATCGGCAGCCCAATATAGCCTCTTACGGTGAGCGCGGTGCCGCTCGGATCGAGGCTCATGCTGGCGTTGTAGATTTTTCCCGTCTCGGGATCGAGGATGGTACCGCCCTCGTAATCGAGGCCGGATTGCTTCATGCCTTCGATGAAGACGAGGCCGAGGATCGGCTGGTTCTGCTTCTCCCCGGGGCATTTGGTGCAGAGCGGGTTGGGGTCGTCTTCCGGAGCGACGAAGAGCTTCGACAAACGCCCAACGAAATAGCCTCCCTCCTCGGTGATGGTGACAAGCGCTCCGACCCTCCCGTTCTCGTCGACTTGCTTCCACACCCCGGCCGCCGTGGGGAGGGCCGCGGCGGCTTGAAGGATGGCGAGGCCAAAGGTAACGGCCATCACCGGAGCCATTAGGAGGGGGTTACGCGTCACCTTGTTCATAATCGGAGTTTTTCGCAGTGTCCGGGCGGATTTTCGCATCAATTCTGGCGTTGTTATGATCTAAGAGGTGAATTCAACTATAGGCGCCGGGGCTTAGAACCTTGCCGTCCAAAGATCGCGTCTTCATAACAGGAGCTACCGGTTTTGTCGGGTCTGCGGTCGCGAGAGAACTGATCGAGGCCGGATTTTCTGTGCGCGCGCTGGTGCGGCGGGGCAGCCAGACCGCCAATCTCGACGGGCTCGACATCGAGTTTATCGAAGGCGATATGCGCGACGAAAGGGCGGTTTCTGCGGCGGTGAGCGGCGCCCGCTATGTGTTCCATGTCGCGGCAGACTACCGCCTCTGGGCGCCGGATCCGGAGGACATAGTGCGGACTAACCTCTTGGGAACGCGGACAATTATGGATGCCGCAGAGACGGCGGGGGTCGAGCGCGTGGTCTACACGTCGAGCGTGGCCACCCTCAAGCTGCGCAAAGACGGAACTCCTGCCGACGAAAGCAGGCCGCTCCGCGAGGACGAGGCGATCGGCGCCTACAAACGGAGCAAGGTCGCGGCAGAACGGCTGGTTTTGGCCATGATTGCCGACGGTTTGCCAGCGGTGATCGTCAATCCCTCGACACCGGTGGGTCCGCGCGACCGCCGTCCTACGCCAACAGGCCGCATGATCCTCGAAGCCGCGGCCGGACGTATTCCGGCGTTCGTCGATACCGGCCTCAACATCGTGCATGTCGATGATGTGGCCAAGGGCCATATTGCGGCACTCGAGCGCGGCAAGATCGGCGAGCGCTACATTCTCGGCGGCAGCAATATGAGCCTTGGTGAGCTCCTCGGCGCGATCGCACGCATTGTCGGAGGTGCGCCGCCTCGTTTTAAGTTGCCGCGTGCGCCGCTCTATCCGCTTGCCTTTCTTGCGGAACTGGCGGCGCGGGTGACCAAGCGCGAGCCGCTGCTCACTCTCGACGGATTGCGCATGGCGAAGTACCGGATGTTTTTCAGCTCGGCGAAGGCAGAGCGGGAGCTTGGCTATCGTGCGAGGCCGGCAGAAGAGGGCCTTCGCGATGCGATCGAGTGGTTCCGCAAGGAGGGGGTTCTGCGTTGACCCTCATTGTCGTGGTTGCCGTCCTCGCGCTCGCGGCTTGGATATATCTCCTCCTCTTCAGGGGCGGCTTCTGGCTTGCGCGCCAGCGTGACGATGCAGACCCACCGGAAGCGCCTCGGTCCTGGCCGAGTGTCACTGCCATCATCCCGGCGCGGAATGAAAGCGAGATGTTGCCGGCGAGTCTCGGGTCGCTCTCGGCGCAGCGTTATCCCGGCGGATTTTCCATCGTCCTCGTCGACGATCAGAGCAGCGATGGAACTTTGGATGTCGCGCGCAAGATCGCAAAGGGCGCAGCACGCGATGTGGCGGTCATCGAGGGACGGCCCCCTCCTGGCGGATGGACGGGAAAAGTCTGGGCGATGCATCAGGGCTTCAGGTATGTCGGGACGAGCAAGAAGACGCCGGACTACCTGTTGTTCACCGACGCGGACATCGTTTACGCGCCGACTGCGTTGAGAGACCTCGTGGCCCGCGCGAAGGCACACGAACTCGTTCTCACCTCGGTCATGGCCAAGCTGAACTGCGAAAGCCTAGCGGAGCGTGCGCTCATCCCCGCCTTCGTGTTCTTCTTCCAGATGCTTTACCCGTTCGCCTGGGTCAATCGCAGCAGCGCCAACACCGCGGCGGCTGCGGGCGGTTGTATGCTGGTCGAGACCGCCGCACTCAAGCGGGCAGGCGGCCTTGCGCCGATTCGTGCAGCGCTGATCGACGATTGCGCGCTCGCGGCGCTGCTCAAGAAGGAAGGGCCGATTTGGCTTGGACTCAGCGAGAGCGTGCGAAGCGCGCGGCCTTATCCCGCGTTGTCCGATATTCGCCGCATGGTGACGCGGTCCGCCTATGCCCAGCTCGACTATTCGCCATTTATGCTTGCCGTCACGATTGCCTGCATGGCGCTCGCCTTTTTGACTCCGCCACTGCTCGCGCTCGGGGCCGCGTATCCGGCCAATCTCGTTGGCGCAGCGGCCTGGGCCTTGATGGCCGTAGCCTATCTGCCCATACTTCGCCTCTATCGCGTATCCCCGCTCTGGGCTCTGGCCTTGCCCTCGATTGCCGCCGCTTACGTGGCGTTCACATTGGATTCGGCCTATCAACACTGGCGGGGCAGAGGGGGGCTGTGGAAAGGGCGTAGCCAGGCTCTTGCAGCAAAGCGATGACGGCGGCCGCCACGATCCAAGCGAGCAAGACGGAGCGCGAGGAGAATTTTCCCGTCGCTTCCTGGCTGATTACCCCGCGTTTGCGCGCGCCGGTCCTGAGTTTCTATCGCTTCGCGCGGGCGGCGGACGACATTGCCGACCATCCGAGTCTGGCGGACAAGGACAAGTTTGCCGGCCTTGATAATTTGGAAAAGACGCTGCTCGGCAAGTCGGACACGGCCAAAGCTGCGCTGCCGTTACGGGCGGTTCTCGCGGAGAGGGGGCTTCCGCCTGTACATCCCCTCGATCTTTTGACGGCCTTTCGTACCGACGTGACCAAGCGCCGCTATGCCAACTGGTCCGAGCTGATGCATTACTGCCGCTATTCAGCCATGCCGGTCGGGCGCTTCGTTCTCGCCCTCCACGGCGAAAGCGAAACGGCCTGGACCTATTCGGATCCGCTTTGCGCCGCGTTGCAAGTGATCAATCATTTGCAGGATTGCGGTAAGGACTACCGCGCGCTCGATCGCGTCTACCTGCCGCTCGATATGCTGGGCGCGCGGGGAGCAAAAGTCGAAGACCTTGCAGCCGACAAAGCGTCGCCTGAGCTTCGCGCCGCACTGCGCGATATCGCGGAGAAGACGAAGGAGATGATGCCTGCTGCGGAAAAGCTGCCGCTTTCGGTCAAGGACGGACGGCTCGGGCTCGAGACGGGCGTGATTGTGAGGCTGGCGCAGAAACTACTGACATTTTTGACTGCGCGTGATCCGTTGAACGAGCGCGTGCATCTCACCAAACCCGAGATGGCGGTGCAGGGACTGCGCGCGATGGCGGCGACCGCCGCGGCGCGCAGGACGCGCGCCGTTTCAGCGAGGTCGCAGCAGCGATGACAGTGATCCGCCAGCAAGA
>DATLXW010000116.1:0-13146 GCA_035575415.1 Methyloceanibacter sp. | reverse complement strand
GAGGGCACAAACGGATAGAGAGTCGTACCTCTTACGTTCATAAGCGTTACATCAGCTGCGGATGAAGCCGACGATGTCCTTGGTCTTGGCAAGGATGGGATCGGCGATGGCGTGGGCGCGGCGCGCGCCGTCAGCCAAGATGCTGTCGATCTCGACCGGATCCGCCATCAACCGCCGAATCTCATCGCCGATGGGAGTAAGCTTCGAGGCGGCGAGCTCAGCGAGAGCCTCCTTGAACTTCGAGAACGGCGAATTGCCGAAATCGCGCAACACCGCCTCCTTGCTGGTCTCAGCAAGACCGGCATAGATGCCGACGAGGTTGTCGGCTTCCGGCCGCGTTTCCAGTCCCTTCACCTCGGATGGCAGCGGCTCGGGGTCGGTCTTGGCCTTTCTGATCTTCTTGGCGATGGTGCCTGCGTCGTCGGTCAGATTGATGCGCGTCATGTCCGACTCGTCCGACTTCGACATCTTCTTGGTGCCGTCGCGAAGATTCATCACGCGGGTGGCAGGCCCCGTGATCAAGGGCTCCGGCAGCGGGAAGAAGCCGCCCGGGTAGCCCTCGCGAGCGATCGTCTTGGCGAAGTCGTTGTTGAACTTCTGGGCGATGTCGCGGGCAAGCTCAAGGTGCTGCTTCTGATCCTCGCCCACCGGGACGTGGGTGGCGTGATAGAGCAAAATGTCGGCCGCCATCAGGTTCGGGTAAACATAGAGCCCAGCGCTCGCATTCTCGCGATCTTTGCCCGCTTTCTCTTTGAATTGCGTCATGCGGTTGAGCCAGCCGACCCGCGCCACGCAGTTGAAGATCCAGGCAAGCTCGGCGTGGCCTGAGACCTGGCTCTGATTGAACACGATGTGCTTCTTGGGATCGATGCCGGAGGCGATGAAGGCCGCCGTCACCTCGCGCGTGTTCTTGGCGAGCTCTTCGGGGTCCTGGAATACGGTGATCGCGTGCAGGTCCACAACGCAATAGATGCAATCATGCTCGGATTGCAGCGCCACGAATTTGGTGATGGCACCGAGATAATTGCCGAGATGCAAATTGCCGGTCGGTTGCACGCCGGAGAAGACGCGGGTCTTGGTCCTGGTCCTTTGCATGTTTGCCCCAATCCGAAGGGCGGGTTATGGCGCGGGCGCGGGCGAAGCGCAAGCTCCCGTCTAGGCGCGGATCAGCTCGCGGAAATGGGCCGCACCGAAAAGCTGGGCGGCGCCGAGATAGACGATAAGCCCGGCCCCGACCAGGGCTGCAAGCGCGCTCGCTTGGGCGACGAAGCCGCTCGCCGGGGCAAACCAAGGCTCAAGCAGGTTAGCGAGGACGAGAACGATCGCCCCCATCAGCGCGCTTGCGGCGACGATGCCGACAAAGCGGCGGCGGAAGGTTTGATCGAGAACAAGACCGCCCCGCCTTTTAATGGCCGCAGCCAGGAGGCCAACATTGATCCAGCCGGATAGGGTCGCGGCCAGCGCAATTCCCGTCGGACCCATCAGCATGAAAAGCGCGAGGCTCAGCACCACGTCGGCGCCCATGGCCACGCCGGCGAACAGCATCGGCGTCTTGGTATCCTCGCGGGCGAAAAAACTCGGATTGAGCACCTTGATCAACACAAAGGCCGGGAGGCCGAGCGCGAAGGCGGAGAGCATGGCGGCGGTCGCCTGTGTATCGGCCGGGGTGAAAGCGCCGCGCTCGAACAAGACGCGAATGATCGGGTGCGCGGCAAGAAAGAGCGCAAGGGCGGCGGGCGCGGTCAATAGCAGCGCAAATTCGAGTGCGCGGTTCTCGCTCGCAAGCACGGCGGCGTGATCGCCTGAGCGGAGCTTATTGCTGAGCGCCGGCAACAGCACGACGCCGATGGCAACGCCGATGATGCCGAGTGGGAGCTGAAAAAGCCGTTCCGCATAATAGAGCCAGGAGACGACGCGATCTTGGAGCGTGGCAATAATAGTGGAGATGACGATGGTGAGTTGCGCCATGCCGCCGGCGACAATTCCGGGCGCGGCAAGCCCGGCCAGACGCCGCATGTCCGGGGTTAGCCGCGGTCGCGTCCATGGCACACGCATGCCGATTCTCGCAGCGGCCGCGATCACGACGAGCACTTGCAACACGCCCGAAGCCGTGATGGCCCAGGCGAGCGTAACGCCGGCCCCGCGCAGGGTATCGCCGCCGGCGGCGACAAGGATGAGGAGCACGCCGATCAGGACGACGTTCAGGAGCGTCGGAGCGAAGGCGGCGACGGCGAAACGCCCGTAAGCGTTGAGGATGCCGGTATAGAGCGCGACCAGAGACATGCAGACGAGGTATGGAAGCGCGATGCGCGCGAGCAAAATCGCGAGCGCGAACTTCTCGGCGTCGGCGGCAAATCCGGGCGCAAGCACGAGCATGAGCCAGGGCATGGCGATTTCGGCGAGAACGGTAAAAGCCACAAGAAGCATCGTCAGGCCGGAAAGCGCCTGGGCGGCGAAGACGCGCGCTCCGTCAGGCCCTTGGGCATGGAGGTGTTTGGCGAAGAGCGGGATGAAGGCCGCATCGAAGGCGCCCTCCGCGAAGAGGCGGCGGAACATATTGGGCACGCGAAAGGCGACGAAAAAGGCGTCGGCCACGTAGGATGCACCAAGCACCGCGGCGATAAGAACGTCGCGCGCGAAGCCGAGCATGCGGCTCAGCGCTGTCATCGTGCCAACGGTGGCAACGCCGCGATAGAGCTTCATATTAGGCCGGAATGAAGACTGGGTCGCGGCGCGGGGCGAGTGCTTTCAACAGGCGCTCGCGGATCATGCTCTCGCGGCTCGTGCTCGTGATCTTCTTGCCGGTGAGGTCGGTGACGTAGAACACGTCGACCGCCTTCTCGCCGAAGGTGGCAATATGGGCCGAGGCGATGTCGAGGTTGAGGTCGGAAATTTCCCGTGTCACGTCGTAGAGCAGCCCGGGACGGTCCAGGCCGTTGACCTCGATCACGGTGAGCGCGTCGGACAAGGTGTTGTCGATAACGACCTGCGGCTCGACGGTGAAGGCGGACAGCCTCGCCTTCGGTTTGCGTTGAGCCATCACCACCTCGGAAAGACGCATCTCGCCGCGAAGCAGGCGCTCGATGGTCGCGGCGATCTTCTTGGCGCGGCGCTCTTCGTCTTCGGCATGATCGAACTCGCGCTCGAGATGAATGGTGTCGAGCGCCATGCCGTCGCGGGTGGTTGAGATCTGCGCGGCGACAATATTGGCGCCCGCGCCAGTGCAGGCGCCTGCCACCATGGCGAGCAGACGCGGATGGTTGGGCGCAAGGAAGGTGATTTCGGTGATGCCGCGGAAGGCGTCGGTTGCAATCCGCGTCATCACCGGCCGGTCTTGCGCCTCGGCCTCGCGGATCAGCTTGGCATGCTCGGCAATGACGTCGAGGTCAGTCCGCAGCCAGTAAGACGGATAGTGGCGGTCGATGAAGCGCTCCAATTCGCCCTTCGGCCAGTTCGAGAGGCGTTCGCGCAAGGCATTTTGCGCGCGCGAAACGCGCTCGGAGCGAGTCAAACTAATATGGCCGCCGCCGAGCATGGGTTCGGTCTCGAAATAAAGCGTGCGCAAGAGTTGTCCTTTCCAGCCGGTCCACACCCCGGGTCCTACGGCGCGGATGTCCGCCACGGTGAGGATCAAGAGCAATTTCAACCGTTCGCGGCTCTGCACCAGGGCGGCGAAGTCGCGCAAGGTCTTGGGATCGTTGAGGTCGCGGCTTTGCGCAAACAAGCTCATGGAGAGGTGGTGCTCGACGAGCCAAGCGGCCGTTTCCGTCTCCGACGGGGTCAGGCCCAAGCGAGGGCCAAGCTCGCGGGCGATTCGCGCGCCGGCGATCGAGTGGTCCTCGTCGCGTCCTTTGGCGATGTCGTGCAGGAAGGCCGCGAGGTAGAGCGCGCGGCGATTGTCGATGGTGCGGACGATCTCGCTCGACACGGGATGCTCGGTGGCGTAGCGCCCCCGCTCGATGCCGGAGAGAAAGCCGATGGTGCGGATCAGATGTTCATCCACCGTGTAGTGGTGGTACATGTTGAACTGCATCATCGACACAACTCGGCCGAAATCCGGGATGAAGCGGCCGAGAACGCCAGCCTCGTTCATTTTGCGCAGAAGACCTTCCGGATCGCGCGCGTCGGTCAAGAGCCGCATGAACAGCCGGTTGGCGGTGGGATTGTTGCGAAGCTTGTCGTCGATCAGCCGAATATTGGAGCGTATCTGGCGCAACACTTCCGGCGAAAACGACGCCTGATGCTCGTCTGCGAAGGCGAACAAACGAATGAAGTTGACCGGGTCCTTGGCGAAGGCGTCCTTATGCACGGCCGAAATGCGGCCGTTCTCGATGCGGAAATCCGAGGTGCGCCTGAGCTTGGCGCGCCGGCGCCAGCTTAAGGGCGCGAGCAACGTGTCGAGCCTGGGCAACGATTTGAGCTGCTTCATCTCGAGCGCCGAACAGACGATGCCGGTGAGTTCGCCAACCTCCTTGGCGACGAGGAAATAGTGGCGCATGAAGCGCTCGACCGCGCTCAAGCCGGCATGCCCGCGATAACCGAGCCGCTCAGCCATCTGCTGCTGGACATCGAAGCTGAGCCGTTCTTCGGCACGTTCGGTAAGGAAATGCAGCTGGCAGCGCACGGCCCAGAGAAAGCTCTCGCAGCGGCGGAAGCTGCGATATTCGTGCGGCGTGAAGACGCCGGCATCGACGAACTCGGCCTCGGCCTTGTCGGGATAAAGATGCTTGGCGAGCCAGTGTAGCGTATGCAGGTCGCGTAAACCGCCTTTGCCGTCCTTGACGTTGGGTTCGACCAGATAGCGCGACATGCCGGCGCGGGTATGGCGCGCGTTTTGCTCGGCAAGCTTGGCTTCGATGAACGGGCGGGCATTGCCTTCAAGCACTTCTTTGCGGAAGCGACGCTGGAAATCGGCGAATAGGTCTGCGTCGCCAAGGATAAGCCGGGCATCGAGTAGGGCGGTGCGGATCGTCATGTCGGAATGACTGAGTCGCACGCACTGATCTATGTTGCGAGTGGCGTGCCCGACCTTGAAGCCGAGATCCCAGAACAGGTAGAGCATGTACTCCGCCACGCTTTCGCCCCAGGCGGTCTGCTTGTAGGGAAGCAGGAAAAGAAGATCGATGTCCGACCCCGGCGCGAGCAGCCCGCGGCCGTAGCCCCCTTGCGCCACGATGGCCATGCGCTCGGCTGCGGAGGGATTGTCCGAGGGATAGACGTGAGTGATGGTGAAGTCGTAGGCGAGCTTGATGAGCGCATCCTGGAAGTCTGACAGGCCGGCGGCGCAAGCCCTTCCATCGCCGTCCTCTTCGAGCTGACGCCGGGCCGCGGCGCGAGCCTCGTCGACGAGCAGACGCATGCGTTCGACCAGGGCCGAGCGGAGCGCGGGATCCTTGGCGGTATAGGCGCGTGCAAGTTCGGAGGTCTCGTGCCGTAACAGGTCGAGGTCGAAATAGGGCGCTTTTCTCGGAGCTGGCTGATCCATGCGTTCTTGTCTGGCTAGTTCGATGCTGGCGCACCGGGCTGGGGCGTAAGCGCCGCCTTCTCGATCACGCCGGAATATGCGTAAGCAGTTGTGAACATCTCGATTGCTTTCGCGGCAAATTCTTCGAGGGTCATATCGTCAACCAAGCCGCAATTTTCGTGCACACCCCCTTCCGTGAAGCGGCACAGGAAGCTGCCGGCGGCGCTTCGTCCAAGCGTGATGAAGAGCCGCGTGTGGCCCAGCTTGCGGTCAAGCACGGCGAGCACAGCCTGGTAGTGGAGTCCGCTTGCGGCCGCCTCGCCAATTACACGGGCGGATAAAGGTTTCACGTCAGTGGCCAACACAAGCAGAAAATCCCCGGCCTTCCACACGGCCTGCGGCAAGCACGCCGCCATGTCTGGCATCGAGGGAAAGACGGGCATTCTTCTTGGGGCTTCGTCGGTCTCAAAGGTCATGCGCCAACCTCCGTCTGCCCCCGGCCGCGTCCAGTCTATCACAGGGGCTCACGCAGGAGAGCCTTCAGGCGATAGAGCGCGTCTAGCGCCTCTTTTGGGGTCATCGCGTCAAGTTGAAGCGCCGCAACCTCCCGTTCGAGCGGCGCCGGCTCCTTTAATCCGGGCTCCTGGGCGCGGACGGCTTGGAAGAGCGGCAGATCGGAAGCGAGATCGGCGGGCTTGGGGCGTCCATCGGCTTTCTCTAGAGCGGTCAAAACCTCGCCGGCGCGCTTCAACACCGGCGCGGGAAGGCCTGCGAGCTTAGCCACGTGGATGCCGTAAGAACGGTCGGCCGCGCCCGTTACCACGCGGTAGAGGAACACGATCTCGTCGCGCCACTCCTTGACCTCGACGGTCGCATTTGCGGCGCCGTCGAGCTTGTCGGCAAGCGCCGTCAACTCGTGATAATGGGTGGCAAAGAGCACGCGCGAGCGGTTTACCTCGTGCAGATATTCGAGCGTGGCCCAGGCGATCGAAAGCCCATCGAAGGTGGCCGTGCCGCGACCTATCTCATCCAGAATCACGAAGGAGCGCTCGGTCGCCTGATTGAGAATGGCCGCAGTCTCGACCATCTCGACCATGAATGTCGAGCGGCCGCGGGCGAGATCGTCGGCGGCGCCAACCCGGCTGAACAGCCGGTCGACTATGCCGATCTCAGCCCTCTTGGCTGGGACGAAGCATCCCGATTGGGCAAGCACGACAATGAGCGCATTCTGACGCAGGAACGTCGATTTGCCCGCCATATTGGGGCCGGTCACGACCAGCATGCGGGTTGAGTCGCCGAGCGTGCAGTCGTTGCCGACAAAACTTGTGCCTTCGCCGCGGCGCAAATTCTGCTCGACCATCGGGTGACGGCCCTCCTCCACGACATAGGCGAGACTTTGGTCGACCTTTGGCCGTACGTATTTTTCTTCGACCGCAAGCTCGGCGAGACCGGCATAGCAATCGAGCTCGGCGAGGGCGGCGCTTGCCGCCGATAGCACGCGTTCCTCGGCGAGAATTTCGCCGGTGAGTTTGGCGAAGATTTCGAGCTCGAGCGCAAGCGCGCGGTCCGCCGCCTGCACGATCCGGGCTTCGAGTTCGGCAAGCTCCGGCGTAGTGAAACGCACGGCATTGGCGAGCGTCTGGCGGTGGATGAAGAGTTCGGTATGCGGAGGTTTCGAGAGCACCGGGCCATGCAGCGCCGTGACCTCGACGAAGTAACCAAGGACGTTGTTGTGGCGCACCTTCAGCGACTTGATGCCGGTCTTCTCGGCATAGGTCGCTTGCAGCCCGGCGATGACTTGGCGGCTACCGTCGCGCAGGCGCCGACACTCATCGAGATTTGCATCGGCGCCATCGCGCACGAAACCGCCGTCGCGCGCCGCGACGGGCAGAGCGTCGGCGAGCGTCGAGGCCAACGACTCGGCAATGGCCGTGGGGGCGGCGGCGAGGCGCTCGGCGATCCGCATCAAGTCGCGCGGGAGGCCCAAAGCCTCGCCGCTTTTAAGCAGCAGCCGGGCTAGGTTTTGCGCGGCATGGATGGCGTCGCGCACCGCCCCGAGATCGCGCGGACCGCCGCGCCCGAGCGAGAGGCGTGCGAGCGCGCGGGCGAGATCGGGCGCGGCTTTGAGCCCCTCGCGCAAGCGTTCCCGCAAACGCGGCTCGGCCACAAGATAGGCCACGGCATCGAGCCTTGCATTGATGGCGGTGGGGTCGGTGAGCGGACTGCCGAGCCGCGCGGCAAGCTCCCGCGCGCCGGCCGCAGTCACAGTGCGGTCGATGGCCGCGAGCAGACTTCCAGCGCGGGTGCCCTGATTCGACCGCATCAGCTCGAGATTGGCGCGTGTAGCCGCATCGATGATCAGGAGGCTTCCGTCGCCTTCCTTGCGCGGCGGACGCAGCACCGGCATCTTGCCGACCTGGGTGATCTCGACATAGGTGAGAAGCCCCGAGAAGGCCGCAAGCTCCGCGCGTGTGAATTGGCCGAAGGCATCGAGCGCGGCGACACCGAGCTTCGTCTTGAGCGCGCGCTCGCCTTTCATCGAGTCGAAATGGGCGCGCGGACAGGGGGTGAAGGCGGCGCCCGCTTCGCTGACCAAGCGGCGCAGCGTCTGGTCGCCGGAAAGATCGTCCGAAACGAGCACCTCTCCAGGCCTCAGCCGCGCAAGCTCGCCGGCGAGGTCGCCAACCTCTGCGGAGGATGCGAGCAGCTCGCCAGTCGAGATATCGAGCGAGGCAAGCGCGTAGCCTGGCTCTTCCCCTTCTTTCGCCGGCGCGCGGAAGAGCGCGGTGAGGAAGTTGTGGGTGCGGGCGTCAAGCAGGCTTTCCTCGGTCAAGGTGCCGGGAGTGACGAGCCGCACCACATCGCGGCGCACCACCGCTTTCGCGCCGCGCTTCCTGGCTTCGGCCGGATCCTCGATCTGCTCGCACACGGCGACGCGATGGCCTTGCGCGATCAGGCGCTGAAGGTAGTCGTCGGCGGCATGTACGGGCACTCCGCACATGGGAATGTCCTCCCCCAAATGCTTGCCGCGCTTAGTGAGCGCAATGCCGAGGGCGCGCGAGGCGATCTCCGCATCCTCGAAGAACAGCTCGTAGAAATCGCCCATGCGGTAGAACAGGAGGCAGTCGGCGTTCGCCGCTTTGATCTCCAGATATTGCGCGATCATGGGAGTGGCGCCTTCGTTCAAAGGCGCTTGCGGGCGGCTTTCACACGCGAGCGATGTTG
The DNA here is from genome assembly GCA_035575415.1 of Methyloceanibacter sp. Lineage (GTDB taxonomy): Bacteria > Pseudomonadota > Alphaproteobacteria > Rhizobiales > Methyloligellaceae > Methyloceanibacter. Next base: position 4,457 of record DATLXW010000116.1, on the reverse strand, counting down.
CCTTCTCCCCCATCCTCTCCCTCAAATCGTAGCGGCGAGCCCCTACGGAGGGCGGCTCGCTGGCCGGCAGTATGCAATGCCAAGGGCGAGGTGGCGAGCGTTGGAGCTCCGTTGCTAACGTATTCCTTTTCCTACTTTTTCCGGACGCGCCGAGGGCCTTGGGCCAAATCCGGCAGACTAGGCATAAGCGCAGATGGGTCTTTTTTCCCGACACGGGCTCCTCTAGGGTGCGCCGCACCGTTTCAGCCCGGGAGTGCTTGCCATCGTCCGCCCGTCCAAACGCGCGTCCGACGCGCTGCGACCGATCAGCTTCGAGCGTGCCGTATCTCGGCATGCCGAGGGTTCATGCCTCGTGCGCTTCGGCGATACGCATGTGCTGTGCACTGCAACCGCAGGCGAGCCGGTGCCCCCCTGGCTCAAAGGCCAGGGGCGCGGCTGGGTCACGGCCGAATATGGCATGCTGCCGCGGGCGACCTCGGAGCGCACGCGGCGCGAGGCGACCGCCGGCAAGCAGTCCGGCCGTACGCAGGAGATCCAACGGCTGATCGGCCGGTCGCTGCGCGCCGTCACCGACCTCGCCGGCCTCGGGGAACGGCAGATCGTGATCGACTGCGACGTGCTGCAGGCCGACGGCGGCACCCGCACCGCCGCGATCACCGGCGCCTGGGTCGCGCTGCACGACGCGCTCGCCTGGATGGCCGCGCGTAACATGATCAAAACCAATGTACTGCGCGATCATGTCGCCGCAGTCTCGTGCGGACTCTATCGCGGCGAAGCGATTCTCGATCTCGACTACGCGGAAGATTCGGAAGCCGACGCCGACGCCAATTTCGTGATGACGGGGTTGGGCGGCATCGTCGAGGTGCAAGGCACGGCGGAGACCGCGCCGTTCACCCAGGAACAATTCGACAAACTCATGACGCTTGCACGCAAGGGCATTGCCGAGCTCGTGGCGCTGCAAAAGCTCACTGTCGCCTAGGTATGACGTTGCGACTGAAGCCCGGCGACAGCATTATCATCGCCAGCCACAACGAAGGCAAGGTGCGTGAGCTTGCCGAGTTGTTTGCACCGTTCCGGATCGCGTGCGTCTCCGCGGCAAGCCTCGGTTTGGCGGAGCCGGAGGAGACGGGCAAGAGTTTCGCCGAAAATGCGGCGCTCAAGGCTGTGGCCGCGGCCAGGGCGGCCGGAAAACCCGCCCTCTCCGACGATTCCGGCCTGGAAGTCGAAGCCCTCGGCGGTGCGCCGGGGATCCACTCGGCGCGTTGGGGAGGGAAGAGCAAGGATTTCGGCAAAGCCATGGACCGTGTCCATCGCGAGCTGGCTGCCATCCACGCCGCCAAGGCGCGCGCCAACTTCACTTGCGCGCTCGCGCTTGCGGCGCCCGACGGAACCGTGCGGGTGTTCGAAGGCAAGGTGTTCGGCACGCTCACTTCGCCGCCGCGCGGATTGCGCGGCTTCGGTTATGATCCGATCTTCGTGCCGGACGGCTACACTGAGACCTTCGGCGAAATGGAACCAGCGCTGAAGAACAAGCTCTCGCACCGCATGCGCGCTTTCGAGCAACTGATGGCAGAAGTCTATGCCGACGAGACGTGAGCCTGAGCCGTTCGGCGTCTATGTGCATTGGCCGTTCTGTCTCGCCAAATGCCCCTATTGCGACTTCAACAGCCATGTCCGCCACGGCGGCGTCGATGAAGAGCGATTCCTTGCGGCTTATCTCCGCGAGCTTGACCATTTCGCCGCGCTCGCGCCAGCACGCACCGTCACAAGCGTCTTCTTCGGCGGCGGCACGCCGTCCTTGATGCGGCCTCGAACGGTCGCGGAAATAACTGAAGCTATCGGCGAGCATTGGCGTATCGCCGACGACGTGGAAATCACGCTGGAAGCCAATCCGACCAGCGTGGAAGCGGACAACTTCACAGGCTATGCCGCTGCCGGCGTCAATCGGCTGTCGCTTGGCGTGCAGGCGCTCGACGACGATGCCCTGAAGGCGCTCGGCCGCCAGCATACGGTGGATGAGGCGCTGGACGCGCTCCGACTTGCCAAGCGCCACTTCGACCGCGTGTCCTTCGATCTGATCTATGCGCGCGAAGGTCAAACGGCGCGCGCCTGGCGCGAGGAGCTCTCGCGCGCGCTGGCATACGCGGCGGATCATCTCTCGCTCTATCAGCTTACGATCGAGGAGGGCACGCCGTTTGCCGCGCGCCATACCGCAGGCACGTTACGCATTCCTGACGGCGCTGAAGCGCGAGCGCTCTACCTCCTCACGCAGGAGCTTTGCGAGACGGCGGGGCTTCCGGCCTATGAAATATCGAACCATGCGAGGCCGGGCTTCGAGTCGCGCCACAATCTGCTCTATTGGCGCGGACACGATTATGCCGGAATTGGCCCTGGCGCGCACAGCCGCATCACTGTCGATGGCGCCAAGCGCGCCATCTCGACGATCAAGCTGCCGGAGTCCTGGCTCGCTCAGGTCGAGAAGAAAGGTCACGGCGTCGATAGCGAGGAGGCATTGAGCGGTGCCGAGGCAGCGGAAGAATATCTCCTAATGGGTCTCAGGCTCAGCGAAGGCATCGACCTTGCGCGGCTCGCCGCTCTCGGAGGCCGCGCACTCGACGAGGAGCGGATCGGCGCGCTCTATAGCCAAGGCTTGCTTAAGCGCAACGGGAAAAGACTCTCCGCAACGCCGGAAGGACGGCTGGTGCTGAACCGCCTGATCCTCGAGCTTGCCGCTTAGTCTAATAACTGGAGGCGGTGGCGAAGGAGCTCGGCGCGGAATCGATCACGCGCGGACCGCCGGGCTGCACTTCGAGGATGGCAAGACCGCGCTCGCAGGTGCCGTCGGAAAGCAGGCGGAATAGCCCGTCGACGCCCGAGAAGCCGCTCGGCCGCGTGAGCTGCGCATAGGTATAGCGCTGCCCCGGCGGATTGGACGACAGCGACACGGCAAGGCTCACTGCGTCGTAAGCGAGGCTGGCGATGCGCGGCGGCGATACGCCATAGGTCTTCGTGTAACGGTCGACGAAATTTTTCCAGCCCTTCGGATCCGGCGCGGCGTACCAGCCGCCGACGAGAGCGCGCTCGCCGCCGATGGTCGAATAGTCCCACTGTCCAGTGCCGACGAATTGTACACGTTCATTGGTGACGCCTTCAGAGGCAAGGAGCGGCGCCAGCGCCGGAAGCTCGTCGCGCCCCGCCGGCAGAAACAGCGCATCCACGGACTGTCCGGATTTCACGGCATTGGCCACCTGACGCACTGGCCCCAGCATGCCGTTCGAATCCTCCGGCGGAAAGGTGGCGCGCACTAAGGCCTGTCCGCCCCCGGAGGCGACGGCTTTGGCGAAAGCCGTCTCGGCGAGGCGCCCGTAAGCTGTCTGCGGGATGAGCTCGGCGAAGCTTCGCTTTCCGCGCGACATGGCGAAGGAGACGATGCGCGGTACATCGCGCCCGGCGAGGAAGCTCAGGAGAAAGACTCCGTTACCAGCCACCTTCTCGTCGCTGGAAAAGGCGATCATGGGTACGCCGCGCTGGCGTGCGACCGGCGCGGCGGCCGTTACTTCCTGCGCGAAGAGCGGACCGATAATCAGCTCGGCGCCGTCCTGCAGCGCGCTCTCGGCGGCAAGGCGCGCGCCTTCGGCCGTACCCTTGGTGTCCTTGGGGATGAGCGACACGTTGGGATTGTCGAAGTCGAACAGAGCGAGTTCGGCCGCCTGCTTCAGCGCCTTGGCCACGCCCGGAGTCGAGCCGGAGGCGGTGATCGGAAGCAACAGGGCGACCTTCACGCTGCCGCCCGCACCGGTGATCGCGGGCCCCGGACCTCCCATTCCTCCCGGCGTGCCACAGGAGGCGAGCGCGCCCGCGATCAGGATTTTGAGGGAAAGCCTGGCGGCGGCAGAAAAACGAGCGATCAGCACTGAAAGTCGCATGGCCCCTTCGTTCCAAGGCCTGGCGCAGCCTTGGCAGTTGATGACAGTTACCCCCAGGGGTTCTGAGGCCGGTTCGCCCTCCGCGCGAAAAGCTTGCCCGCAACTATGGCGCAAACGTGGATGGACGAGCGACAACTATATCACGTAGCGTCCGCATGCCCAGCCACGGAAAGTGGAACAGACGGTGAAGCAGAGAAGCGAGCAAGCGTGGATTTCCGCTCTGAGCGCGGCGACGAGCCGCGTGAGCGAGGTGCTGGCGGAGCTAATGGCCCGGCAGCTCCCGCCAGGCCTTTATCTCGTGGCGACGCCGATCGGCAATCTTGGCGACCTCTCGTTGCGGGCGCTCTCCGTCCTTGCCCGCGCCGATCTCATCGCCGCCGAAGACACGCGCCACTCGAAGAAACTGCTTTCGCATTTCGGGCTGCACGCGGAGCTTACACCCTATCACGAGCACAACGCGGAGAAAGAGCGCCCGCGCCTGATCGCACGCATGCGCGCCGGCCAGTCCGTGGCGCTCATCTCCGACGCCGG
>DATLXW010000115.1:0-33927 GCA_035575415.1 Methyloceanibacter sp. | reverse complement strand
ACGAGGACCCCGCCAGGTCCCCTGCCCGCCGCTTTCGCGGCGCGAACGTTGCGCCAGACAGTGTAGGCGATCCAAAGCCAGATCGCTAACCACAGGATGACGATGACCCAGTCGAGCATTTCATTATCGAGGTCGCGGCGGGCTTTGCCGCGTTGCTCGACTTCGGCGGCGTCGCCGGTCAGCACGAGAATAATGTCGCGCACCCCGTCCTTGATGCCGCCTGGGAAGTCGCCCTCGCGGAAACGCGGCAGAATTGCATTCTCGATGATGATCTTCGAGAGCGCGTCGGTGAGCGTGCCTTCGAGCCCGCGGCCGACCTCGATGCGGACCTTCCGCTCGTTCGGCGCCACAAGAAGGATCACGCCGTTATGAAAGCGCGCCGTGCCAATGCCCCAATGGCGGCCAAGGCGATAGCCGAAATCCTCGATGGTGTAGCCTTGCAGCGACGGCAGAGTCACCACCACAACCTGATCGGAACTTTTGTCCTCGAGCGCTTTCAGGTCGGCGGTGATCGCCACTTCCTCGGGATAAGTAAGCAGGTTGGCATCGTCGACAACGCGCCCGGTGAGTTCGGGGAACACGGGTTCGGCGCCGGCCTGAAGCGCGCACAGGCCGAGCGCCAAGGCCAGCACTACCGCGAAGCGCATAGCGGCCATTCTACCCCCCTGCCTTACTCCGGCGAAAACCTAGAACTTGACGTCGGGGACCTGATCGGCGCCTTCCTCGATGGTGAAGTTCTGCATCGGCTCCGCGTCGGGATAGAGCAACGCCCGCCACCAACGGCCGGGGATGGTCCGAAGCTCGGTATTATAGTTTTTGACCGCGGTGATGTAGTCCTGCCGCGCGATGGCGATGCGGTTCTCGGTCCCTTCGAGCTGAGACTGGAGCGCCAGGAAATTCTGGTTCGCCTTCAGATCGGGATAGCGCTCGACCACGACGAGCAGACGTCCGAGCGCGCCGGACAGATTGTTCTGCGCCTCCTGAAATTTCTGGAAGGCTTCAGGGTTGGTGAGAATATCGGAAGGAACCTGCACCTGCGTCGCCTTGGCGCGCGCCTCGGTCACTTCGGTCAAGACCTGGCTCTCATGTTCGGCGTAACCTTTTACGGTCTCGACCAGATTGGGAATGAGGTCGGCTCGCCGCTGATACTGGTTGAGAACCTGGCTCCAGGCGGCCTTGGCTTGCTCCTCAAGGGTTGGGATGGCGTTGATGCCGCAGCCCGCAAGCGTCATCGCCGCAAGTCCCAAGTAGAGGGCGCGGGCGGCGGCCCCATGCAAACGCGTCCAAAGCGTCATCGTCGCCTCCCCTACGCCTCGTTCCAGGCTCGGATTTATTGGGAGGTTGTTTCCGAGGCAAGCCTTTCCTTGCCTAAGCGGCGTAACCGGAGGCAAGGCGAAAGGCCAAACGTGCGAGGGCATCTGTTGCGAGAAGGGAACACTTAAAGTTTCTTTCCATGAGCGATGGGCGGAAGTGTGTCTCAATGGCATCAGTCGCCGCCACAAGCCCAAACCATAAGCTTTGAACCTCGCGGCATTTTTTCCCGGCCGGACCGGCACCAATTAACATGCCGCGCGTTAGGGGATCGGAAGGCTTCTGCTGGTCAAATAGGGACGCCTCTTTTACTGTGATTGGTTGAGTCGTGGGGGACTCACACAGGGGGAGGCTCACCTATGGGTCGGTCCATTCACGGGGAGCGTGTGTGTTGCGTATGCGTCTGAGGGAAGCGGCAGCCAAGGCCGCTGGAAACACCCCGTCGGCACTCCTGACAATGATCGGCGTTGCCGCGCTTGCCGCCGGTGCGTGCTGGGTCGTGCCGGCCGAAGCCAAGAAGAAAACCGCAACAAAGCAAGTCGAGGAAGCCATTCCCGACCCTGCCAACGGCGAGCCGATGACGCTTATCGTCTCCCTCAACAATCAAAGGGTCGATATCTATCGCGGCACGACTTTCGTTACGAGCTCGAAGGTCTCCACCGGCATGCGCGGCTACTCGACCAAGGCCGGTGTGTTCAGCATTCTCGAAAAGAAGCGCTACCATCATTCCAATCTTTATAGCGGGGCGCCGATGCCTTGGATGCAGCGGCTCACTTGGTCGGGAACCGCGTTGCATGCCGGTGTGGTGCCGGGCTACCCGGCGAGCCATGGCTGCATTCGCCTGCCCTTCTCCTTTGCGCCCAAGCTCTTCGGCATCACGACCGTCGGCGAGCATGTGGTGGTGGCGCGTGACAGCGTGGCGCCGCAATTGATCGAGCACGAGGCCCTTTTCCAGCCGCTTCCGCCGCCGAGCGCCTCAAACCTTGTCAAGCAGGACCATCCCCCGCAGCGGCAGTCGGATCTCGAGCCATTGTCCGTCCAACCTGCCGCAACCGCCCTGCCCGTTGTGCTCGCCAAGGCCGATGCCGGCAGCGTGACGATCGACCGAGCGCCGGCAAACGCTGCCGCCGCACTTAGCGCTACTCCCGCGGAACGGCTTGCTGCTGCGGCTTCTTCGCAAGCGAAAAGCGCGGCCGTCGTGCCAGGCGAGCCGGCGCCCAATTCGGAGAGCGTGGATACGCAGATCGAAGATACGCGCGTGCATGCGATCGACCCCTTTGCCGCCGACGAGAACGAAGCTCCGACAGTAAAACATGCGCTTTACGAAATTGGCGATGAGCCCGACCCCGTCGACACCACGGCCGACGCACTGACCACGATTGCCAACACCGTAAAGAAATTGGTGGTCCCGGCTTCGGCCGAGGATGGTCAAGTCAGCAACGCAACCGCCGCAAGCGAGCCTGACATCGCAGCCAAGCTCGAAGTCGAGGCCGTTGCGCGCGCGGCAGGCACAGCTGCCGCTCTGGCCGAGGCAGCACCGCAACTCACTCTGCCGACATCTGAAGCGCCGGAGTCCGCGCAGAAGCCGCTGACGGCGAGCGATCTGCAGCCAGGGGGTACGCTGTCGGTGAGCGCCGCCAAGCTGACCGCCGGCGCCAAGGCGGCCGCCATTCAGGCGGCGGAGCCGCGCTCAACCGCGCCGCTGCGCATCCTCGTGACGCGGCGCACCCAGCGCGACCGCATCATCGGCGTGCAAAAGATCTTGGCCGAAATGGGCTATCTTCCCGCTTTGGATTTCGACGGGACCCTCGGCAAGCCCTCGATTACGGCCATCAAGGAATTCCAGAAGGCCAACGGCATGCCCGAAACCGGCGCGTTCAACGACGAACTCGTCAAGAAGGTCTACGAAGTCGCCGGCAAGGAGGAGCCGCCCGTCGGCCATCTTTTCGTCAGACAGGAATTCACCCGTCTGTTCGACAGCCCGGTGAGCTTCCGCGATCCCGACAAGCCGCTCGGCACGCATCTCTTTACCGCTTTAAAGTTCGAACCCGGCGATACCAAGGCCCGCTGGATCGCGGTCAGCTTGCAAGGCGACGATCCGGCCGCCGTGCTCGACCGGCTGGAGATCCCTACCGACCTCCGCCAAAAGATCTCCGAGCGGCTGACGCCCGGTTCCTCGCTGATCGTCGGCGACACGGCAATCAACTCCGCAAGCCTGCCCAAAGGCGCGGATTTTCTCGTCTGGGCTACCGACCCGGCCAAGGCTGGTACGAAAGTTGCCAATACCGAACCGAATGACGGCGCCGCGCAGCCGCGGCGCAAGAAGAAGCGTGTGGTGCGGCGCACGACGCCGGTCTACGGCTTCGGCCCTGGTCCCCGGACCTTCTCCCGAGGGTATTCGCCCTGGCCTTGGTAGGGCTTCCAGCCGCGGTCTCGCACTGCTGGCGTTTGCCCCAAGGAATTCCAAAGCTTTCCAAAGGTTAATGGTCCGGCAACACTTATCCTGTGGACCGGATCATTAGGCTTTCAGTATATCCTGTCACTATAGGTTCGCGATCATCCGGCTCGGACGATCGGCTCGATAACTGGCCGGCGCTCTCTCGGCGAGGGGTTAAGCCCACTTGACGCTTGTCTTTTCGCAAGAGCGAGACGAACAGAGCGCTTTCGTGTAAGTTGCGGTCGATCTTCCGCTTGCGGAGGGGTGGATAGGTGTTGTCGCACTGGAAGGCAGCAATTCCGCAATGAGTTCAGCGCCCACCCGCTCCGGGGGGCAGCCGCGATCGGAACTCGCGGAGGCTTTGGCCCGCTGCCGGAGCGCCTTCATCAGCATTGGTCTTTTCAGCGCCCTGATCAATCTCTTGATGCTGACCGGGCCGCTGTTCCTATTGCAAATCTATGACCGCGTGCTGCCGAGCCGAAGTATACCGACACTGCTCGGCTTTGCGGTTCTCATCACCCTTCTTTACGGTTTTCAAGGCCTGCTCGAATGGATCAGAAGCCGCGTCTTCGTGCGCATCGGATCCTCGCTCGACGAGTCCCTCTCGGCGCGCGTTTATTCGGTGATCGCGAAACTGCCGCTTCAAACGCGCGGTCAAGGCGACGGCTTACAGCCTATTCGCGACCTCGACCAAATCCGCTCTTTCCTTTCAAGCGGCGGACCTGCAGCGCTGTTCGACCTGCCGTGGATCCCCTTCTATCTCGGCATCTGCTTCCTGTTCCACCCGATCATCGGCGTCACCGCCGTGATCGGCGGCGTCATTCTATTTATCATCACCTTGTCGGCCGAAATCTTCACCCGCGGTCCGACGCGGGAAGCCTCCAATCTTGCCGCTTACCGCAACGCGCTGCTCGAAACGGGACGGCGCAACGCCGAGGTGGTGCATGCGATGGGCATGGGCGAGCGCCTGGCGCAGCGCTGGCGCAAGACCAACGCCGACTACATGAAGAGTCAGCGGCGCGCCTCGGACGTTTCTGGCGGACTCGGCACGCTCTCGCGCGTGTTGCGCCTTCTGCTTCAGTCTACCGTGCTCGGAATCGGCGCTTATCTCGTCATCAAGGCGCAGGCGAGCCCCGGCATCATCATCGCCAGTTCGATCCTCGTCTCCCGCGCGCTGGCGCCGGTCGAGCTTGCCATCGCCAATTGGAAAGGTTTTGTCGCCGCGCGGCAGAGCCGTCGCCGCTTGACGCAAATGCTCGAACTCATCCCGGCAACGGAGGCGCCGCTGCAATTGCCGAAGCCGGAAGCCGCGCTTACGGTGGAACACGTCACCGCGGTGCCTCCGGGTACGCAGCGCATCGTGCTTCAGGATGTAAGCTTCAAGCTTCAGTCCGGTAACGCTCTCGGCATCATCGGTCCGAGTGCATCAGGCAAGTCGTCGCTCGCACGCGTGCTGGTCGGAGTATGGCGCCCAGCGCGCGGAAAAGTCACTCTCGACGGGGCAGCTCTCGACCAGTGGGCTCCGGAGGTCCTCGGCCAGCACATCGGCTATTTGCCGCAGGACGTCGAGTTGTTCGACGGAACTGTGGCCGACAACATTTCCCGCTTCGCAACCAATCCCAATCCGGACGCGATCATCGCCGCAGCCAAGGCCGCAAGTGTACACGAACTCATCCTCTCGCTGCCGGACGGATACGAAACGAAGATCGGCGAGGCGGGCGAAGCGTTGTCGGCCGGCCAAAGGCAGCGCGTCGCGCTGGCGCGTGCCCTTTACGGCGATCCGTTTCTAGTGGTGCTCGACGAGCCTAACTCGAATCTCGATGAAGACGGCGACCGCGCCCTGACCGCGGCCATCCAAGGCGTACGCAACCGTGGCGGCATCGTCGTGGTGATCGCGCACCGGCCGAGCGCGCTCGCCGCAACCGATCTCGTTCTTGTCTTGATGCAGGGCCGCGTGCAGCGGTTCGGGCCGAAGGAAGAAGCTCTTAAAGGACTGGTTCGTCCCGCCGCCGTTCCGGCCGCAGCGGAGTGACGCAAAGAGTGCCCGGGCAATGACTGACGACAAAACGAAGAAGCTCGATCGCTCACTCCGTATACACGTGGTCGCGGGTTTCCTGGTCGTCGGCTTGCTGGTCGGCGGCCTCGGGGTGTGGGCGGGGATGACGCAGATCAACGGCGCCGTCATCGCCCCCGGCCTGCTCGTCGTCGAATCCAACGTGAAGAAGGTGCAGCACCCACAGGGCGGCGTAGTGGGCGAACTACTCGTCCGCGAAGGAGATCATGTCAAGGCGGGCGAAGTGCTGTTACGGCTCGACGCCACGCAAACCAAGGCCAATCTCGGCATCATCCTGAAGTCGATCGACGAGCTCACGGCGCGGGAAGCGCGACTCGAGGCGGAGAAAGTCGGCGCCGACAAGATCGACTTTCCGCCCGATCTTCTCGCCCGGCAGGACGATCCCGTCGTCGCCAAGCTCATCGCCGGAGAGCAGAAATTGTTCGAACTGCGCAAGAGCGCGCGCGAGGGCCAGAAGGCGCAGCTCCAGGAACGCATCGTTCAGCTCGGCAAAGAGATCGCCGGTTTGACCGAGCAGTCCGAAGCGAAAGAGCGCGAGATCGAGCTCGTGCACAAGGAACTCAAGGGTGTCGAGCAGCTTTGGGAGAAGAACCTGGTTCAGCTCAATCGCGTCACGGCGCTCCAGCGCGACGCCGCCCGGCTCGAAGGCGAGCGCGGTCAATTGATCGCCGCCATCGCGCAAGCCAAGGGCAGGATCGCCGAGATCGAATTGCAAATCATCCAGGTCGACAGCGACATGCGCAGCGAAGTGGCGCAGGCGATCGCCGACGGCCGCGCCAAGTTAAATGAGCTTGGCGAGCGCAAAGTGGCCGCCGAGGATCAACTCAAGCGGATCGATCTGGTGGCGCCGCAGGACGGCATCGTGCACCAACTCAGGCTGCATACGGTGGGCGAGGTTGTGACGCCGGCCGATCCGATCATGCTTATCGTGCCCGAGTCGGATACCCTCACCGTGGAGGCTCGGGTCGAACCGATTGACATCGATCAGATCGTGCTCGGCCAGCCGGCGTGGCTGCATTTTTCCGCCTTCAATACCCGCACCACACCCGAGATTCCGGGCGCGGTCAGCCGCATCGCCGCGGACCTCACTCAGGACCCGCAAACTGGCCACGCCTATTATGTCGTGCGCGTAACCCCGGACCCGGCCAAGCTGGCGCTGCTTAAGGATTTCAAGCTCGTTCCCGGGATGCCCGTCGAAGTATTCGTGCAGACCGGAAAGCGGAGCGTCATCTCCTATCTGGTCAAACCGCTGTTCGACCAAGTCGAGCGCACTTTCAAGACGGGCTAGCAATCCTTTGGGGAGCCCTCTGGCGGCTGCTAAGACCGCTCTCTTTGCGAACGCGTGCGGAAAATTGGAGCGGGCGATGGGATTCGAACCCACGACCCCAACCTTGGCAAGGTTGTGCTCTACCCCTGAGCTACACCCGCGAAATTCCAATCCGTTTGCGCTAACGATTTAGTAGATGATCGGCCGGATGTCCACCTCCACCCTAATGGCGCAGGACCGCAACGGCAAGCGGGCCGACCGCGCCGCCTTGTTCGCAAAGCTCGAAGCGCTTGGGATAGCGACGTCCACGCTCGAACATGAACCTATGTTTACCGTCGAGCAGTCCAAGACCTTGCGCGAACGGCTCCCCGGCGCACACACCAAGAATCTCTTCCTCGCCGACAAGGACGGGATGCTGGTCCTCGTCGTGGCCAAGGACGACACCAAGATCGACCTCAAGGCTCTCGCCAAAACGCTCGGCGCAGGCCGATTCAGCTTCGGCAAGAGCGAGCTGCTCGAGGCGGTGCTTGGCGTTCCCGCTGGCTCGGTCACACCCTTCGCGCTGATCAATGCTTCGGCCCGCGACGTGGTGGTGGTGGTCGACCGGGCGCTGATGGATTTCGCCGAGGTCAATTGCCATCCTTTGCAGAATACCGCGACCACAAGGCTCAAGACCGCCGATCTCCTCCGCTTCATCGAGGCCTGCGGGCACAAGCCCCGTATCATGGAGCTTGGCTAAGCCTGCCCAACCGGTTGCCAAACCGGCGGCCTCGGCCCATCTTTCAGCGGCAACGGAAGCCAAAGCAGCCCGGCGAAGATCATGAGCGCAGACACTCCCATCCTCAGCGAAGGCGGCGCCCCGGGCGCCCCCGCCGACCTCATCAAGAACACGACCACCAAGGACTTCATGCGCGACGTGATCGAGGCGTCGCGCGAAGTCCCGGTGCTGGTCGATTTCTGGGCTCCCTGGTGCGGCCCCTGCCGGCAGTTGACGCCGATCCTGGAAAAGGCGGTGCGCGCGCAGAAGGGCAAGATCAAGCTGGTCAAACTCAATATCGACGAGCACCCGCAGATTCCGGGTCAGATGGGGGTGCAGTCGATTCCGGCCGTGTTCGCCTTTATTGACGGACGCCCGGTCGACGGCTTCATGGGCGCACTGCCCGAGTCCCGCGTCAACGCCTTCATCGCCCGTTTGGTCGGCGATGACGCCGCCGATGTGACGGCGGCGCTTGAGGCGGCGGAGGCGGCGCTCGCATCGGGCGACGTCAACACCGCAGCACAGGCGTTCGGCGAAGTGCTGCAAAACGATCGCGAAAACGCGCAAGCGCTTGCCGGCCTCGCCAAATGCTACATCAAGACCGGGGACCTCGCCCGCGCCGAGCAGACGTTGAAGCTGGTGCCCCCTGCCAAGGCGGAGAGCGCGCCGGTGGCAAGCGCGCGGGCCGCGCTCGAACTCGCCCGTAAGGCGCCTGCTGCAGGCGATATCGACAAGCTACGCGCCAAACTCACGGCCGACCCCAATGACGCGCAGACCCGCTTCGATCTCGCGCTCGCGCTTGCCGCCAAGGGCGATCGTCACGGCGCGGCCGAGGAGTTGTTGCATCTTGTCGCCAAGAATCGAAGCTGGAACGAAGACGCCGCGCGCAAACAGCTCGTGCAACTGTTCGAAGCCTGGGGTCCAAGCGATCCGGCCACGATCTCGGGGCGGCAGAAGCTTTCCTCGCTATTGTTCGCCTGAGGCCAAGGAGCGAACCTATTGGGGTAACCGACCGCTATCGCAGCGTCGCAGATCTGCCGAAGGAGCTTCCGCTGTTTCCTCTGCGCGGAACAATTCTCTTGCCGCGCGCCGGATTGACGCTCAATGTATTCGAGCCGCGCTATCTTGCGCTTGTCGACCATGCGCTTGCCGGCGAACGGCTCGTCGGCATGGTGCAGCCGGCGCCGGAAGCCGGAACTGCCGAATCGCCTCCCGGCAAAACCTTCTCGCTGCGGCGGGTCGGATGCGCGGGCCGCATCTTCGCCTTCACCGAGAACGACGACGGTCGCGTGTTCATCTCGCTTGCGGGGGTCGCACGCTTCGCGCTGATGAACGACGTCGAAAGCCAAGCCCCGTTCCGCACGGCGCGGGTCGATTTTTCGCCTTATGCCGCCGACTTCGTCTCAGGCTATGGCGAAGAGCGGGTCGACCGCCCGTGGTTGCTCGCCACGCTCAAGAACTATCTTGCCGCTAACAATCTTCACGCCGACTGGGACCGTATTAATAACGCAAGCACGGAGCGTCTGGTGAATATGCTGGCGATCCTTTCTCCTTACGGGCCGGAAGAGAAACAGTGCCTGCTCGAAGCGCCGGACTTGCGCACGCGCGCCGAGGCCCTGATTGCGCTCGCGGAGATGGATCTCGCCGCGCGAGACGACGGGTCGGGTACTTCGCTACAATGAGACGGGAGAGGCGACATGACCGACGCGCCCAAGCACGACGAACAACGCAAAGTGGACCCGAAGCTTCTGGAGCTTCTGGTCTGCCCGCTCACCAAAACCTCGCTCGACTACGACGCCGAGAAGCAAGAGCTAATCAGCCGCGCGGCGGGCCTCGCCTACCCCATCCGCGACGGTATTCCGATCATGCTGCCGGAGGAAGCGCGCAAGCTCGACGTCGGCTAGACCGATTCGCCCTTGAGGAGGCGCGGCAAAGTTCCGGTCGAACCGGCAGCTTCCTGGGCGAGGAACCGTTTCACCGCCGGCGCACGGTCTACGAGACCGAGGCCGAGATCGCGCAAGGCGCGCAGCAGTGCGCTGTCGTTGGAGAAGAGGCGGTTCAACCCGTCCATGACGGCGGCCGAGAAGGCGCTGTCGAAGCGCCGCCAGCGCTCGTAGCGCTCAAGCTGCGGCGGAGCCCCGATATCGAGACCTAGCCGAGCCGCTTCGACGATGGTTTCAGCGAGCGCAGCCACATCGCGGAGGCCGATATTGAGCCCCTGTCCCGCCAATGGATGCACGACATGCGCGGCGTCGCCAATCAGGGCCAGGCGGTCGGCAGCAAAGCGCCGCGCGATTTGCAACTCGAGCGGAAAGGACTGGCGCGGGCCTGCGAGCGAAATTTCGCCGAGGCGGTGACCGAAGCGCCTGACGAGCTCGGCAAGGAACCCGGCATCATCGAGAGCCATGATCCGTTCCGCGTCCTCCTTCGTCTCCGTCCAAACGATGGAAGAGCGGTTACCTTTTAGCGGGAGGATGGCGAAGGGGCCTGAGGGAAGGAAGTGCTGCACCGCTTTCCCGTGATGCGGGAGTTCATGCGCGACGGCGACGACGATGCCCACTTGCGGATAGGACCAACCCACGCATTTGATCGCAGCGCGTTCCCGTAGGCGCGAACGCTTGCCGTCGGCGGCGACGAGCAGACACGCTTCGATGAGCTCGCCGCTTGCGAGCCGAGTTTCAACGCAAAACGGATCGGTGGCGAAGTCGAGCACGCTATCGGGCGCGAAGGTTTCGATGCGAGGCTCCGACGCGACCGCTTCGGCAAGAGCACGGGTCAAATCGCCATGTTCGACGAGATAAGCGCTTGCACCGCCGGCTTTCAGCTCTTCGTCGAAGCCGAGGAAATGCGGACGCAAGACGGAGTCGAGCGGGCTATCGGTGATCTCGATCGATTGGATCGGCTGCGCGCCAGGCTCGATCGCGGTCCAAAGCCCGAGCACCGAGAGCAGGTTCTTGCTCGATGCGGAAAGCGCTAGCGCGCGCGCGTCGCTGGCGCCGGCTATTCCAGGCGGTTCTGTATCGACCAAAGCCACACGAAGGCTTTCGGGCGCAAGCTTGGCGAGCGCGAGCGCGAGCGTGCGTCCGGAAAAGCCGCCGCCGGCGATTGCCACGTCGAACCGGTGCGTAGGTTGCGTCGCTGTCATGATGCGGACAGCAATGCCACGTTCCGCGCCCGGCGTGAACCTGCTAAAGCCCTTTGGGCATTACCAGGAAAGGCCCCGCCCATGAGCCGCGCGCTGGAACAGCTTCTCTCCATTCTCGACCTCGAACCGCTGGAAGTGAATCTGTTCCGCGGTTTGAGCCCGCAGGTCGGCTGGCAGCGCGTATTCGGCGGCCAGGTCATCGGCCAGGCGCTCGTCGCTGCGAGCAGGACCGTCGACGGGCGCAGGGCGCATTCGCTGCATGCCTATTTCCTGCGCGCAGGAGACCCCTCGGTCCCAATCATCTATGAGGTCGACCGTATTCGTGACGGCCAGAGTTTCACTACGCGGCGCGTAGTGGCGATCCAGCACGGCCAGGCAATCTTCTCCATGGCCGCCTCTTTCCACAAGGACGAGCCGGGCCTACAGCATCAAATTAAGATGCCGGACGTGCCGCCGCCGGAGGCGCTGCCGAGCGAAGCTGAGCTCAAGGAGAAATTGATTGGCCGCGTGCCCGAGCCGGTGAAAGCCTATTGGCAGCGCGAGCGGCCGATCGAGATCAGGCCCGCCGATCTCTCGCGCTACTTCTCGCCGGAGAACCTTGCCCCGACGCAGCATGTTTGGATTAAGGCGACGGGGTCACTCTCCGACGATCTCTCGCTGCATCAATGCGTGCTCGCCTACGCCTCCGATTTCACTCTGCTCGACACGGCGCTGATCGCGCATGGGCGTTTCATCTTCGATCCGGAGCTGATGCTCGCAAGCCTCGATCATGCGATTTGGTTTCATCGTCCTTTTAGAGCTGACGAATGGCTGCTTTACGCGCAAGACAGCCCAAGTTCCGGGGCGGGTAGGGCCTTTTGCCGCGGCACATTGTTTACGCGCGAGGGCGAGCTGGTCGCTTCGACGGCACAAGAGGGCTTGGTTCGGCAGCGGAATGGTCGAAAGGAAGCCTAATTTATAGGCAATAGCCGTAAAATGCCTATCTCATAGGCTTTCAGGGGCTCCTTGAAAACGGCGCCCATACGCCCTGCCTCAAAAAGAGTCACTAAACCCAAGCACTTGCTGCATCGCAACGGAATTGGCACGCGGCTTGACTCTGCTTGTCGGTTCGCACGGCTGAAACGGATATCGGCCAAAGCCGGCAGCCGCAAACATGGAGGGGTTAAAAAGATGAAGCTGGTGATGGCGATCATCAAGCCATTCAAGCTCGACGAGGTGCGCCAAGCCCTCACCGAGCTCGGCCTGCAAGGCATGACCGTGACCGAAGTGAAGGGATACGGACGCCAGAAGGGCCACACGGAGATTTATCGCGGCGCCGAATACGCCGTGAATTTTCTGCCGAAGATCAAGATCGAAGTAGTGGTGCCCGCGAAGCTGGTCGACAAGGCCGTCGATGCCATCGTCGCCGCAGCGAAAACCGGGCAAATCGGCGACGGCAAGATCTTCGTCGTTCCCGTTGAGCAGACGGTGCGCATCCGTACCGGCGAAACCAACGAATCAGCGCTCTAAAGGGGGAGGTAGAAGATGGTGACCCTTGCCAAATATCTTTTCGGCGCGCTTCTCGCGCTCGTTGTTCTAACGCTTTTCCATATCGACCCGGCGCTCGCCCAGGAAGCCGCAGAAGAGGCGGCGAAACCCACGATCGACACCGGCGACACCGCGTGGATGCTCACCTCCACCGCGCTGGTGCTGATGATGACGGTGCCGGGCCTTGCCTTGTTCTACGGCGGCATGGTTCGCAAGAAGAACGTGCTCACCATCGTTATGCAGTGCTTCGCTACGACCTGCATCGTGACGGTGGCCTGGATGGTGCTCGGCTATTCGCTCGCCTTCACCGACGGCGGCGGCATGCAAAGTTACCTTGGCGGCCTGTCGCGCTTTCTCTTGAAGGACATGGGACTGGACAGCACGCATTCGCTTGCCGCCACGATCCCGGAATCGGTGTTCATGACCTTCCAGATGACGTTCGCGATCATCACGCCGGCCCTCATTGTCGGCGCCTTCGCCGACCGCATGAAATTCTCGGCTCTGGTGCTGTTCATGATTCTCTGGCTGATCGTCGTCTACGCACCTATCGCACACTGGGTGTGGGGCGGCGGTTTTCTCGGCGGAGCCGGCGTGCTCGATTTCGCCGGCGGAACGGTCGTGCATATCAATGCCGGTATCGCCGGCCTCGTCTGCGCGCTGTTCCTCGGCAAGCGTTACGGCTACGGCACCGAGAACATGGCCCCGCACAATCTCGTCTATAGCGTGACCGGCGCTTCACTGCTGTGGGTCGGCTGGTTCGGCTTCAACGCAGGCTCCGCGGTTGCGGCAGGCGGACGCGCGGGCATGGCCATGGCGGTCACGCAGATCGCCACGGCAACGGCGGCGCTCGCCTGGATGTTCGCCGAGTGGCTCGTACATAAGAAACCGAGCGTACTCGGCATCATCTCGGGCGCGGTCGCCGGACTTGTCGCCATAACGCCCGCGTCGGGCTTCGTCGGTCCGGTGGGGGCGTTGTGGATTGGCGCGGCGGCCGGCGTCGGCTGCTTCTTCGCCGCGACCACGGTTAAGCGGGCTCTCGGCTACGACGATTCGCTCGACGTCTTCGGCGTGCACTGCGTCGGAGGCATCATCGGTGCCATTCTCACCGGTGTCTTTGCCGTCGAAGCCATCGGCGGGGCCAAGGGGGCGCTCGAAGGCAATGTTGTGCAGATCTGGACGCAGATCGAGGGCGTCGCCGCCACCTTGATCTGGTCGGGCCTCGCCACCTTCGCCATCCTCATCGTCGTGAACATCCTCGTCGGCGTCAGGGTAAGTCAGGCCGTCGAGGTCGAAGGTCTCGACATCAACCTGCATGGCGAGGTGGTGCCGTAACCCGCTTTCGTGCGGACATTGGAAGACTGAGCCAAGTCTCCTCCTCCCTTGACTTGCTCGGACTGGAAGCCCCGGCCCATCGGCCGGGGCTTTTTCATCGCGCCCCTCTCGTGCCCCATTGCCGCACGTGCAGGCATCCCCTAACACGCTTGCATGGCGCCCCGCTCACACCAGACTCCGCTCGACGATCTTGTCCGCTCCCCCTTCGCGCGGCTCTCCTTTCTGCTCGAAAGTCTTCCTCCAGGCGCTTCCCCGATTGATCTCTCGCTCGGCGAGCCGAAAGGCCTCGTCCCAGCATTCCTGGGCCCGACCCTGCAAGAGCACCTGCGCGCGTTCGAACGCTACCCGCCTATCAAAGGCATCGCGCCGCTGCGCGAGGCCATCGCTGCTTGGCTGGGACAGCGCTATCCGGTCCTGAAGGGTGAGATCGATGCCGAAACCCATGTGCTGCCACTGAATGGATCGCGCGAGGGATTGTTCTCGGCAATCTTTACCGCGATCGCGCGCAAGCCAAAGGTGGAACGGCCGGTCGTGCTAATTCCCAATCCTTTCTATCAAGCCTACGGCGCCGCAGCGGCAGCCTCCGGCGCGACGCCTGTCTTCCTTCCCTGCACGGAGGAGAATGCGTTTCTGCCGAGGCTCGAAGCCATCGGCGAGAAGCAACTCAAGCATACGGTCGCCCTCTATCTATGCACGCCGTCGAACCCGCAAGGTGCAGTCGCCGATCGCGCCTATCTTGCCAATGCAATTGCGCTGGCGAGGCGCTTCGATTTCATGCTGTTCGCCGACGAGTGCTATTCGGAAATCTATAACGACGCGCCGCCGCCGGGATCGCTCGAAACCGCCTTCGGCGAGACGCAAGATTTCCGCAACGTGGTCGCCTTCAATTCGCTGTCGAAGCGCTCCGGACTGCCCGGTCTTCGTTCGGGCTTCGTGGCCGGCGATCCCGATTACATCGCCGCGTTCTTGCGCTTCCGCAACGTGGCCTGCCCGCAAGTGCCGCTCCCGGTGCAAGAGGTTTCGATCAAAGCCTGGAGCGACGAGCGCCACGTGGAAGAGGGCAGGGCGCTTTACCGGCGGAATTTCGCCATCGCCGATGCCGTCCTCGGCGACCGCTACGGCTATCGGAGGCCGCAAGGGACCTTCTTTCTTTGGCTCGATATGAAGCCGTTCGGGGGCGGAGAGGCGGCGGCGAAAACCCTTTGGAAAGGGTGTGGTGTCAAAGTGCTGCCGGGGGCTTATCTCGCACAAGCCGGCCCTGATGGCGCAAATCCCGGGGCGGATTACATCAGGGTCGCGCTCGTGCATGACGCGGACAGAACCCGCGAAGCCTTGCAGCGGATCGTCGCCACACTGGGTTGAGGGGATGGCCAGAGGCAGAGGGAAGCAACGGCGGCGCCTCCTGCCGGGGGCGGTGGAGTCCGGCTTAAGGCGCCTTATCCTCGGCAGCTATGGGCTTATGATCGTCACGGTCGCCTGTGCGGCGTGGGCGAGCCTCGCCACCTGGTCGGTGCATGACCCGAGTCTTAACAATGCCACCCGCGCCGCTCCGCGCAATTTGCTCGGCGGCTGGGGGGCGGTGGTGGCCGATCTTGCCATGCAGTCGCTCGGGCTTGCCGCCATCGTCTTATTCCTTCCGCTTGCGGCCTGGGGCTGGCATCTCTTCTTCGGCACCACACCCAACCGGCGCAGGATGAGGCTCCTCGCCTGGCCGGCCTCGGTGATGCTACTTGCCGCCGCGCTCTCGGCCTTGCCGCAGCCGAAGAGCTGGCCTCTCCCCAATGGGCTAGGCGGCATTTTCGGCGATTTCCTCATGGCCGGAGCGCACATCATTGGCCCGTTCCTGCCGCAGCCTGCGGTGTCTTTCGTCGCCGGACTTGCCTTCCTCGTTGTCGGCACCATGATGCTCCTGTTCGCCTGCGGAACGAGCACCTCGAGGCTCATTGCGCTATGGGCGCCGCGGGACGGGGTCGCGAGCGAGTGGGCCAATGCCTCGCTCGGCGCGGCCATGCACGTCGCCATGCATACCGGCGCCAGGCTAAAGCGCCTCTTTCGTCGCCGCGCGGAAGACGTCGACGAGTACGAGGAGGAAGAGTTTGAGGAACAGGATGAGCAAGGCTGGCAGGCCTCCGACGAGGACCCGGACCCGGACGGCCGCATCGAACCGTCATTCGGTCCGGCGCCGATCGACGAAGACTACGACGAGGAAGATGAGGACAGCGAGGACGATATCACTTCGCCCAACTACCGTATCACCAGACTCGAGCAGAAGAAGGCCAAGAAGAAGCATACGGGACTTTCCCGCGCGCCGCGTTCGGATGAGCCTTACGATCCGCCGTCGGTCAAGCTCTTGCAGCAGCCGCGCTCAAGCAAAGGCCGCGGGATCAGCGACGAGGTGTTGCAGGAGAACGCGCGCGAACTCGAGGGCGTGCTGCAAGATTTCGGGGTCAAGGGCGAGATTACCAATGTGCGCCCGGGTCCCGTGGTTACGCTCTATGAGCTCGAGCCTGCGCCGGGCACCAAGTCGTCGCGGGTGATCGGCCTCGCCGACGACATCGCCCGGTCGATGAGCGCGGTGGCGGCGCGGGTGGCGGTCGTGCCCGGGCGCAACGCCATTGGCATCGAGTTGCCGAACGACCGGCGCGAGGTCGTGCTGCTGCGCGAACTGCTGGAGACGCCGGATTTCGAAGAGACCGATGCGCGGCTCGCGCTCGCGCTCGGCAAGAACATCGGCGGCGAACCGATCGTGGTCGATCTTGCGCGGATGCCGCACCTCCTCATCGCCGGCACCACGGGTTCTGGCAAATCGGTCGGCATCAATACGATGATCTTGTCGCTGCTCTACCGGCTGTCGCCGGATCAGTGCAAGTTCATCATGATCGATCCGAAAATGCTGGAATTGTCCGTCTATGACGGCATTCCGCATCTCCTGGCGCCGGTGGTGACCGATCCGAAGAAAGCGGTGGTGGCGCTGAAATGGACCGTGCGCGAGATGGAAGAGCGCTATAAGCGCATGTCCAAGCTCGGAGTGCGCGACATCAAGGGCTACAATTCCCGCATCCTCCAGGCCGAGGCCAAGGGCGAAGTGCTGACGCGAACCGTGCAGACGGGATTCGACCGCGAAACCGGCCGCGCCATTTACGAGCAGGAGGAGATGGATTACGACGCGATGCCTTATATCGTCGTGATCGTGGACGAAATGGCCGACCTGATGATGGTGGCGGGCAAGGACATCGAGGCGGCCGTGCAGCGACTCGCACAAATGGCGCGCGCCGCCGGCATTCACCTCATCACCGCGACGCAACGCCCGAGCGTTGACGTCATCACCGGCACGATCAAGGCGAATTTCCCGACCCGGATCAGCTTCCAAGTCACCTCCAAGATCGACAGCCGAACCATTCTCGGCGAGCAGGGGGCGGAGCAGCTGCTCGGCCAGGGCGATATGCTCTATATGGCGGGCGGCGGACGCATTATGCGCGTGCACGGGCCCTTCGTTTCCGACGACGAAGTGGAGAAGGTCGTACGCCATCTGAAGAAGCAGGGGGTGCCGGCCTATCTCGAGGCCGTCACCGAGGAAGAAGCCGACGACGAGGAGGACGGCGCCTCCGGCGAGGAATACGGCGATTCCGGCAATGAGCTTTACGATCAGGCGGTGGCCATCGTGCTGCGCGACCGCAAGGCGTCGACGAGCTATGTGCAGCGGCGGCTCGGCATCGGCTATAATCGGGCAGCGTCATTGATCGAACGCATGGAGAAAGAGGGCCTAATCAGCGCGGCCAACCATGCCGGAAAGCGCGAGATCCTGGTCGGCGGGGAAGAGGTCGAGCGGCCTTACTAAGGTCTGCATTGTCCGCCCTGCCAAGAAGTTGACCAGATTTGCTTGAATCATCTATCGAATACCCATCAAGGCAAAAGCTGCGCCGGTCAACGGGGGACTGATGAAAGGGATCAAAGCCGCCGCGCTGTTCTTGGGACTGCCGCTTGCCGTCTTGCTCGCGGGCGAACGGGCTATCGCTCAGGACAACGGGACGACCGTGGTTAAGAGCCCGCCGGCGGCCTCGAAGCCGGCCGAGCCCAAGGGGCTGACAGAGCCTGAAGATTCGCTTCGCCCATCGCTCGGCGACGAAACCTCGGCGACCCAAACGCCTCCCGACAACGAGATCGTTCCCCAGACTCTGGACGAAGGCGCCGGCTGGGAGGCCGCAGTCGAGGCGGCGCAGACGGCGACACCCTTGATCGGCGAGGAGCAGACCAAGGCCGTGGCGCGGATCAACGCCTATTTCAACAACATCACCAATCTGCAAGGCTCCTTCGAACAGGTGGATTCGTACAACAAGCGCTCCAGCGGGCGCTTTTATGTGCAGCGGCCGGGCAAGATCAGATTCGATTACGCACCGCCAAGCGGACTGCGCATCATCGCCGATGGCCGCTTCCTCGCCATCGAGGATTCCGATCTCAAGACAGTGGAAAAGTATCCGATCGCCTCGACGCCGTTCAAATTGCTCTTGACCGAGGCGGTCGATCTCTCGCGCGATGCAAGGGTCATGGGGGTCGAAGCGCAGGAAGGCATGCTCGCCATTTCGCTCCAGGACAAATCCGGGGACGCCGCCGGCAGCATTAGGCTGGTGTTCGATTCCAACCCAGAACTTCAGTTAAGAGAGTGGTCGATTACCGACGCGCAAGGATTGACGACGCGCGTCATAGTCAACGACGTAGTCGCCGGACGAAAGGTCGCAGCCGATTTCTTCACGTCAAAGGAGACGTTCCAGCCCTTCCGTTAGGCCAAAAACCGCCATTTCCGGCGCCGCGCGGCTTGGTTCAAACGTTTGTGAGATGGCGCGAAACCTAGGATGAATCAAACCCTTATCTTAAGGGCGAACGGCTATATTTACGCCGCGTTAAATTTTTCACGGCGTGGCGGTTGAAATCGGCGTGAAATCTACTTATGTGTGGGGCCTAGAAGCGGACCACATCGCTTTTCATCGGTAGTGCCCCCCGTCTAGCCGAAGATGTGGTTCCGCTCGTGCCGGCTTCCCTCCCGGCACGCGCGCGAAATAACGCGCTTCTGGCGCCCAACCACGCGCAGCGGTTGGGCGCCTTTCTCTTTTTAGCCCTGGGCAAGCTGGCCCGGCCCTCAAATTTGAACCTCGGGCGACGGGTTGAATCGGGAACAGGCATGGCTATCTAGTCAAAAGTGATGGGGTCTTCCCTCCCCCATCGCAGGTTCCCCCCAAGGAACCGGAGAAGCCCCGAGCCCCCCGTCTCCGGGGCTTCTCCACTATCCTTCCCTCTGTGCAAGCCGTGGACCGCATAAGCGCTTCGCTTGCCTTCGGCCCTCTTCCTCGAAATCTTGCTTGCATGCGCTTCCGGCTTGCCACGTGGAACATCAATTCGGTGAGACTGAGAATCGATCTCTTGGCGCGCTTCGTGCGCGCGGAACGGCCGGACATTCTCTGCCTGCAAGAGATCAAATGCATCGACGGCAAATTCCCGGAGCTGGAGCTGCGCGCGCTCGGCTTTCCGCATATCGCCGTGTGCGGACAGAAGGGCTATCACGGGGTCGCCGTTCTCTCGCGTCTTCCCTTTGCCCGCGCTGAGCGCCGCGACATTTGCGGACGCGGGCATGCGCGGCATCTTTCCGTCGTTCTCGACAACGGCGGCAACGGCACCAGTCCGCTTGTGTTGCACAACATCTATGTGCCAGCCGGCGGCGATCTCCCCGACCCCGCTTTGAACGAAAAATTCCGCCACAAGCTCGATTTCCTCGAAGCCATGGAAGCTTGGTTCAAGTCCATGCGCGGGAAGCGCAAGAATCGCATGATCATGGTCGGCGATCTCAACGTCGCCCCGCTTCCGACCGACGTGTGGTCGCACAAACAGCTTCTCAAAGTGGTGAGCCACACACCGGCGGAAACCGAACGCTTCGCCCACATGCAGGCGGCGCACGGCTGGATCGACGTGATGCGCCGCCATGTTCCGCCAGCGGAGAAGCTCTTCACTTGGTGGAGCTATCGCAATCGCGACTGGCGCGCCTCGAATAGGGGGCGGCGGCTCGACCACATCTTTGTCACGCCGGCGCTCGACGGGACGGCGGTTTCCATGCGTGTCGTCGCCGAGACGCGCGACTGGCCGCGAACCTCCGATCATGTGCCAGTCATCGCCGATTTTGCGATCGATTGATTTGGCCGTCGCCGCGGTGCAACTCCGGGTCCGGAGGGGGGAGAGTTCGCGGCGCGTCGCCCTGAATACCGGCGTTGCCGGCATGACGGACTTACGCGATCACGGCACCAGCTTATAGCCGCCAGTCTCGGTGATTAGCAGCTCCGCCTGCGAGGGATCCTTCTCGATCTTCTGACGCAGGCGGTAGATGTGCGTTTCTAGCGTATGCGTTGTGACGCCGGCGTTGTAGCCCCAGACCTCGTGCAGAAGAACGTCGCGCGTCACGACCCGCTCTCCGGCGCGATAAAGATATTTCAGAATCGAGGTTTCCTTCTCGGTCAGCCTGATCTTTTTGCCGTTTCCGTCGACGAGAAGCTTCGATGCGGGCTTGAATGTGTAAGGCCCGATGGCGAAGACGGCGTCCTCGCTCTGCTCGTGCTGCCTGAGCTGGGCGCGAATACGCGCGAGCAAGACGCCGATCTTGAACGGCTTCGTCACGTAGTCGTTGGCGCCAGACTCGAGCCCGAGGATGGTGTCGGCGTCGGACGTCTGGGCGGTGAGCATCACAATCGGCCCTTTGAAGCCGCCCCGTCTGAGCAGCTTGCAGACCTCGCGACCGTCGAGATCGGGGAGCCCGACATCGAGCAGAACGAGGTCGATATGGCCATTGCGGGCCTGCTTCAAGCCTTCCTGGGCCGTTGCGGCAAGCAAGGTCTCGAATTCCTCATGCAGGGAAAGCTGCTCGCTCAACGAGTCGCGCAGCTCGTCGTCATCGTCGATGATGAGAATTCGGCGGGCGTTGCTCATCGGCGGTCCTTAAGTTTCAATGGGCGCCATGCGCTTTGTAAGCGGGGGCCCGTTCCGGCACAAGCCATGCCGCGGGCCTTATGCAGGCGGAAAAGGGCCGAAGCCGAGGCTGTCTAGGTGGAAGCGGCAGATTATCATTCGCCGCGCACCGGGCAAGCCGTGTCAGGCTCTGGTTGCGCTTTGCCATGGCGTGAGGCGCGCCGCGCTTGGGCGGGCCGGGGTCCGCGCGCTGAAGCGGGAAGGGGACGGGGCCACACCGTCCGGCCGCTTTCCTCCGCGGTTCGTGCTCTATCGCGCCGATCGCCTTCCGCGTCCGTGCACCGTGCTTCCCATGCGCGCGATCGAATCGCATGATGGCTGGTGCGAGGATTCAGCCGACCGCAATTATAACCGGCTGGTCAAGCTTTCGCCGAAAAGCGGTGGGGATCGCCTGAAGCGCGAGGATCATCTCTACGATCTCCTGCTCGTGCTCGGCTATAACGATTGTCCGCGCGTCAAGGGCAGGGGCAGCGCCATCTTCATGCATCTCGCGCGGCCCGGATATGCGCCGACCGCCGGCTGCATCGCGCTTTCGCGCCACGACCTTTTGAGGCTGCTCACGCAACTTGGGCGCAATAGTGAGATCGTTGTGCTTCCCTAGCGCTCATCAGGCGGTCGGCCGCTCGCCGAAGATGGCGGTGCCGATGCGCACGTAAGTCGCGCCTTCGCGCACGGCGCGGGGGAAATCGCCGCTCATGCCCATACTCAGCTCTTCCAGGCCAAGGTCGCGCGCAAGCTTCGCCAGCAGCTCGAAATGCAGGGCGGGATTCTCCTCCACGGGCGGGATGCACATCAGCCCTTCGATTTCGAGCCCGAAGGTGTCGCGGCAGAGCGCGACGAAGGACTCGGTTTCCGCGGGCGCGACGCCCGCCTTCTGCGGCTCTTCGCCGGTGTTCACCTGTACGAACAGGCGGGGGCGCTTTTTTTGGCGCTGCATCTCTTCGGCAAGAACGCGCGCGAGCTTCGGCCGATCGAGCGTCTCGATTACATCGAACAGAGCAACTGCCTCGCGCGCTTTGTTGGTTTGAAGCGGCCCAATCAGATGCAGTTCGATATCCGGATAGCGCGCCTTGATCGCAGGCCATTTGCGCTGCGCCTCCTGAACGCGGTTCTCGCCGAAAATACGCTGTCCAGCCTCGATTGCCGCTTCGATCGCTTGCGGAGGTACGGTCTTGCTCACGGCGACCAGCTTCACCGTACCGGGATCGCGGTCTGCCGTCTCGGCGGCAAGGGCGATCTCCCGGCGCACGAGGCGCAAGCGCGCAGGAATCTCGGCGACGTCGGCCTGAACGTTCATGGGCGCTATCTAGCAGGGCTTGGGCGAGCGCGTAACTTGACCGGGTTTGCGATTTCGGTTCATTCCGTGCGGCGGACAAGGACGGATGAGACCCATGGCGGCGGAACGCTACGACGCGCCGAAACGCGAAAAGCACTGGCAGGCGGAATGGGAGAAGCGCGGCCTCTTCCGCGTTGCGGAGGACGATCCGCGTCCAAAATACTATGTTCTAGAAATGTTCCCATACCCTTCCGGCCGCATCCACATGGGGCATGTGCGCAATTATACCATGGGGGATGTCGTCGCCCGCTATATGCGCGCCAAGGGCCACAATGTGCTGCACCCGATGGGCTGGGACGCCTTCGGGTTGCCGGCGGAAAACGCGGCGATCGAACGCGGCATCCATCCCGCCAAATGGACCTACGACAACATCGCGGTGATGCGCAGTCAGCTCAAAAGTATGGGGCTGTCGCTCGACTGGTCGCGCGAGTTCGCAACCTGCGACCTCGACTATTACCACCAGCAGCAGCGCCTGTTCCTAGACATGCGCAAGGCGGGCCTTGTCGACCGCAAGACTCGCAAAGTGAATTGGGATCCGGTCGACCAGACCGTGCTCGCCAACGAGCAAGTCATTGATGGGCGCGGCTGGCGCTCCGGCGCCCTTGTCGAGCAGCGCGAGCAGCCCGAATGGGTGTTCAAGATCACCGATTACGCGCAAGACCTGCTCGACGCGCTCGCAACCCTCGATCGCTGGCCGGAGAAGGTCAAACTGATGCAGGCGAACTGGATCGGCCGGTCGGAAGGGTTGCTCATCCGCTTCGAAACAGAGTCCGCCCCCAAGGGACACGACGTGATCGAGGTTTTCACCACGCGGCCCGACACGCTGTTCGGCGCGAGCTTCATCGCCATCGCTCCGGATCACCCCTTGGCCAAGGCGATTGCCGAAAGCGACCGAGACGCCGCAGCCTTTATCGCCGAATGCCGCAAGGGCGGAACGACGGCGGCAGAGCTCGAGACGCAGGAGAAGAAGGGATACGATACGGGGGTCAGCGTGCGCCATCCGGTGATCCAAGGCGCCACGCTTCCCGTCTTCATCGCCAATTTCATCCTGATGGAGTACGGCACCGGCGCCATCTTCGGTTGCCCGGCACATGACCAGCGCGATCTCGATTTTGCCCGCGCCAAAGGGCTGCCGGTGCTCCCGGTTGTGCTGCCGCCTGGCGCCGACGCGAAGAGTTTCGCCATCGCCGATGAAGCTTATACGGGGGAGGGGACGCTGATCAATTCAGGCTTCCTCGACGGACTGTCAGTGGAAGAGGCGAAGAACGCAATCGCCGAGCGCCTCGTCAAGACAAAGATCAAAGGCAAGGCCGGCGCGGAGCGGCAGGTGCAATACCGCCTCCGCGATTGGGGCATCTCGCGCCAGCGTTATTGGGGCTGTCCCATCCCGATGATTCATTGCCCGGTTTGCGGCATCGTGCCGGTGCCGGAGAGAGACCTTCCGGTCAAGCTTCCCGACGACGTGAGCTTCGACAAGCCCGGGAATCCGCTCGACCATCACCCGACCTGGAAGCATGTCGCCTGTCCCACTTGCGGCGGTCCCGCCACGCGCGAAACCGACACGATGGATACCTTCGTCGATTCGTCCTGGTATTTCGCGCGCTTCTGCGCGCCGAAGGCGAAGACGCCGACCGACACTAACGCGGTGGGCTATTGGCTTCCCGTCGACCAATATATCGGCGGGGTCGAGCATGCGATCCTGCATCTCCTCTATGCGCGCTTCTTCACCCGCGCCATGCACAAGACGGGTCATGTTTCGGTCGACGAGCCGTTCAAGGGTCTGTTCACGCAGGGGATGGTTACGCACGAGACCTACAAGGACAGCCGCGGCAAATGGGTGCAGCCGGATGAGGTGATCCGCAAGGACGGCAAGGCTGTGCATGCCAAGACGGGAGAGCCGATCACGGTCGGACCGGTCGAATCGATGTCGAAATCGAAGAAGAACGTGGTCGATCCCGACACCATCATCGCCGCTTTCGGGGCCGACACGGCGCGGTGGTTCATGCTATCGGACACGCCGCCTGAGCGCGACATCGAGTGGACCGCGGCCGGAGTTGAGGGCGCGCATCGTTTCTTGCAGCGCGTCTGGCGGCTGGTGCACGAAGCTGCAGGAAAGGGGGCTCATCGCGGAGCGGCCAAGCCGGGCGAATTCGGGCCAGAGGCCGAAAGCCTAAGGCGCGCGGCGCACAAGGCCGTCGCTGCCGTGACCAATGCCGTCGAAAAGCTCCGCTTCAACACCGCCGTCGCCCAAATCTACGAGCTCGCCAACGCCCTTTCCGCAGGCTTGCAGGCCGCAGGGCCAAAGCCCGCCCCCGATATGGCCTATGCCCTGAGGGAGACGGCCGAGCTTCTTGTCCGAATCGCCTCCCCTATGATCCCCCATCTAGCCGAGGACTGTTGGGCCGTCCTCGGCTACGACAGCCTGATCGCAGAGACGCCCTGGCCGGTCCCAGAAAAGGCCCTATTACAAGAGGATACTGTTACAATCGCGGTTCAGGTGAACGGCAAAAGGCGGGACGAATTGACGATTGCGCGCGACGCCGCAAGGGAGGATATTGAGGCAGCGGCGCTCAAGCTCGACAATGTCGTGCGCGCCATAGGGGGACGCAAAATCAAGAAGGTGGTGGTCGTGCCGCAGAGGATCGTCAATGTGGTGGCGTAGCCCTGCCCTGATGCTCGCCCTTGCCGCGGGCCTTGTGGGTCCGGCGCTCTCCGGCTGCGGCTTCCAACCGCTTTACGGCGGCACCACCGCGAGCGGCCAGAAGCTCGCCGCGGTGATGGCGAGCGTCGACGTGGTGCCGATCCCAGGCCGGGTCGGGCAGAAGCTGCGCAACGAACTCATCTTCGCCAGCACCGGCGGCGGCAATCCGGCGCCGACGCGCTATAAGCTCGACATCGCCATCAAGGAGCGCGTGGTCGATCAGCTTGTGCAAAGAACCGGCGACGCGACCGGGCAGGTGTTCGAGCTCGAGGCTACGTTCAAACTTCTGGACAGCCGGACCGGCAAGGTCATCTATCAAGGCAAAACGATCTCGCGCGCGCCGTATAACCGCTATCAGGAAATCTTCGCCAATGTGCGCGCGCGCTACGATGCGGAGAACCGCGCCGCTCGGACCGCGGCAGACAATATCCGAACGCAAGTGGCAGCTCAGCTTGCCAACGCGGCCTAAGCGCGTTCACCGGCCGGCGTGATGCCGGTTATCTGTTGACTATGGTTGCCTATAAATCCTCCGCCGTCCCGAGCTTCCTTAAGGCGCCGAAGCCGGATTGCCGCGCCGTCCTCCTTTACGGGCCGGACAACGGGCTCGTCACGGAACGCGCCGACGCGCTCGCCAAGCATTTCAGCAAGCGCGGCCCCGAACCGGCGGAGATCGTGCGGCTCGACGATCGGGATTTCGGCGAAGATCCGTCACGGCTCGAAGTCGAGCTGAATACGAAACCGATGTTCGCGGCGCAAACCATTGTGCGTATCACCGCCGGCGCGAAGCTCGATCTTGTTGCACTGAAAGGGCTGCTCGCGACCGGATTCGACAACCCGCTAATCGTCGAGGCCGGCAATCTCAGGCCCGAGGCGGCGCTGCGCAAGATGTTCGAAGCGCACAAGACCGCAGCCGCGCTGCCTTGCTATAGCGATGAGCGCGCGCTCGTAGATCTCATCGGTTCTGAGCTTGAAGCTGCGGGTCTCAGCATCGACCGAGAGACACGCGATTATTTGATGACGCGACTCGGAGCGGATCAAGCTATGTCGCGCGCGGAGGTGGCCAAGCTTGCGCTCTATGCGCAAGGCGAGGGACGCATCGGCCATGACGACATCGATGCAATCGTGGGCGATGCGGCTGAGACCGCGCTCGAGAACTTCGTCTACGCCACGAGTGCTGGCGATGCGCGGGCTGCGCTCATTGAGCTTAAGCGGCTCTTCGCCGCCGGCATCGACAGGGCTTCGGCGCTCTCCGCACTCGGGCGGCATTTCACTCAATTGCACCGCGTCGCTTCCGCCGCAAGCAGCGGCGCCAGCGTGGAAGACAGCGTGAGGTCATTGCGGCCGCGCCCGCATTTCAAACGCGAACCCGCCTTCATCGTGCATTGCAAGCGTTGGGGCTCCTCGCGGCTCGCGCACGCGCTGCCGCTGATTCAGGAGGCGACCAAGCGGGCGCGGCTTGCGCCCGATCTCGAAGCCGCGCTTGCCGAGCGGCTCGTGCTTGCCCTCACATCGAAGATTTGACGTTCACGTCCAGCGTTGTATGCATCAGACTAACGCCGTCATGCCCGGCCTTGAGCCGGGCATCCAGAGCAACCAACCCTGAGCGGATGGCCTCTGGATTGCCGGGTCAAGCCCGGCAATGACGACTGGGATAGATGGGTTCTAATGAACGAACCAAGCGGAACACAAGACGCGCGCAAGAAGCTGTTCGCGCTTCTGAAAGAGAAGGCGTTCCGCCGCGGGCGGGTCGTCCTCGCCTCGGGCCGCGAGAGCGACTACTATTTCGACATGAAGCCAGCGATGCTCGATCCCGAGGGCGCCGCGCTTCTCGCCGAGCTCATTCTTCTGGAAATACAAGGAATTAGGGCCGACTGCGTGGGCGGATTGGAGATGGGAGCGGTGCCGCTCATCGCCCCCGTCGCGATGCAAAGCCGCAAATTCGGACGCCCCCTCCCCGGCTTCTTCGTGCGCAAGACGGTAAAAGATCACGGTACGAGGAAGCGCGTCGACGGCAACGACATCGCCGGCAAGAGCGTGATCATTCTCGAAGACGTGACTACGACCGGCACCTCGGCGATGGACGCCGTCAAGGCGGTGACGGAAGCGGGCGCCAAGGTCTCGCTCGTCATTTCGATCCTCGATCGCGGCGAAGGCGCTGCCGAGCTTTATGCGAAGGCAGGTATTCCGTTCAAATCGCTGTTCCGCGCCGAAGAGTTTCTCTCGGCGTAGCCCCGCGCTCATATGTCTCCCCTCTTTGGCGGAGACGGCTTTCCATGGACTATCGCCGGCGGAGGAGGCGGTGGCGCAAGTCCTCGAGCTGGTCAAGAGTCGTGTAGCGAATGCGAAGCTCGCCCTTCTCCCCCTTGCCTCGCTTGATTTCGACGTCGAGCCCCAGCGCTTCGTGCAGCTCGGCTTCGGCGGCACGCGTGTCGGCATCCTTGCTTTTCGCCCGTTTCGGTTTCGCCGGGCTGCGGTCCTGGGTCAGCGCCTCGACTTGGCGCACCGAAAGCCCAAGATTGACGATGCGCGTAGCAAGCGCCTCGGCGTCGGCACAGCCGATGAGCGGACGAGCGTGACCGGCGCTCAACTGTCCTGAGCGCACCAGATCCTGCACGCTTTCCGGCAGTTTCAGGAGGCGCAGCATATTGGCGAGATGGCTGCGGCTCTTGCCGATCACCTTGGCGAGGTCTTCCTGCGTGTAACCATGGCCGTCCATCAGCAGCTTGTAGCCTTCGCCCTCTTCGATCGCGTTCAGATCTTCGCGCTGGACGTTCTCGATGATGGCTATTTCCGCCGCTTCCTGGTCAGAAAGCGCGCGAATGACGACCGGCACCTCATGTAAATTGGCGAGCTGCGCCGCGCGCCATCTCCGCTCGCCGGCGACAATCTCGTAGGTGTCGCCCATCGAGGGCCGCACCACGATCGGCTGCACCAGCCCGCGTTCGCGGATCGATGCGGCAAGTTCTTCGATCTGAGCTTCGGCGAAGGAGCGGCGAGGATTGAAGCGTCCAGGCTTGAGCGACGCGAGCGGGAGCGTTCTCTGCTCCTCTTCAAGCGTGCCTTCTTCGAAACGGTCGCCGATCAGCGAGGCGAGCCCCCTCCCCAGTCTGGTCTTCTGCGCGCCCGCCGACATGACAATCTCCTTCCCGTTGATTCGCCGATAGATGATCATGCCGCACGCATCCGGCGCTCGCGTTCGATCACCTCGGAGGCGAGTTGAATGTAAGCTTGGCTGCCGGTGCAGCGGTAATCGTACAGCAGCACCGGCTTGCCATGCGACGGCGACTCCGCCACGCGCACATTGCGCGGGATCACGGTTGTATAGACTTTCTCGCCAAGCACTCTGCGCACGTCGTCCACCACCTGATCCGATAGACTGGTGCGCTGATCGTACATCGTGAGCACCACCCCGTGGATTTGGAGCTTGGGATTGAGGCGGACCCTGATCTCCTCGACGGTGCTCAGAAGCTGGGCCAAGCCTTCGAGGGCGAAGAACTCGCATTGCAGCGGAACGAGCACGGCGTCGGCGGCGGCCAAAGCGTTAACAGTGAGTAAATTCAGCGACGGCGGACAGTCGATGAGCACATAGGTGACCGCAGTCTCGGGGTCGTCGCCGGCCGCCATGGCGGCGAGGCAATCGCGCAGGCGATAATGACGGCCGCTCGCGCCGCCGGCTTCCCGCTCGAAGGACATGAGATCGATTGTCGCCGGTACGATTGAGAGCCGCGGCACGTTGGTTGGCACGCGCGCCGCGAGAAGTGTCGCCTGCCCCGTCAGAACGTCGAAGGTTGAAACCTTGCGCGCGTCGACGCCAAGCCCGGTGCTGGCATTGCCTTGCGGATCGAGGTCGACAATCAGGACGCGCTCGCCGACGGCGGCAAGCGCCGTACCGAGATTAATGGCGGTCGTGGTCTTGCCGACGCCGCCCTTCTGATTGGCAAGCGCGAGCACGCGCATGCGGCGTGGCGAAAGCGCCGTCATTGCTTTGTTCCCCGCAGGCGCAATCCGGTCACCTCGACGATAGACGAATCGCTTGCGGTGAGGCTCGGATAGAGCCTTGCCGTGAAGTCCCATGCCGTACTCGCCGCTTCGATCTCGTGTTCCGCCTCGCGGCCCTTCAAGAACAGCCCGCGTGTCGCTTCCCCGAAAAACGGAGTCGCCAATTCGAACAAACGCGGCAGGGGTGCCAGCGCCCGCGCGCTGACCACCTCGGGTATGATACGCTCAGCGCTCTTGGCGAAGTCTTCAATACGCTCGGCATGAATGCTGACCGGGGCGGTGGTCTCGCGCGCGACCTCGGCGAGAAACGCGCATTTCTTGCGGTTGCTTTCGACGAGATGCATGCGGAAGTCAGGCCTCCCGGCCTCGAGAATGGCGATCACTAGACCCGGAAACCCCGCCCCCGAGCCGAGATCCAGCCAGAGTCGCGCGTTTTGCGCAAGAGTCCGCAGTTGCGCCGAGTCGGCAAAATGACGCCCCCAGAGCTGAGGTAGAGTGGATGCGGCGACGAGATTGGTCGATTTCTGCCAATGGGCGAGAAGCTCGGCATAGCGCGAGAGCCTGTGGATTGTTTCACGTGGAACCTTAAAGACTTCGGCGAAATCGGCGGGGCCGGCGATCGCTCCAGCCGCTTCCTCGCGCGCCATGCTTTCGTCCTTCGCTAGGCGGTTCTCGCCGCCCTGCCCTTCTTGAGATGAGCAAGGAGCAGCATCAAGGCCGCCGGTGTCATGCCGTCGATCCGCGCCGCCTGGCCCAGGCTCGCCGGGCGCTGCCGCTCAAGCTTCTGCCGGAGTTCTGTCGAGAGGCCGGGCAGGGCGAAGGCGAAGTCAGGTGGGATGGCGATGCTCTCGTCCTTGCGGAAGGCGGCGATATCCTCCTCTTGGCGCTTGAGATAGACGGCATAGCGCGCATCCACGGCGAGCTGCTCGGCGATGTTAGATTCGAGCCTGCCGATCTCAGGCCAGATTGCCGCAAGCCGCACGATGTCGATGCCGGGAAAGGCGAGGAGCTCATAGGCGCTTCGCTTGCGGCCATCGCGATTGATGGCAAGCCCGTATTTCGCAGCTTGATCGGGCGTAAGCGCCAGGCTGCGCAGCAGGGCCTCGCCCTCGGAACGGCGCCTCGTCTTTGCGGCGAAGACGGCGCTTCGCTCCGCACCGACACAGCCGCTGGCAAGCCCGAGAGGCGTCAGCCGCTGGTCGGCATTATCGGCGCGCAGCGTGAGGCGGTACTCTGCGCGGCTCGTGAACATGCGATAGGGCTCACTCACGCCGCGGGTCACGAGGTCGTCGATCATCACACCGAGATAGCCGTCGGCACGGGTGACGGCGAAGCGCCCTTCCCCGCCCGAAGCGGCGAGCGCGGCGTTGATGCCGGCGATCAGCCCCTGCCCCGCAGCTTCCTCATAACCGGTCGTGCCGTTGATCTGACCCGCCAGAAACAGCCGCGCGACAGCCTTCGTCTCGAGGCTCGGGCTCAGCTCGCGCGGATCGACATAGTCGTATTCGATGGCGTAGCCGGGACGGATCACGCGCGCTGCCTCGAGCCCTGGGATGGTCTTGAGGAAGGCCAGCTGCACGTCCTCCGGCAGAGAGGTCGAGATGCCGTTCGGATAGACGGTGTCGTCGTCGAGGCCTTCGGGCTCGAGGAAGATCTGGTGACTCTCGCGCTGCTTGAAGCGAACCACTTTGTCTTCGATCGAGGGGCAATAGCGCGGGCCCACGCTCCCGATGGCGCCGGAGTAGATCGGCGCGCGGTCGAGATTCGCCTCAATGATGGCGTGGGTCGCCTCGGTCGTATGGGTGATGTGGCAAACGATCTGGGGCGTCGTGATCTTGCGAGTCAGGAAGGAGAACGGCCGCGGCGGGTCGTCGCCGTGCTGGACGGCAAGCCCGGCCCAGCGGATGGTCTTGCCGTCGAGGCGAGGGGGCGTTCCGGTCTTGAGCCGGCCCATGCGGAGGCCAAGGCTATAGAGCCGGTCGGAGAGGCCAAGGGCAGGGGCCTCGTCGATGCGGCCGGCCGGGATCTTCCTCTCGCCGATATGGATGAGGCCGCGCAGGAAAGTGCCGGTGGTGAGCACAACGGCGCCGGCGCCGAAGTGTCTTCCGTCCGCCGTTAACACGCCGTTAACCATAGCGGTCTCGACGCTTAAATCCTCGACCGCGGCTTCGATGACCTCGAGGTTCGGCACGGCGCGGATCGCCTCCTGCATGGCGCGCCGATAAAGCTTGCGGTCGGCCTGGGCGCGCGGCCCCTGCACGGCCGGGCCTTTACTGCGGTTGAGCACCCGGAACTGGATGCCGGCGGCGTCGGCGACGCGGCCCATCAGCCCGTCGAGCGCATCGATTTCGCGCACGAGATGCCCCTTCCCCAACCCGCCGATGGCCGGATTACAGGACATCGCGCCGATGGTGGCGAAGCTATGGGTGATGAGCGCGGATTTGGCGCCCATGCGTGCGGCCGCCGCCGCAGCCTCGCAGCCGGCATGCCCGCCGCCGATCACAATAACATCGAAACGCTTGTTCATGGCCCGTACCTAAGCCGTTCGCGGCCGAAGGTCAAAGCGCCCTGCCCGATGTTTCACGTGAATCATTCGCCCCCGAACCGGCCACTGACCGCTCTTCATAGCTATGCCAAATGACATGCCGACCGGTTCAAAGGCCAACCCGAACCCTTTGTTATCGGTTGGCGACAGGTTCAGAACCCTTGTGTACGGGTTCGCATTGAGCCAGCCGGCCGGGACCCGCCCAATTCCTTACTTCCCGATGCAGAATTCGGCGAAAATAGCGCCGAGCACCTCCTCGACGTCGATCCGCCCGGTGAGCCGCCCGAGATGATGCGCGGCGATGCGAAGCTCCTCGGCCTTGAGTTCCGGACTCAGCTTGCGATCGTCAAACCGCTGCAAGGCGGAAGCGGCGGCTTCGAGTTCGAGGCGATGGCGGCTGCGGGTGAGGAGCGGGCCCCCTGCCCCGGAACCGGCGGCGGACGCCGCGCGCTCCTCTACCACCGCGATCAGGCGATCGATGCCCTGCCCAGTCTTGGCGGAGACTTCGATCACGTCCCTGCCCTCGCCCACGCCCGGCGCAAGGTCGATCTTATTCAGCACGGCGATGGCGGCAATGGCTGCGGGATTTGCGCCGATTTGTGCGGATTTGACCGGCAATATCCCAGGCGGCGGATTCCACATCGGCGCCGTCGCATCGACCACCCAGAGCACGAGATCGGCCGCCTCGACTCGGGCGAGCGCGCGGTCGATTCCGATCCGCTCAACCGTGCCCTCGGCTTCGCGAAGGCCGGCGGTGTCGGCGAGGATCACCGGGATGCCGCCAAGATCGAGATGCACTTCGATCACGTCGCGCGTGGTGCCCGCCTCCTCCGAGACGATGGCGACGTCGCGCTTGGCGATGAGATTGAGCAGCGACGATTTGCCGGCGTTCGGCGCGCCGGCGATGACGACGCGCAAGCCTTCGCGCAAGCGCTCGCCGCTTCTGTCGGCGAGATGGCGCGCGATTGCCTCGCGCAAGTTAGCGACGATAGCCTCCGCCTTCGCTTCCGCATCGGCCGCGACATCGGCTTCGTCGGAAAAATCGAGTCCGGCTTCCATCAGCGCCTGCGCGCG
The DNA here is from genome assembly GCA_035575415.1 of Methyloceanibacter sp. Lineage (GTDB taxonomy): Bacteria > Pseudomonadota > Alphaproteobacteria > Rhizobiales > Methyloligellaceae > Methyloceanibacter. The sequence goes on along the minus strand of DATLXW010000115.1, from coordinate 1,417 downwards.
CAGGAGCTCGTCGCGCCAGGACTCGTAGAGCGCGCGTAGCGCTCCTTCCGCTTGCGCCAGCGCCTGGCGGCGTTGCGCTTCGGTCTCGGCGTCGATCAGGTCGGCGAGGCCTTCGACTTGGGTGAGATCGAGCTTGCCGTTCTCGAAGGCGCGGCGCGCGAACTCGCCGGGCTCGGCGAGCCGCGTGCCGGGGAGGGCAAGCATGGCGTCGATCACCTCGCGCACGACGGCGCGGCTGCCATGCACATGCAGCTCGGCCATGTCCTCGCCGGTGAAGCTTGCCGGCTTAGGAAACCAGAGCACGAGGCCGCGATCGATCGGGGCGCGGGCGGGCGGGCCGATCTCGCGCAACGACGCGTGGCGTGGAGGGGGCGCGCCGCCGCAGAGCGCCTCGAGCAAAGCGCGCGTCCCAGCGCCGGAGACGCGGATCACGGCGATGGCCGCGCGGCCGGCGCCGCTCGCCGGCGCGATGATGGTGTCGTTACTCATTGCGGTGTGTGCTCGCAGATCGACCCACACCAGCCCCTTGAAGGAGGCCGTCAGGCAATCTCGAGGATATCCTTCTCGGAATAGGGATCGATTCTGACGTGAAGCCGCTTGACCGGCGCTGTCGGCACCTTGCGCCGGTTCACCGTCCTCATTCTGACAAGACCGGCGGCCTCAAGCTTTGCAAGCGTGCGGGTCAAATTGGAGGCGGCGCGCCCGGTCAATTGGGCGAGCTCGGCAATTGATCCCGGCTTGCGGTCGCGTATGACAGCGAGCAAGCGCCGGTTCTCCGATGTCAATAGCCGCGTCAACGCCTCGATCGAATTGAAGCTCGGATGCGCAGCATCGCCCGGGGCTTTGCGTTCGCCCCTGGCGACGGCCTTCAATTCTTCCTTGAGCGCTGTATGGCTCATGATTCTATACCGGGCCATCATCGATTCCTTTCGTCATCACTCTCGGCAACAACATCGAGCGGAACGCCACGCTCGGTCAGGACGCGGGCCACTTCGTTCATGAAATCCTCGATCAAGGTCTCGGCATCCTTGAATTCATACGGGCGGCCTTCATCATCCTCGGTCCGGTGCCAGTGGTCAGCAGAGTCGGGTGCTTGCTTGAACCGCGAGCCACGTGGCCGCACGCTGTGAGCATTGTCGAAACCGATCAGCCGCGCGCCGCTCGGGTCATGAAGCGTGAACGAATAGCGCAGCCCGTGCGGCCGCGCCTTTGTCTTCTTGACCCGCCGGATTTCAAATCTGATGTGGTATCCACCCGCGTACCAGTGGGTGCGTCCGTCGAAGTCCTGCAGAAACTCAAGCGTGTGTTCCGCAGGCTCTCTGCCCATTTCGATTATCATATCACCACATGATATGTTGAGCAAGGCTCGCGAGCACAGCGCTGGACCGATCACGATGATCCGAAGCCTGAGTGTGGG
>DATLXW010000114.1:0-9880 GCA_035575415.1 Methyloceanibacter sp. | reverse complement strand
ACTTGCCGAATCCGAGGAGCGGGAGAATCGCCGCCAGATGCTCGCCGATGCCCTCAAGACTCTCAATCCGCGCGAGCGGCGGGTATTCGAGGCGCGCCGGCTCGCCGACGAACCGCTCACTTTGGAAGAGCTGTCGGCCGAATTCGGCGTCTCCCGCGAGCGCATCCGCCAGATCGAGGTGCGCGCCTTCGAAAAGGTGCAGAAGGCGATGCAGAAAGCCGCCGCCGCGCAGCAGCGCGAACCCGCCCCCGCAGACTAGGCATTCGACCAACGAATCGGCAGTTGCCACGCTGGGCCTGAGCGTTTACCCCTCGCTCTTTCGGCCATGTGACTTGCGGGCGCTGTGCGCAAGTTCGCCGTTGGGTGAGTGAGGGACGCAAGGCGAACATGAAACACATGATCGCTGGCGGCGTGGAGATCGCCTATCTCGACGAGGGCGAAGGGCCCGCCGTCATCCTCGGCCATTGCTCCAGCGCATCGCACAAGGAATGGCTGCCGTTGATCGAGGCGCTGAAGCCCGAGTGGCGCGTACTCGCCCCTGACTTCATCGGCTATGGCCGATCCGCACCTTGGCCCGCGACCGAGCCCTTCAGCATCGACGCCGACGTCGAGGTTCTGTTCTCGCTCGCCGAGAAAGTGGAGGGATCCGTCCATCTCGTCGGACATTCTTATGGCGCTGCGCTGGCACTCGAGGCTGCGCGCAAGCTCGGGCCGCGGGTTAAGAGTCTCATTCTGGTGGAACCGGTCTCGTTTCATCTGTTGCGGCAGGAGGGTCGGCCCGAGTGGGCGGAAGTCGAGACTCTTGGCCGCAAAGTCCTTGGCGCCGTCGCCTCGGGCGAAGACCGCGCCGCCGCCAAGGCCTTCATGACCTATTGGCTCGGCCGGCTGCGCTGGTTGCTTGCACCGGAAAAATTCAAGTCGGCGATCACAGCCACCATTCCCAAGGTCGCCCTCGAGTTCGGCATTGCCATCGACGCACCGACGCGGCTTCAAGACTATGCCGCAATTACCGCGCCGGCTTTGCTGATCGCGGGCGGCAAAACGCGGGCTCCGACCCGCGCCGTCGTCGATCTTCTGGTCGCGGCGCTTCCCAATGCCAGTGTCGCGATCCTAAAGGGAGCGGGCTATATGAGCCCTTTCACCCATCCCGCCGAACTGAACCGGCTCATCCTCGACCGGCTTGCTCTTGAGCGCTGATTGCCGCGGTCTCCTCGTCGGGCAACTCCTCGATGTCCTTCGCGAACAGCTCCTCGAGCTCCTTCGCCTGCGATAGCGCATTGGCGCGGACTTTTTCCAAATCGGTATAGTACTGGTAATCCTCGAACAGCCGCCGCTCATCCTGCTTCTTGAACGTTTCGGTCAGGCGCTTCACCTCCGCTTCGCGCAAGCCGAGCCCGCGCAAGAGCCTCCGCGTCAACTCGAGCGCCGAGAGAAAGGTCTCGCGCTCGATGACCTTGACGCCGAGATCCATCAACTTGTGTACATGCGTGCGATCTCTCGCGCGTGCATAGATCGGCAGATCGGGAAAATTCTCGCGCACGATCTCCGCCACTCTGAGCGAAGCGTCGACATTGTCGATGGCAAGTACGAAGGCGCGCGCCTTATCCGCGCCGGCCGCGCGCAGAATATCGAGGCGCCCGGCATCGCCATAATAGATCTGCGCGCCGAAGCGCCTTACGAAGTCAACTTGCGCGACACTGGAATCGAGCGCGGTGAAGGGAATGTGCCGGGCGCGCAAGATACGCGCCACAATCTGGCCGAAGCGGCCGAACCCGGCGATGATGACGTGATGGTCGCCGTCCGGCGGAACATCGTATTCCGGCGGAGCTGGTTTGCGCCTGCGATTGAGGGCATCGTCCAGGAGGAGCAGCGGCGGCGTCGACGCCATCGACAGCGTCACGGCAAGGGTCAAAAGATTGGCGAGCGGCCGGTCGATCACGCCTTCGACTGCGCCGGCTGCGAACAGCACGAAGGCGAACTCGCCGCCCTGGCTCAGCACGAGACCGAGCCGCCGCGCCGCCGTCGGGCCGAGGCCCCACCGCCGCCCGAGCAGAAACAGAACGCCGGCCTTGAGCGCGACGAGACCGACCACGACGGCAAAGAGTTGCAGTGGCGCCGATTTCAGCACGCCGAGATCGATCGACATGCCGACGGCGATGAAGAAGACTGCGAGCAGCAACCCTTCGAACGGCGCAATGTCGGCTTCGATCTGATGCCGATATTCCGAATCGGCCAGCAGCGCCCCGGCAATGAAGGCGCCGAGCGCCGCCGACAGTCCCGCCGCTTCCATCACCAGCGTGACGCCCACCACCGTCAGCAGCGCGCTCGCCGTCATTGCCTCTCGCACACCGGTCGACGCGACTAGGCGATAGAGCGGGCTCAGGAGAAAGCGTCCCGCAACCACCACACCGACGATGGTGAGAATGGCGAAGGCCGCGGCCTTCAGGTCCATAGTCGGCTCGCCGGCGCCGAGCGCAAAGAGCGGCACCAACGCGATCAGCGGAATGGCGGCAAGGTCTTGAAACAGAAGCACCGAGAAGGCGAGCCTGCCGTGCCGGGTTGAAAGTTCGCCCTTTTCCTCCAAGATCTGGAGGGCAAAGGCCGTCGAGGAGAGCGACAACGCAAGTCCGACGAACAGCGCCTGGTTCGCGCTTAGTCCGAGCAGCATGGCGGCGGCCGCAAGCGCAAACGACGTCGCGACGAGCTGCGCGGTGCCGAGTCCGAAAATCGACGAGCGCATGCCCCACAGCCTGACCGGGCGAAGCTCGAGTCCGATGACGAACAGCAGGAGCACCACCCCGAACTCGCCGAAATGCAGCACCTCCCCGACGTCGTTCAGCGCGTAAAACGGCCCGAGCACATATGGGCCGATGATGACGCCCGCCGCGAGATAGCCGAGCACGGCGCCCATGCGGGAAGCGCGGCCAAGCGGCGCGGCGATTGCCGCGGCGGCGAGAAAGACAGCCACCTGAATGAGTCCGGCCGTCACCATTGGGGTTATCCCTTCGCTCCTCGCGAACTGGGTAGCATGCGGGCTGCGGTCTCACTAGCCGAGAGAGTTTGCCGCTGACCAAATACGCGCCTTAAGATGGCTTGATCGGGGCCAGCGCGGCCGCCCCCGTGAGGCATTTTGCCCAAGCGCCGCTCCGTTTGGCTTTCCGCCTATGCTACGGAGTGGGCTGCAATGGGCACGACCGAACCCTTATCCAAACCGACTTTCTCCGAAGCCTTTGCCGTCTGGGGCAAAATCGGCATCACCTCCTTCGGCGGACCGGCCGGGCAGATCGCGCTGATGCATCGCATCCTCGTCGACGAGAAGCGCTGGATTGGCGAAAAGCCGTTTTTGCATGCCCTCAATTTCTGCATGTTGCTGCCGGGCCCAGAAGCCATGCAGCTTGCGACCTATGTCGGCTGGCGCCTGCACGGCACAGTCGGCGGGTTGGCTGCGGGGCTTTTGTTCGTCTTACCGGGCGCTTTTGTTGTGCTCGCGCTTAGCATCGCCTATGCGCTTTATGGGCAGGTGCCTGTCGTCGAGGCCGCTTTTGTCGGCATCAAAGCCGCGGTGCTCGTTATCGTGATCGAGGCTCTGATCAGGGTTGGCCGCCGCGCTTTGCGCGGGAAATACGATATCGCCATCGCCGCTGCGGCCTTCATCGCCATCTTTTTCTTTGCAGCTCCCTTCCCCCTCATCATCGCCGCCGCCGCTTTGGCCGGCTATTTCCATGCAGGCAGCACGCCTGCACCTGAGGCGGCGCGCGCCCACCAGCGCGTACCGTTGTTGCGGACGATTGGGATCGCGACGCTTTGGCTTCTCATCTGGATTGCTCCTTTGCTGCTGCTGCCCGTCTTCTTCGGGTCATCCCATATCACCACTGACATCGCGCTCTTCTTCTCCAAGCTTGCGGTCGTGACCTTCGGCGGCGCTTATTCCGTGCTCGCATACATGGCGCAGCAAGCGGTCGAGACTTATGGCTGGCTTACGCCGGGCGAAATGCTTGATGGTCTGGGCCTTGCCGAAACCACGCCTGGTCCGCTCATCCTTGTTACCGAGTTCGTCGGCTTTATCGCCGGTTACCGTCATAGCGGCGAGGCGAGTCTCGCCCTCGGGCTGCTCGGCGCAGGGATCGCGCTTTGGGCCACCTTCGCGCCGTGCTTCCTCTGGATCTTCACCGGCGCGCCCTATATCGAGCGCCTGACTTCAAATCCCAAACTTGCCGGCGCGCTCGCCGGCGTCACCGCTGCCGTCGTTGGCGTCATCTTGAATTTAAGCCTTTGGTTCGCGTTGCATGTTCTCTTCGCACGCGTCGAAGCGATAAGGCATGGACCGCTGCGGTTGTGGACGCCGGAACTCACGAGCCTCGACTACGAGGCGCTCTTGCTGTCGTTGTTGGCAGGAGTGCTTTTACTCGGAGCACGTCTTGGAATTATGGGAACGCTTGCTATCGCCGCCGCGGCTTCGCTCATTTGGTTTCTACTGACGAATGCAGCTCCGCCCTAGCGGATGGCAAGGAGCGCGGCTGGCGAACGACCTGGAATCGCACTCAGCGCGGGATCCAGAGATTGACGAAGGGCGCTCTCACCCAGGTGCCGGCCTTGCCGTTATAGACCCGGGCGAAGGGTGCGCGCACATAGGTTTCCGAACCCACATTGTCGACACCGGTAAAGGGCGCGCGCACATGCGTGCCGTTGTTGCGCCAACGCTTCTTATTGGTGTCTACATGCTGCACAAGTGCGCCATCGTGCGGCGCTGCGAGGATGGGTTTCGGCGCCGCCGAGAGAGGCTGTGACGAAACCAAAAAGAGCGCAAGCGAAGCCCCGATGCCAATTAAGAGCGAGCGAGCGATCATAATGAATCCTCCTTAACGCTGGTCCCCGTCGCCCATGCGTGTTGCACTTCAAAGCGTAGGCGGGAATGTGGCCCGTATGCTTGCGCCGAGCAAGTTCAAATTACAGCCACCCTCGGTGCTTGAAATACAGATAGGGCAGCACGGCGGAGAGCACCATCAACCCCAACGCGAACGGATATCCAAGCAGCCAATGCAATTCCGGCATGAAATCGAAGTTCATGCCGTAAACCGACGCAATTAAGGTCGGGGGCAGGAACACGACCGCCACCACTGAGAAGATCTTGATGATGTCGTTCTGCTGAATGTTGACCATGCCAAGCGTGGCGTCGAGCAGAAACACGATCTTGTTGGCGAGGAAGCTAACGTGATCGGAGAGCGACTGGATATCGCGCGCTGCGGTGCGAATACGCGCCTTGAGCAGTTTATCCTCTTTCCTCTCATTAGCGGCTTGTGTAAGGAACGTGAGCAGGCGCCCCATGGAATGCATGCTTTCGCGGGCACGCGAGGTGAGTTCCCCTTCGCGGCCGATCGATTTGATCAGCACGTCGAAACGCCGCTGGCGCGATCCGCGTCCCCCCTTCATCTCGAAGATCGATTTCGACAGGAGATCGACCTCCGCCTGGATGCGCTCCACGATATCGGCCATGCGATCAACGATCATTTCGATGAGGGTGATGAGAATAGTCATGCCGCTGCCGAGATTCGGCTCGCGCTTACAGCGCGCCACGAACAGAGAGAAGGCGCGCGGCTCGGCATAACGCAAGGTGACGAGCCTCTGCCCGGCCAGGATGAAAGTGATCGGCGTCGTGTTGGGTTCCGGCTGCGTGCCCTGGTAGAGCACCGACGCGGTCATGAACAAAGCCCCGTCCTCCTGATAAAGCCGGCTCGACGCTTCGATTTCCTGCTGCTCCTCGCGCGTGGGTACGTCGAATTTGAGCGCCCGCTCGATCTTCTGCTCCTCCTCCCGCGTCGGATTGAGGAGATCGATCCAGACGGTCTGTTCGGTGATCCTGGGCTTGCCCTTTTGCGCCTCGATAGTTCCGGTGCGGTTTTCGTAAATCGTCAGCATCGGACCTCCCTGAGCCCGACAGGCGTCATGGTCTAGCACGTCCCCGCTGCGACCTTATACCAAGCTTGCGTGCGCGCCAGCGAGACAATGCGGCTCACCTGCTTGTTTTGACAGTCTGGCCGAGGCCGGTTAACAAGCTGGGCATGGGGTGGCTGCGCAGGGATAAGGATTGCATCGCGCTAGTCGTCGTCTGGGCGTTTCTCTTCCAGGCGACGATTCTGTCCTTCACCTCGGCCGCCCATGCTGCGACCCTTGCGAGCAGCCGGGACATAGTCCTCTGCACCGCCAAGGGCGCCGTCATCGGCCGCGCGCTACCGGGCCAGAGCCACGGCAAAGCCGATTGCCAGTGTTGCGCTCTGTCCTGCCGCCTGGCGTGTGGGGGTGCCTGCGCCGGTCTCATTCCGCTTGCACTTCGCACCCCCCTCCCTGATCTGATCGAAGCGCAACCCATGCCGCTGCGGCGGCTTGAGCCTCTTGCGCCGGCGCCCCAGTTTTCGCCGGCAAAACCACGCGCGCCCCCGCTCGCCTGACACCCCGATTTCCGCCGCATCACGCGCAACGCCTTCTTTCGGGGCGCTGATCGCGTGCCTGCGGCATCCACAATCGATCTGTCAGCAGCGTGCCGGCGCGAAGCCGGCACCGATGGGGGTTACTCGCATGTCATCCTTTTCTCTTGGCGTCTTCCGTTCGGGCGCCTGCATCCTTTGTCTTTCCACCGCGCTCGCGGCCCTGTCCGCCAAAGCCGATCCTCATTCCGGCAACGCTCTGCTGCTTGCCGACCAGCACGCGCCGGCCGGCGTGCTCTTCGATCACATGCACAAGGCGGGCGAGATCATGCTCGGCTTCCGCTACGCCGGAAGCTTTGCCGGCGGTTCCATGCTGAATGGCGAAAACTCGGTCAACGACCAGAAGGTCATCGACGAAGGCTGCACGCCGCATGTCTGCGCCATGAAACCAACCGACATGACTATGCACATGTACATGCTGGATATCATGTACGCTCCGGCCGACTGGCTCACGTTGATGGTGATGCCGATGTGGATGAGCCACGACATGACCATGAAACCTTTGAAAGGTGTCATGCCAAACGGTCACGACGATCATGACGGCATGGACCATGGGGGCCATATGGGGGCGCATTCGCACAGCACGGAAGGCTGGGGCGACACCGTCTTCGGTCCGGAGATCAGGCTCGCCGAAGGTCCCGGCTATCATCTTCACGTGAGCCCGATGCTAAGTGCGCCGACCGGCCGCGTCGACTACAAAACGGCCGGCGTGTTCACCCATTACGGCATGCAGCCGGGATCCGGTACCTGGGACTTCGTGCCCAGCATCACATACACCGGCCGCGCCGCACGCTGGACCTGGGGCGCTCAAGTGCTCGGCGTCATGCGCTTAGAAGAAGACAATCGGTCAGGTTATCGGCTCGGCGATATCTTCCAAGCCACCGCCTGGGGCAGCTATCGTTTTGCCGACTGGATCTCGGCTTCGTTGCGCGGTCTCTATACCGAGCAGGGCAAGATCGAAGGCCACTACAACGCCGTGCATAACCATTCGAGTCCGCCCGACCTTCAATTCAATTACGGCGGCCGCTTCTGGGATATCGGCTTCGGCCTCAATACCGTGGTGACCGGGGGCGCCTTGAGGGGACTGCGGCTCAGTGCGGAATGGCTTCAGCCGGTGATGGACGATCCGAACGGATACCAGCTTGAGCGCGAGGGCACACTCTGGGCGAACGCCACAATGTCGTTCTAGGGCTCGCCGGCGGCGCCTAATTCCTCTGCACGATGCAGGCGCCGCCGTCAGCCCGCAGTGCGGTGCAAAGCTTATCGGCCTCGGTCCGACTGTCGGCGCCGATCTGCACCATGTAAAGCGCTCGCCGCCCCCGGCTCAAATTGCGTTGCGGCAGAACGAAGGGTTCCGCGTTGGCGAGAATACTGGCATGGCGCCGCTTGAGGCGGCCGAACCAGGACAGCGCGTTCGCTTTCGAGAAAGAGGCCGAGACCTGCACGCCCCAAGGCCGCCAGGCGCCGCTCGCGGTCAGAGGTTCCGTCTCATAGACCGCGCGCACCACGAGCGGCGCAAGCTTGCGGCAGGAATCCTGCACTTCGGCGCCGGCAATTTTCAACGTCTCCGGCAGATCGGTTGTCGCATCCTTCCATTCTTCTGCGCTGCGGCCGGTCACGAACTGCACGTAATCGATCGTTTCCCAAGGAAGCGTGCCCGTCCCCGCAAGCCAAGACCGCACGCGCTCGGCGCCGGCGTTATAGGCTGCCGCGGCAAGACCGAAATTGCCGAATTCGCGGCGAAGGTCTGCAAGCAGGCTCGCCGAATGGAGGATCGCCTGTTTCGGCTCAAAGGGATCGTAAAGGCCCCGCTCCTCCGCCGTACTGGGCATGAACTGCGCGATGCCTTGCGCGCCCTTGGGACTCACCGCGCGCGGATTGAAGCGGCTCTCCTTCCAGATCAGCCGCACGAACGGCATCGGCGGCAAGTTCCGTGCTTCCGCCTGCTGTTGCATGATGGGGCAGACGATGTCGACGAAACGCTTGGGGCCGGCTAGCACAATACCTGCCTGCTTTATGCCCGCCTCGACCAGCGCAAAAGTATCCGCGGCCTTCAGCGAGGCAGGAGACAGGAGACCGGCCGAAACAACCGCGATCCCGATCGCTCGCATGCGGAAAATCTCCGACAGAATTGCGAACGGCTTAAGGCTAGTTCTTTTGCACGATGCAGGCGCCGCCGGCGGCCTGAAGTTTGGCGCAAAGCGCGTCGGCATCCTCACGGGTCGCCATGCCGATGCGGGCCGAGTAGCGCAACTCCGTACCCAAATGCAGATCGCAGGTGGCGACGATCATCGGTTCAAAATTCCCGAGCAGATCGGCATAGGATTGCTTGACGCGATCAAACTCGGCAAGGGCCTCCTCCTTGGAGAAAGCGCCTGCGATCTCGATACCCCAGGGAAACTCGGGCGCGATTTCCCCCACGCCTGCGTTTGAGGGCATGCAGGGGGAAAGCGGGCCTTCGTCGACGTTAGCCCCCGCTAGGCCGGGCGCAGGCCCGAGCGAAATCCATAAGCCGAGAAGAATCGTCCATCGCATGAGCCACAGTGTGACCGAACTCTGCCGCGCCATAAAGACCTTGGATCAGCCTTTGTTGAAGCCATCCCTAACGCCAGTCGAGGCGGACTGCGAAAGAAGAGACGGCGCCTACGCGGGAAAGGCACGCAGCGCCGTTGTCGCCACACGCTCAAGGTCTTTGCGGCTTGCTCCGCCGGCCGCCTGCACCGCCATGCCGTGAATGACGGCGGCCACGAAGCGGGCGAGGCTCGCCGGATCGCTATCCTCGGGGAGATCGCCTTCCCGCTTGGCCCGCTTCAGCCGCTCGCGGATGAGGTCGATGCTCGCCTCGCGCCGGGCGGCGAGCTCCGCCTTCACCGCTTCGCATTCTTCGCCGCCGCTTAGGGCCCCCTGCACCATCAGGCAACCGCGCGGGTTGCGCTTATCGGCCAGCGATTCCGCCGTCCCCTTCAGCAGCCGCTCGACCGCTTCATACGCGGTCGGCGCGGATAGCGCCTCGCGCCAGAGCGCTGCGTGCTTCGCTTCATATCGGTCGAGCGCTTTGCGAAACAGCCCCTCCTTGTTGCCGAAAGCGGCATAAAGACTCGGGGGATTGATGCCCATGGCGCTGGTCAGGTCGCAAATGGTCGCGCCCTCGAAGCCCTTGGTCCAAAACACCTCGAGCGCCCGGTCGAGCGCTTCGTTCACATCGAAAGCGCGCGGGCGGCCGATCGTCACAGGGCGGTCTCCTGACATAATTGTGATGGTTATCACCTCCTATATTCGTAGCGTATACTATATAATGCCCTTGACAGGCCGGGTCCAGCATACATATGTAGCGGTTACTATAAAACACGGAGTGGACCCATGTCGAAGAAGCTCAGCGGAAAAGTTGCTCTCGTTAC
>DATLXW010000113.1:0-10773 GCA_035575415.1 Methyloceanibacter sp. | reverse complement strand
AGGCAAGGAAAATCGCGGCCGAAATCGGCTTCCCGCTCGTCATTAGACCCTCATACGTGCTCGGCGGCAGGGCCATGGAGATCGTGCACGACGAGGCGCAGCTCGCCCGCTACATCGCCGAAGCGGTGGTCGTTTCGGGCAAGAGTCCCGTCTTGATCGATTCTTATTTGCGCGATGCCATCGAGGTGGACGTTGACGCCATCGCCGACGGGAAGGACGTGTTCGTGTGCGGCGTGATGGAGCATATCGAAGAGGCGGGCGTTCATTCGGGCGATTCCGCCTGCTCGCTGCCGCCGCATTCGCTCAAGCCTGAGATCGTGGCCGAGCTCGAGCGCCAAGCCGTCGGGCTTGCAAAGGCTCTCAACGTGATCGGACTGATGAACGTCCAGTTCGCGATCCAAAACGACGACATTTATATTCTCGAAGTCAACCCGCGCGCGTCGCGCACCGTGCCGTTCGTGGCCAAGGTCATCGGCCTGCCGGTGGCCGGCATCGCCGCCGAAGTCATGGCCGGACGTACGCTCGCCTCCTTCGGTTTGAAGCGGCCCGAACTCAACCATATCGCGGTGAAGGAGGCGGTGTTCCCCTTTGCCCGTTTTCCGGGTGTGGATCCGGTGCTCGGCCCGGAAATGCGTTCGACCGGCGAAGTGATGGGCATCGACCGCGATTACGCCATCGCCTTCGCCAAGAGTCAGATCGGCGGAGGCTCACGCCTCCCGCTGACCGGTACGGTATTCGTTTCCGTCAAGGACAGCGACAAGGACAAGGTAGTGGGGCCGGTCAAGGACCTCGCCGAGATGGGCTTCCGCGTCATCGCCACGCGGGGAACCAAGCGCCATCTCGACGCCCACGGCATCCCCTGCGAGAGGGTCAACAAGGTGCTGGAGGGGCGCCCGCATATCGTCGACGCCATGACCAACGGCGAAGTCGATATCGTGTTCAACACCACGGAGGGCGCCAAGGCGCTCGCCGACTCCTTCTCCATCCGCCGGACGGCCTTGCTCTACCACATCCCTTATTATACAACCGTGGCTGGCGCGCTTGCCGTGACCGAGGCCATCAAGGCGCTCAGGCGCGGCAGCCTCAAAGTCGCTCCTCTGCAAAGCTATGTTGGCCGAAAGGCCGCCAAGTATGCTTGAGACGGCTTTGAAAAGCGCCAAAATCAACAGAATCTTGACTTGAAGCGTGCATTTCCTGAACACTTATTGGTCAGGGGCCGCAAGGAGCTTTGACTGACATGGAAAAGGTGCCGATGACCGCGGAGGGCTATGCTGCGCTGGAGGCTGAGATCAAATATCTCAAGACTGTCGAGCGTCCGCGCATCATCAAACTGATCTCCGATGCCCGCACCCACGGCGATTTGTCGGAGAATGCCGAATACCATGCCGCCAAGGAGCAGCAGGGCATCACCGAGGCTAGGGTCGCCGACCTCGAGGACAAGCTTTCGCGCGCCGACGTCATCGACGTCTCCAAGCTCAAGGGCGACCAGATCATGTTCGGGGCGACCGTCACCCTGCTCGATGAGGATACCGACGACAAGGTGAAATACCGCATCGTCGGCGAGCTCGAGGCCGACGTGCGCCAGGGCAAGATCTCGATCACCTCGCCGATCGCCCGGGCGCTTCTCGGCAAGCGCAAGAAAGACGTGGTTGAGGTGTCCACGCCGGGCGGCGGCAAATCCTATCAGGTGCTCAAGGTCGAGTATAAATAGGCGCCGCACGCATCCTTCACGGGCACTCTCGACTGAATCCTTTCAACGACTTGCGGCCACAAGCTTAAGCGAAGCGGCGGCGCCTTTGAGCGTGGCGAAATCGGCGGTGATGACATAGATTGGGATTGGGGCGAGATAAGCGCGCATGCGTCCCTTGTCCTCGAAGGCGCGGCGGAAGTCGCCGGCAGACAGTTTGTCCTTGAGTTTGGGCGCGATGCCGCCGCCAAGATAGACGCCCCCGCGTGCCCCGAGGAGCAGGGCGGCGTCTCCCGCAAAGCGGCCGAGCCAAGCGACAAAAAGATCGAGCGCCTCCGCCGCCACTTCATCGTCGCCGCTCAAGCCTTTGACGATGACGTCGTTCGGTATCAGCTCCGCAGGCGTCAGCCCCCGCGCTTTGGCGACGGCCAGATAGAGTTCGGCGAGGCCCGGCCCCGATAAAACGCGCTCGGCGGAAAGATGGTCACGGCCCTTGCGGATTCGCTCGAGGAGCGCAAGCTCGCGTTCGCCGGTGGCGCCGAACGACATATGTCCTCCCTCCCCCGGAAGCGCGATCCAATCCTCGCCAGACCAGGTGAGGGCGGCGACACCGAGTCCGGTCCCAGGTCCGAACACCGCTTTGGCGGCGTGGGGAAGAGGCGTTTCGCCCCCAATTTGGTGAAGCTCATCAGGCACAAGGTGTGGGAGCGAGAGCGCGAGCGCCTCGAAATCGTTGAGCACGCGGACCTGTTTGAGCCCAAACCGATCATGCAATCTGGGAACGGCGAGCGACCACACCGAATTAGTCAGACCAATCTCGGTTCCTGTCACGGGAGCCGCGACGGCAATGGCGGCCTCCTCCGGAACGGCCGGGAGACGGGAGATATAGGCCCCAAGAGCCGAATCGAGATTGGGATGCTCGGCGCAGCGAACTTGCCAAATCTCCCCCAATTCGAGCGTTCCCGGATCGGCGAGGGCAAAGCGGGCGTTGGTGCCGCCGATATCCGCAACAAGGGCTTTGGCTTTGGCGGTCGGCGCTGCGGACATGGTTCGGCCTTGGGCGAATGGCGGGATGCCGGTTGGTAACGCATTTTGCCGCGTTCGGCGACCCTTGCGGCGTACCCCCTCCCGTTCTAGGCTGACAGGCCGAGGGAAAGGGACACGACCATGTTAGCCGGGCTTCGCTCCGGGCTTCGATTCAGACTGGCCGTGGCATTTGCGCTATTCGCGGCGCTATGCTTTGTGGCGCCCCCGGCCGTACTTACCTTCGGCCATGGCGCGAACACGCTCGACTGCCTCGCCCATGCGCATCTTGCCAATCACGGCACGGGGGGAAATTCGCACGATCTGGCACATCACGGCGAGCATAGCCCCGTCTCCAACTCTTCCTCGCCCGGCAAGCACGATATGACCTGCTGCGGGCTCTTTTGCTTGAGCGCGCTTGCAGCCGAATGCGGCGTTTTCGCGCTCGCTGCACCGGCCGCAGCCCCCTTCCCGGCGCGCGGCTCAGATCTGTTCAATCGCGTAGCAGAACGCCTCGACCGGCCCCCGATTTCCCTCGCCGTCGTCTGAGCTGCTCGGGCGGGAACCAGGTCCCGTCGAGTGCCGCGTCAACGATAAGACGAGGGATGAATCATGCTCGCTCATCATTTGAGGCGCGCGCTTGCCATCGCGAGCGTGCTGCTGCTCTCCGCCTGCAAAAGCTTTACGCCGGACGGCGGCATGAGCACCGTCGCCGCGGTCGCGGGCGGAGGGCTGAACAAGAACATCGTGCGCATCAGTTCGCCGGCCGACGCAGCGCTCGCGCAAAACGAGGTTGCAAAGCTTATGCAGGCGCCGCTCAGCGCGGACGCGGCAGTGCAGATCGCGCTTCTCAACAGCCCTGGATTGCAAGCCGCTTATAATCGGCTCGGCGTCGCCGAGGCGGTGATGGTGCAAGCGAGCAGACCCCCGCTCCCGGGCTTCTCCTACGATTGGGTGAAGACCTCGATCGAGCTCGATATCGAGCGGCAGATCGTGGCAAGCGTGCTGTCGCTTGCGACCTGGCCCGCGCGCTCGAAGCTTGCCAGCATTCGCTTCGAGCAGGCCGAACTGCGCGCGGCGGAGGAGACCTTCCGCCTCGCCGTGGAAACCAGGCGCGCTTATGTGCGCGCGGTCGCGGCGCGGCAGATTTTGGGGGCGCTCGATGCGGCGCAGGAGACCGCCCAGGCAGCCGCCATGCTTGCGGAGAAACTGGTCGAGACCGGCGCCGTCAACAAGCTCGATCTGGCGCGCCGGCAGGTTTTTGCCACCGAACTCGAAGCGCAAGTCGCGGCAGCAAGGCAGGAGGCGGCGGCGACGCAAGAGCGGCTGGCCAGATTGATGGGCCTGTGGGAGGCCTCGCAACTCGATGCGCTTTTGCCGCGTGCGCTGCCGCGCGTTCCTGCCAAATCGCTCAGTCTTGCCCAAGCGGAGCAAGAAGCCATGGAGCGAAGGGTCGATCTCATGGTCGCGCGGCTCGAAGCGGAGGCCTTGGCCAAGTCATTCGGTCTCACCCGCGCGACGCGGTTCATCAACGTGTTGGATGCCGGCGGTGTCTCCAAGACGCAGAAGGACAAGGGCGAGCCCTCCGCCGACGGCGGCGGGTTCAATATCGTGTTTGAAATCCCGCTTTACGATTTCGGCAGGGCCAAAGTGCGCGAAGCGGAGCAACGCTATCTCGAGGCGATCAACAATTTGCGGCAACTCGTCCTTGACGCGCGATCACAAGCGCGAGAGGCCTATGGCGCCTACTCCTCCGCACGCGCGATCGTCGCCAAATACGACAATGAGGTTTTGCCGCTGCGGAACACGATCTCGGCGGAAACCGAGCTGCAATATAACGCCATGCAGGTGGATGCTTTCGCACTATTGGAAGCGGCACGCGCCAAGGCGCAAGCCGAGGTCGCGAGCATTGCGGCGAAGCGCAATTTCTGGCTGGCGGCGGTCGATCTCAGCGCCGCCGTACTTGGCGGCGGTCATTTGAGCCAAGACAGCCCGCTCACAGTGGCCGCGGCCGATACCGGCGGAGCCGAAGGCGCGGGCGCAGGCGGCGGACATTGAGATATAGGAAGGATAGGTCACCATGCTCTCTCGGCGGCATTTCCTCACCGGCTCGGCAATGGCGCTGGTCGGCGCATCGCTCGTTAGCCGCAGCGAGGCTGCGAGCATTCCCGAAGCTGTGTCGAACACCTCGCCCCTTATGCAGCCCCCTCTCCCTCCCCCATCTGGTCAAGCCTATCAACCGGTGGTCACGCTGAACGGCTGGAGCTTACCTTGGCGCATGAATGGAGAGTGGAAGGAATTTCATCTCGTCGCCGAGGAGGTCGAGCGCGAGATCGCGCCAGGCATGACGGTCAGATTGTGGGGCTATAACGGGCAGACGCCGGGCCCCACCATCGAGGCGGTCGAGGGCGACAAGGTCCGCATCTTCGTCACCAACAAGCTGCCGGAGCATACGACTGTGCATTGGCACGGAATGCTCCTGCCGAACGGCATGGATGGAGTCGGCGGTCTTACTCAGCCGCATATCCCGGTGGGCAAAACCTTCGTCTACGAATTCGAGCTGAAGGGCAGCGGCACCTTCATGTACCACCCGCATTCCGACGAGATGGTGCAGATGGCGATGGGGATGATGGGAAGTTTCGTCGTGCATCCCAAGGATCCCGAGTTTCGGCGCGTCGATCGCGACTTCGCCTTCATCATGAGCTCATACCGCTTCGATCCGGGAACGCGGCTGCCCAAAGTCGCCGAGATGACCGATTTCAATATCTGGACCTTCAACGCGCGTGCTTTTCCGGGAATCGACGTCATGCCGGTGAGGCTCGGCGACCGGGTGCGGATCAGGATCGCCAATCTCACCATGACCAATCACCCCATCCATCTGCATGGGCATCATTTCGCCGTGAGTTGCACCGACGGCGGCTGGGTGCCTGAGACCGCGCAATGGCCCGAGACGACGATCGACGTGCCGGTCGGCGCGATCAGGGCGATCGAATTCGTGGCGGACGTGCCTGGCGACTGGGCCTTCCATTGTCACAAGTCGCACCACACGATGAATGCGATGGGACATAATGTGGCGAATTTCATCGGAGTGGCGCAGCGCGACCTCGCCAATGCGCTCAGCGACGCAGCACCGACTGCGATGGCGATGGGAACGACCGGCATGGCCGAGATGGGATCGATGTCGATGTCACTTCCACCGAACACTTTGCCGATGATGACGGGAACCGGACCGTTCGGCCCGATCGAGATGGGCGGCATGTTCACGGTGGTCAAAGTGCGCGAAGACCTCGCGCCCGGAGACTATCGCGATCCGGGCTGGTATCGGCATCCACAAGGAACGGTCGCCTACGAGGTCGCCGAGGCGACAGCCGGCACGCCCGCACGGCAAGGCGAGGCTTCTCCCTCACAGGTCGGCAAGCCCCCGCAAATGCAGCATAAGCATCACCATCAGTAGCAAAGAGAAGGCACCCAAGTGAGCAAAGACGAAGTTACCGCGGCCATTTCCCCCCCACACGCCAGCAGGAGGCGTTGGATAGCGATCGTCGCTGGCGTGTCTTTGGCGCTCATAGCCACCGCTACGCTTGCGATCCATCTCGGCCTTTATAACGTGGCGGCGGACGTCCCGCACACCCAACCGGTCTATTGGCTGCTGGAGACCGCGCGGGAAAGATCGATCGAGGCGCGCGCGAAAAACATAACCGTTCCAGGCGATCTCTCGGATCCAAATCGCATTGCATCCGGCGCCGGCCAATATGCCGAAATGTGCGCCGACTGCCACCTCGCACCGGGCATGAAGCGAACCGAGATTGCCCGCGGACTTTACCCGCGGGCGCCCGAACTTCGACGCGGCACCGATCTCACGCCGGCGGAACAATTCTGGGTGGTCAAGCATGGGCTCAAGATGACGGGCATGCCGGCTTGGGGAGTGACCCACAGCGATGAGTTGCTTTGGGACGTTGTCGCCTTCCTGCGAAGATTGCCGGACCTCACGCCGGAGCAATATCAGGAACTCGTCGAGAGTGCCCCAAGCCATCACGAGACGATGCAAAAAATGCAGAACCAAGGAGCGGATCAACACGCTCACTGAGCCATAACTGAGATGGAGAACAAGATGCGTACTCGACTTCTCGCCTTTGGCCTTGTTTCAAGTCTTTTCGGCGCGGCGGCGGCGGTGAGTCTTCTGCCCAGCTTGGCGACCGCGCACGAAGCACATCAGGCAGAGTGCACCGAGACGGCGATGAATGCGCTCTACGCGGATATCCAGGCCATGGAGGATGGCGAAGCCAAGACCAAGGCTATACAAGAAATGACCATGGCGAATGAGATGCTGGCCAACGACGACATGGAGGGGTGTAAAACTCACATGCACAAGGCGATGGAAGCGGCCGAGGAGTGACCCCAGCGACCGATCCGCCCCACAAGCGGCAAAAATGGCCGGGAGCGCGCTCTCGGCCATTGTCTTCTTCTATCCGTGAGCCTGTCAGCTTGCTTTCGGCATGATGGCGACGCCCCATGGAAGCCGTCCGACCGGGACCGACTTCTCCGCCTTCAGGCTCTCGACGTCGATAATCGTCACGTCGTTGGTCAGACCGTTGGCGACATAATACTTCTTGCCGTCGGGGGAGAGCTCGCCGTGCCAGGGCCGCTGACCCACAAGGATATAGTCTTTCACTTCCTTGCTGCCGGTATCGATCACGGCGACGCGATTGGCCGGACCGAGCGGCACGAAAACCAGCTTGTCATCGAGCGTAAAGTCCATGCCGACCGGCTGTAGCTGTTCGGGGCGCACGCCGGGAACCTCGAACGAAATCTTTTTCTTGATCTTCCAGTTCTTCGGATTGTCCCAGTCGCTGGTGTCGATCACGGAAATGGTCCCGCCAACCTCGGAGGAAACCCACAGCTCCTTCTTGTCCTTGGTGAATTTCGCTTCGCGCGGGCGGCTATCGACGAGAATGTTCGCCACCAGCTTCATCGTCGCATTATCGATGATATGCGCCATGCTGGTGCTTTCCGAGGTCGCGGCGGTGTATCTGTCGTCGGGGCTGACGATCATACCTTCCGGTTCCACGCCGACAGGCACCTCACCCAGCACTTCTCCGCTCTTCACGTCCATAATCGTCACGAGGCTGTCGTCTTCGTTGGCGATGTAGATGACTTTGCCCTTGGAGTCGACCGCCATCAGCTCGGGATCGGGTCCGGATTCGAGCTGCCGCGTAACCTCCAGCTTGGCCGTGTCAATGACATCCATAATGTCGCCGTCGCCCGCCGCCACGAAAAGTTCCTTGTAGTCCGGACTCAGTATGATGCCGCGCGGACGCCGCTCGGTTTTTACCGTCTTCACGATTTCGAGCGTTTCCCCGTCCAGCACGGTCACTGTGTTGTCCTTCTCGTTCGAGACGAAGATCGTATAGGGACCGGCAAAGGACGGCGTGCTGAAAATGAGAAGAGCGGCCGCTGACGCTACGGC
The DNA here is from genome assembly GCA_035575415.1 of Methyloceanibacter sp. GTDB lineage: Bacteria > Pseudomonadota > Alphaproteobacteria > Rhizobiales > Methyloligellaceae > Methyloceanibacter. The sequence goes on along the minus strand of DATLXW010000113.1, from coordinate 2,596 downwards.
GAAGCTGATGCGAATCATGGGATTTACCTTCGGTGGATGGATACTAGAACTTGCACTTGCTTTCAGGTTGATCGAAGCCCAGCGTATCGGTGAGGTTGGTCGGGTGCAGGAAACCCTCCTGCGGGGAAGTCGAGACTGGAACCCGAGTGCCGCCGCCGAGAATGATCGGCTGGCGCATCTGATGGTCCCAAGTGCGGAAACTCATCGCCTGGCCCTTGAAACCTTCAAGCCGGAACTGGTCCGAAAGCAGGTATTGCTTGAGCTCTTGCGGCGTTGTTTTTCCCGACTTCATCGCCGAATCGGAGAGAGAGCGAAAAGCGAGCCAAGCCACGTAATCGCGCTCGACCGGAGGCCGCTTGGCGATGCGGGGAATGGCGTTCTGGAAATGCATCGCGCCGGATTCGGTGTAAGACTTATCCCACGCCGTCGCCTGCAATCCTTGCGTGCCAACCACCGGACGCGGCAGATAGGTCCGGTACATTAGGTAATCGCCGAAATCATCGTCGCTATTGAGGACCCACATGACGTCGTGATCAGGCGCGCTTTGGGTCTCCATGGGAATTTGCGCCTGAATTTGCTGATGTCCGGAATCGAGGTTTCTCGCCCCCGGCGGCAGAGCATAGATGTGCTCGCCGACCACCTTGCCGCCAAAACGAGCGGCTGCGCGCTTGACCTGGGCGAGATAGTCGCGATCCTCCGGCGTATCCCGCCGGATTACGAACCATCGCGGCCATTTCTTCCAGATCAGATATTGCGCGAGCGCGTCCGCGCGCATGGCGTAGTCGGGAATGACATGGAACACATTCGCCCGGCACTGCTCCTGGCGGAGCGCGGTGGCGCTCGACCGAATGTTCATGATGATCGAGTTCTTGGCCTCGGGCAGGTCGGCCACGGCGATGAGATCGGCGGGCTCGAGATCGGCGAGAATGAAGGCGTCGCCGCCCTTTAAAAGCTCCTTCGCCTTGGCGACTACGTCGCCGTCCTCGGGAAGAATGGCCTCGACCAGCTCGAAATTGTGCCCGACGAAATTGCCGGCCTGATTGGCCTCCTTCAGCATCAGACGGGCGCCTTGGATGCCTTTGTCTTCGATCGGCTTCTCGGCATAAGACAGCGGCAACGGCTCCGGATATTGCTTGCCGAGATAGATCACCGTCATGGTCATGGCCGCGGGATGCTCTCCCCCTGCGGGCGCCTGCTCAGCGGGGGCCGGCGCGGCTTTATCGGCAGCGGCTTCCGGCTCGGCCAGAGCCGCAATCGACAGCGAAACGACAAGGATAAAGGCGGCGAGACCTAGCCCGGACCTTATCTCTCTAGACAACTTAGCAAGCGACAGACTCCACATGGGCGACAAGCACGGCTCCTGCAGGGATATGCGGTAGCGGGGACGAAGCGAGGGGGGACACTCGCCATGCAGGCTTTATCTTAGGTGCGCATATTTCTCAGACAAGCGCACGCTTGGCAATGCGCACTGCACAATACGGCAAACCTCATCGACGATTAAGAAGTTGATTTGCCGCCTATATATGGGCCTCGGCGGAGGCGCTTCCCAGAGATGGCAATGATTATTGCCAAAACTTCATGTACGCCTGCGATCATAAATGCAAGAACCGCCAAGCTGATGACAGCTTGGCGGTTCGCCCTATCGCGGGTCGGCGATAGTGGGGACATTATTGTGCGGGCTTGTCGACCAACTCCATCGAGCCGGGATTAACCGAGCGAATGAAGGCGATGACCTTCCAGAGATCGTCCGAGGTTTTGATGATGCCGCCGAAAGGAGGCATCGGCCCGGTCACGATCTCGGATTTGACGCGCTTGTAACCCTCTTTTTGCAGCTGATCGCTGCCGAGCGAGACAAGACGGAACAACGTGTCATCGTCGCCGCCGTAAACCCAGGTCGCGTTGGTAAGCGGAGGACACATCCCGCCGCCGCCGGCGCCGCCATGACACCCATTGCAGCTGAAGCTGAGATATTTTTTCTTCCCCTCTTCGGCTATCGCCGCAATCTGATCGTTATAGGGATTGTGCAGGCCCCCTTTCGGCGTGTTCTTCACGAGGTCGAGCGGAGGGGTCGTGTCGCCGGGCTTGCAACAAGCCCCAGCATCTCCGCCCTGCGCGGGCGGTTCGTCGGTCGCGCAGGCTTTCCACGCAAAAGCCCCCATGCCAGCAACAAACACAATCGTCAATAGTCCGGTGATAATCTTGCGCACTGCTCGTTTCCTTACCCTGGTTGATTGTTGGCTAGAAGCTTCCGCCATAATTCCCCCCTGGCGGAAACTCAAAAAAGCGCGATAGTCATAGCGCCAATGGCGGCGCGGCGATAGCCGGTCATAGATGCTGCGGCATTTTGGCTGTCATCTCGATTAACCTTTATCCTCAATTGGTTACCTCGAAGTCCATGCCCTCGAAGGTATAGAGCGGGACCTGCGTCCAGACGCCGTCCTCCTGCACCGGCACCTTGTGCATCCTCACATCGGTCACCTTCAGCTTGCCGGTCTTCTCGTCGAGCCAGAAGTCGATGTCGTAATATTCGTCCTTGCTGCCCGGCTTACGGAAGTCGGTGCAGGCGAAATATTCGCCCTCCTTCTTCAAGTGCCGG
>DATLXW010000112.1:0-2558 GCA_035575415.1 Methyloceanibacter sp. | reverse complement strand
TGGATCGAGCCGCCGGTGCGGTGGCCGCGCAGGCCCGACAAGCTCAAACATTCGGCCACCACGCCCTGGCCGGCGAAGGCGGCATCGCCGTGGAGGAGAAGCGGTAGCACCTCCTTGCGCTCATCGTCTTTGCGCTGATCTTGCTTGGCGCGCACCTTGCCGAGCACTACGGGGTCGACGATCTCGAGATGCGACGGGTTGGCGGTCAGCGACAGGTGCACGCTGTTATCGTCGAATTCGCGGTCGGAGGAGGCGCCGAGGTGATATTTCACGTCGCCGGAGCCCTCGACATCGTCCGGATGTGCCGAACCGCCCCTAAACTCGTGGAAAATGGCGCGATAAGGCTTGGCCATGACATTGGCGAGCACGTTGAGGCGCCCGCGATGCGGCATGCCGATGACGATTTCTTTGACGCCGAGTTGGCCGCCGCGCTTGATGATCTGCTCGAGCGCCGGCACCATCGACTCGCCGCCGTCGAGCCCGAAGCGCTTGGTGCCGGTATATTTCACGTTGAGGAAACGCTCGAAGGTTTCGGCCTCGATCAACTTTTGCAGAATGGCCTTCTTGCCTCTCGGCGTGAAGGAAATCTCGCGGCCCTCGATGCGCTCCTGAATCCAGGCGCGCTGCTCCGGATCGGAAATGTGCATGTACTCGACGCCGATATGGCCGGCATAGGTATGCCTCAGGATGCGGAGGATGTCGCGCAAGGTCGCGAATTCGAGGCCGAAGGCGCCGCCGATATAGATCGGACGGTCGTAATCGGCTTTGGTGAAGCCGTAGGTCGAGGGCTTGAGCTCGGGATGCTCACGCCTGGCGACGAGCTCGAGCGGATCGAGCTTGGCGGCGAGGTGGCCGCGCGTGCGGAAGTTGCGGATCAGCATGCGCGCAGCGAGTGTGTCGCGCGCAGCAGCGATGGCGGGCTCTTGGCCGATCGCGCCTGACGGCAAGGCGGGGGCTAGCGCGCGTCCGCCTGAAGGCGCCCAGGAGGGACCCCGCGCCGCGACAAGAACGTCATCCTTATCGTCCTCGAGGCTGGCGAAAAATGTCCTCCATTCGGGGCCAACGGAGCCAGGATCCTCCTCGTAGCGGGCGTGCAATTGGGCAAGATAGGCCGCGTTGGCGCCCTGCAGGAACGACGTGTTCAGAAACACCTCGTTCAATTCATGTCGTGTCATCGGATCAACCCTGCCGGTGTTCGACGGCTACCGGCCTGCCGGGCAAACAAGGCGAGCATTGGGCGCCCGCCTCAGCCATCATTTAATAACTGTGCAAGGGTTGTTCCAAGGGCGGCCGGCGAATTTGCCACGACAATGCCGGCCTCGCGCATTGCCTCAATTTTGTGCTTTGCCTCGCCTTTGCCGCCGGAAATGACGGCGCCCGCGTGTCCCATGCGCCGGCCGGGCGGGGCCGTCGCGCCCGCCACGAAGCCGACCACGGGCTTCTTGTTGCCGGCTTCGATTAAGAACGCGGCGCCCTCCTCCTCGGCGCTGCCGCCAATCTCGCCGATCATGATGATGGCTTCGGTCGCGTCGTCCTGGATGAAAAGCGAGAGTGCATCGACGAAATTGGTCCCGTTGACCGGGTCGCCGCCGATGCCGATGCAGGTCGATTGGCCGAGACCCACGGCCGTTGTTTGCGCCACGGCCTCATAGGTGAGGGTCCCGGAGCGCGAGACAATACCGACCTTGCCGGGCTTGTGGATGTGGCCCGGCATGATGCCGATCTTGCACTGGCCCGGCGTGATGATGCCGGGACAGTTGGGCCCGATTAGCCGCGTCTTTGAGCCGCACAGGGCGCGCTTCACCTTGACCATGTCGAGCACCGGCACGCCTTCGGTGATGCAAACGACGAGCGGTACCTCCGCATCGATGGCTTCGAGAATGGCATCGGCGGCGAAGGCGGGCGGCACATAGACGGCGCTCGCATCGGCGCCGGTCGCTTCCACCGCTTGCCTCACCGTGTCGAACACCGGAAGTCCGAGATGGGTGGTGCCGCCTTTGCCCGGCGTCACGCCGCCGACCATCTTAGTGCCGTAGGCAATGGCTTGCTCGGAGTGGAACGTGCCTTGAGCGCCGGTGAAGCCCTGGCAGATCACGCGCGTATTCTTATCGACGAGGACTGACATGCTCCCTCACGATCATCGCTTCAAAGGAAAGGATTGATGACCCGCACCGGACCGTAGCTTTGTCCGTGATTGAGGTCCTCAGTGTAAACAAGGTTTGCTCCCAAGCGCTCTGCCGCTGCAATGATCGCAGCATCCCAGTAGTTGATGCGATAACGTTGTGAGATTGAGATGCCCGCATGAATGAGCAGGAGATCAACCACGACGCAGGGCTGTGCCTCTAAGCGCTTTAGCCATTGCAGGGCTTCATCTGGCGTTACAGGTATATCGGGCTTGCAGAGAGCGGTGACGTAAAATTCTTGTAGGATCTGCGTTGAGATGCCGAACGGGCCATCAAGGAGTTCAATCGCTCTTGTCTTCTTCGTCCGGTCCGCTTCGTTCGCTGAAGCCGCGTAAATCAGAATGTTGCTGTCGAGGAGGTACTCGACCCTCATAG
>DATLXW010000111.1:0-8454 GCA_035575415.1 Methyloceanibacter sp. | reverse complement strand
CACGGCGCGCTTGGCCCGTTCCGCACCGAGCGCGCGCGCATATTCGTTCCACCCGTTCTCCCAGCAGGAAATATTGCCGGTGTCGTAGCCGGCAAGCCAGCAGCGGAAACCGAGTCCGACGAGCCGTTCGGCTCCACTAAGCGGTATGATTCTCTTTTGCGGAACGCGCCCAGCAATCTGCTTATCGTTTCTCTTATGGAAGCTCATCCTTATCCCCTCATGAGCTTGGACCGTCGTCAAATCCAACCTTGTCCACGAGTTCGCTCGCCTTCTTGCGCAGCGCGGCAATCTCGTTAAGCGAGATCGGATCGGGCTTGAAATCGCCCCAGGATTTGACCAGCGGCGACCAGGGAACGCCCTCCTTCACCGGATATTCGTTGTTCACCTCGGCATACATCTCCTGACCTTTGTCGGAGGCGAGGAATTCGAGCAGCTTGAGGGCATTTTCCTTATGCGGAGCATATTTGGCCAGCACCGCGCCCGAGATATTCACATGTGTGCCGCGATCCTGCGTGTTGGGGAACAGGATGCGGACCGAGTTCGCCCATTCCTTCTGCTCGGGCTCCTTCTCGTTCTTGAGCATGGCGCCCATGTAGTAAGTGTTGCCAATGGCGATGTCGCATTCGCCGGCATAAACGCCCTTCACCTGGAGCCGGTCGTCGCCCGCGGGCTTGCGCGCCAGATTGGCCTTCACCCCTTTGAGCCATTCTTCGGTCCAGGCTTCGCCGTGATGGACGATCATCGAAGCGATCAGAGCGACATTGTAGACGTGCTGCCCGGAGCGAACGCAAATCTTGCCGCGCCATTTCGGATCAGCGAGTTCTTCGTAAGTGATCGCGTCCTGCTTGACGCGTTCCTTCGAGGCATAGACGACGCGCGCGCGACGCGTCAGTCCGATCCAGGAACGGTCTTCGGCGCGATAGGCGGCAGGGATCTCTGCATCAAGTTCCGCCGATTCGATCGGTTGGGCGATGCCGGCCGAGGCGGCTTGGCTCAAATTGCCGACATCGACGGTGAGAAGGACGTCGGCCGGGCTGTTGCGACCCTCGGCTTGGATCCGCTCGATCAAGCCCTTCTCGGCGAAGATCACATTGACCTTGATACCGGTCTCTTTCGTGAACTCCGCCAGCAGCGGTTCGATCAAATAAGGTTGCCGGTAGGAATAAACGTTGACCTCGCTCTGGCTTTCGGCCCAAGCGGACTGGACGGCAAGGAAGGGAAACAGCGCAAGCGCGAACGCGCGCGCGAAGAGATCTCGCATCGATATCCTCCAATGGCCGGGGTTCAAGGCCCCGGTATCGGACCAATGGCTCGAGACCCTCTGCGTCCCGGGGCCGTTTTTCTCGCTTAAGGGCTCGATACCCCCGATGTCAACAAGATAATCGGAATTGAACTGACTTTAGAAGGTTTCTAAACCTTGGAGCTCAAGTAAAATCTGGCAACAAATAAGAAATATCGTGGCAATAAGCGGGGTTAAATGCCGACAGTCCTGCAACTAACCTTAGATCAAGCGATAAATCTCGCAATTGCACGAAGAAAAGCGCCGCGCCGGGTGCCGCGTCGCGGGCTCAGGCCGATGGCCCGGTGAACAGCCGCTCCGCCGGGAAGATCACGTCCGCCGACGTGCCGACGCCCGGCTCGCTCGAAAGCACGAGCCGCGCGCGATTGGCGTCCACCAGTGCTTTGGTGACCGGAAGGCCGAGCCCGGTTCCGGTCTGCTTGCGCGGCGCGGTGTCGAGCTGATTGAACGGCTGCATGGCAAAGGCGATCTCGTCCTTGGTCATGCCGACACCATTGTCGCGCACGCGCAATCTGAGTTCGCCGCCTATCATCGCGCCGGACACGATCACCTGTCCGCCCTCGCGCGTGAACTTGACGGCGTTCGTAAGCAAATTGAGCAGGATCTGTTTCAGCCGGCGCGGATCGGCGACCACTAGAGGGAGATCGTCGGCGAGCGAGGTTCTCAGCACGATGCGCGCGCGCTTGGCGAGCGGTTGCAAGCTGCCGACGCAGTCTTCCACCAACTCAGCCACATCGACCGCGGTGAAGTTCAATTCGAACTTGCCCGCTTGGATCTTGGAGATGTCCAAAAGGTCGTTGAGCAGGGATAAAGCGTACAGCCCGCTTTGATGGATATCCTCCACATAGCCCCGATAACGTGCATTGCCGATCGGGCCGAAACGTTCCTGCAGCATGAGTTCGGCGAAGCCGATGATGGAATTGAGCGGCGTACGCACCTCGTGGCTGACCTTGGCCAGAAAGTCGAGGCGCTTCTCCGCCAATTCGGCCGGCGCCTCTTCGGCGTCCGGTTCCTTGTCCTCTGCCGCCGCCGGCTCAGCCTCCTCTTCGTCGAGCGCGGTCTGATCGATCAGGCGCAAGAGCTTGATATCGCGCTCGCCGTCGAGCGGGGTGATAACGAATGCGGCCTTTAAGCGTCGCCTGGAGCGCGTGAAAGCGTCGAGCGGCACGCTCCGCTGCACGCCGTTCTCCTTCTGCTCAATCGCCTTCGCGCCGCCGGCGAGAACGGCCTCAAGCCCTCCGGCCTCGATCAACTCGGAGGGGGAGCGGTAACCGAAGGCGAAGGCCAATGCTGAATTCGCATGCACGAGCGCGCCCTCGGCGAGAATACCGATCGCCGCCGGCATCGCTTCTAGCAATGTCATGAGACTTTGCGCCTGGAGGGTGAGGCCGTCGAGCGGCGCGCCTTGGGCTGCAAGCGCGCCGGCTTCGGTGAGCACGACGCGTCCTTCGAGCGCGCGCGCGATATGTTCGAGCGCCTCGCGGTCTTCGTCCAATGCGTCGATCCGTTGCGGTCTGAGGTCGGCCATCATGGCCCCCCGTTAAACTAGGCGAGAAATCGAGCTTGGCGCTCCGCCTGGATGCGCGCCTGACGGGTCGCGCATCGGCCTCTTTGCGCCCGATCTTGGGCTCTCTCCTCGACTCATCCACTAAATTTAGGCGAATTCGGCGCTTTGCCTAGGCAGAAACCGGAAACTTTGCCGCCAAGGCTAAAAAAGTGCTGACAGACTACTGATGCCCCTTGCCTTATCGCATCGCATCATTTATGTTGCAGTGCAACATGAGCCTGTCCAGGGCAGTGTCATAACAGGCTGCGGCGGCCCTTTCCCCGAAGGGCCAAGCCGAAGATTCCCCCGTGCAACAAGTCCAAGCAAAGGTGCTGCAATGAGCGAGACTTATTCCCCCCAAGCCGCCGCCGAGCAGGCGCGCGATAGCTTCCGCAAAGCCGCAAAAGAGTTCGAGGCGTTCAAGCTTGACACCACCGTACCGGAAAGCGTGCGCAAACTTGCCGAGAAGACTGTCAATCAGAGCCGCGAGGTGTACGAGCGCGGCAAGGACGCGCTCGAAGAGGCCATCGATGCGCTCGAGCGCTCTTTCGATGCCGCCGGCCAAGGCGCGACCGCCTTCAACCGCAAACTCATCGACCTTGCCCAGCGCAACGTGAATTCCGTCTTCGATCTCGCCAAGAGCCTCGCCGGCGCCAAGACCTTGGGCGAGATCGTCGAGCTTCAGTCGGCTTATCTTCGCCATCAGTTCGACGTCGTCGCCAGTCAGGCAAACGAGATCAGGGCCTTGACCAGCAAAATCGCCGCCGACACCGCCGAGCCGATCAAGACTCAGGTATCGCGGTCCTTCGAGTCCTTCCGCAAAGCGTCCTAGACCGGGGCGCCGTTCCCGTTTGAGGGCAGTAGCGCAACTCCAAAGGCCCGGTTTGCCCCGGGCCTTTTTTGCGTCAAACCGCCGTCATTCTCAGCTTTGTTCAAAGTTCGCTGGCAGCTTAGAAAGCTGCTCCGCGCCCGCTTGCAAGAGGTGCCTCCTCCGCTTAGGTTCGGCCCGAAGGCTTTGCGACACGCCGCTGTAGCTCAGTTGGTTAGAGCGCTTGACTGTGGATCAAGAGGTCGGTGGTTCGAGTCCACCCAGCGGTACCAGCGCCGCGCGCGCAAAGCCCACAGCTTGGCACGCCGGCAATCCGAATTGCAGAATCGACGGAACGGCTAGCGGTAGGCCCAGGCGGGAGCCGGTTTGTCGACGCCGGGACCGGGAATGGCGATCATATTCCCGTAATCGGACACGAAGCTCGAGCTTGTGTCGTCCTTGCTGATATAGGGCAGGGCGAGCGAGCTGCCTTTGGTAAAGTCGTATTGCGGCGAAAGATATTGATCGGCCGGCGAAGTGAAAGGTTGCGCACCGGCGGGCGAACCGTCCTGAAGGCTTGCATTCTTGCCCTGAATGTCGAAGGCGCTGGCAGGTGCCGCGGCGAAGCTCGCCAAAGCGCACAGGACCGCGACAAGACCGAGACGTTGCATGGTAGTTCCCCCAAAAGCCGCTTTTCGTCGCGAAAAGATACACCGTATTCGCTCAAAGCAAAAGACCGCAAAGGCGGCAAGATTGAGGAGCGCGCGCGATTTCCCCGCTCTATTCCCCGGACGCTGGCGCTGCTACAAGGCCTGCCCAATGGCCCGCCGCATCCTCTATGTTGTGACCGAGGACTGGTATTTCCTCTCCCATCGCCTGCCGATGGCGCGCGCCGCCAAGCGAGCTGGCTACGAAGTCCATGTCGCGTCGCGGCTGAAGAACGGCAAAGCGGCGATCGAGGCGGAGGGCTTCGTGCCGCACGGCTTATCCTGGAGCCGGGGCAGTCTCTCCCCGTTAGACAGCCTCTCAGCCGTTGTCGAGTTGCGGCGTCTAATGCGCGCGGTCGAGCCCGGGCTTCTGCACAATGTCGCCTTGAAGCCCGTCCTCTTGGGCAGCGTCGCCAGCCTCGGCTTCTCCGAATGCGCCGTTGTCAACAGCGTTACCGGGCTTGGGACATTATTCGCGGAGCCGGACGAAAACGGTTTGACGCGCCGCGTTGTAGGCTTGGCTCTCTCCCGCCTCTTGCGGCGAAAACGAGCCATAACCGTCGTTCAGAATCCCGACGATCGAAACTTCTTCCTCACGCTCGGAGTGCCGCAAGAGAATATCGTTCTCATCCCGGGCTCCGGTGTCGATACGGGCCGGCTCGTTCCGCTTCCCGAACCCGCTCCCCCCATCACCTGCGCCTATGTCGGGCGTATGCTCAAACTCAAAGGCGTGACAACGCTGATCGAAGCCTTCTCGCTTCTCGGTAAGCGAGGCGTTCCTCTACGCTTATTGCTCGCGGGCGATTGCGACCGCGAGAACCCGGGCTCCCTCGCGCCGGAGCAATTGCGGGAATTTGCCAGCCTCTACGGCATCCACTGGCTCGGCCATGTCGCCGATATCAGGGACGTTTGGGCGCAGGCGCATTTCGCCGTCCTCGCCTCACGCGGCGGCGAAGGTTTGCCGATGAGCCTGCTCGAAGCTGCGGCCTGCGGCCGGGCGATGGTGGCGACCGATGTCCCCGGCTCGCGCGAAATCGCGATTAACGGGGAAACCGCGCTCACCGTTCCGCCCGACGACCCAGCCGCCTTGGCGGAGGCCATGGCCAAGATGGCGAGCGACGCAAAGATGCGGAAGCGCTTCGGCGCCAACGCGCGGGCCCTCGTCGAGCGCGAATTCTCCGCTGAGGCGATCGGGCGGCAGACCGTCGCCCTCTACGATTCGCTGATCGCCTCCTAGGGCGTGGTGCCGTTTTCCGAGCGCATCATCCTGGCGATGCCGGCGCGCGTCTCGATTTTCGGTTGCCACCCGATGGCTAACAGTTTCGACACATCGATGACGAAGTTTCCGGCGATGCGCTCGAAGTCGGCTTCGCGGCCGAAGGTCTTCAAGATGCGCTTCACGCCTCCGAGCGGCAGGTTGACAAGGTGAGGGGCGCGGCCAAGCCCCTCGCGCATGGCGGCGACCAGGTCGGCGACACTGATCGGCTCCCTGTCGGCGACGAGGAATGTCTCGCCCGCCGCCTGTTCCGAAACAAGCGCAAGCGAGATCGCCGCGGTGAGATTGTCGAGCGCGAGCAGCGAGCGTTTATTGACTAGCCCGGCGAAAGGAAGCGGCAGCGGCGTCTTGGCGAGCGTCGCCAGCGCCGCGATATTGCCTTTCACCCCTCTGCCGTAGACGACGGCCGGGCGAAGCACGGTATATTCGACCCCGCTCGCGGCGATCAGCCGTTCCGCCTCGAGCTTCGCTTTGCCGTAGGCGTCGGTTGGCGCCGGCGGGTCTTTCTCGGTGATGGGCCGTTCGGCTGACAAGCCAGCCTGCGCCCTGATCGAAGAAATGAACACCAAGCGCTCGACCTTGCCACGCGCGGCTTCCGCCAATTCGCCCGCAGCCTGCGCATTGATGCGGGCATAGGCCTGATCCGGGAGCTGGCCCGGCGCATGCGCAATGCCGGCGAGATGCACGACATGGCTGATCCCATCGAGGAGGCCGCCCCAGTCGGCCGCTCGCGCGAGGTCGGGCAGGAGGACACGTTCGATTCCGCTTCCCGCGGGTAGGGCGCCAGGATCGCGCGCGGCGGCTCTGACGCGCCAGCCCTCTTTCGCCAGAGCCACGGTGAGCCGCCTGCCGATGAAGCCGGACGCGCCGGTAACGAGCACAAGTCCTTTCATCTCATCGCCCTTTGGCGAGCGCAAACAGCGCACAACCCGTTACAACTGCGCCGAGCAGTAAAAACAAGAAATCGGTTGCCGGCGAGTTGGCGACGAAAGCGGCGACGGCAAGTGCGGCAAGCAGAAATCCGAGCAAGAAAATGCGCGCCGTGACCTGCGGCACGCTCAAGCCCGCCGCGACCGCGCGCTGGTAGAAATGCGTCCGATGCGCGGAGAAGATTCGCTCGCCAGCGAGCAGCCTGCGCAAGAGCGTCAGGGTCGCGTCGGAGAGGGTATAGAGAGAAAGCAGAATCGCCGCGGCGAGATTGGCCTTCGCCACGAAGATCAGAAAAAAGGCGAGGCAGAGCCCGATCGGCAGGCTGCCCGCATCGCCGAGAAAAATGCTCGCCGGGTGCTTGTTGAAGAAGGCAAAGCCGAGAACCGCGCCGAGAAGCGCGAGCGCGAGCAGCGCGACCGTGGCCGGTACGCCGCCGAGCACATGCAGGAGCGCGACGGCAAGCGTGACTGGCACCACCTGCGCCAGTGTCATCCAGTCGAGTCCGTCGAGGAAATTGACGGCATTGACGAACCAGACGATGCCGAGCACGAGCAGCGCGGTCTCGACGCCTGCCGGCATGAGATCGGGAAGGAGGCGGAACCCGGGGGGGAGCGTGCCGGCCACAACGATAGCCGCCAACATTTGGCCGGTGAGCCTGGACCAGACCGACAGCGTGTAAGCGTCGTCGAGAGCGCCAAGCAGTGTGAGCCACGCCGCCGCCGCGAGTACGCCATAGAGTCGCGGCTCGGCCCCTTGCGCCCAAAGGAAAATGCCGAGCCCGCACCCGGCCAACACCGAGGCCATGACCGCGAGACCCGCGCCTTGGGGGGTCGGCACGCGGTGCGAAGAGCGGGCGTTCGGATGCGCGAGAAGATGGCGCAAGAGCAGCGGCCGGATGAGGTGGATCAAAAGTGCCGATAGGCCGGCGCAGCCGGCCGCAAGAACAATGGCCCATAGCCCGGGCTGCGCCGCGACCATTCTCTAATGCAAAGTGCGCGAAGCGGGCTGCCACTCGCTCTTGCCCGCCGCCGGTTGCACGCCAACGGCCGGCGCGTAGCCTTCGACCGTGGTGCGCAGCACCTCCTGCACCTCGGCCTCGTCAAGCCGGTGAATGGCCTCCTCGAGGCGTTCGAGCACTGCGGCAAGGTCGTCGAAAGGAACGACCGGTTCGTTGTTCTTGAAGATGCGGGGATGGCTTGTACCGGTCGTGTTCTCGCCGATCAGAAGCTCCTCATACAGCTTCTCGCCCGGCCGAAGCCCGATATATTCGATGGCGATATCCCCGTCCGGATGGGCTTCGTCGCGCACCTCACGCCCAGAAAGGCGGATCATCGTGCGGGCGAGGTCGTCGATCTTCACCGGTGTCCCCATCTCCAGCACGAACACCTCGCCGCCGGTCGCCATGGCGCCGGCCTGAATGACGAGCTGCGCCGCCTCCGGGATCGACATGAAATAGCGGATCACTTCCGGATGGGTGACGGTAACCGGTCCCCCGCGCTTGATCTGATTCTTGAACAGCCGGACCACCGAGCCCGAGGAATCGAGCACATTGCCGAAGCGCACCATAGTGAAGATCGTGGATGTCCCGCGTTCGTTCGCCAGCGCCTGCAGGATCTGCTCGGCGAGGCGTTTGCTTGCCCCCATGACATTGGTGGGGCGCACCGCCTTGTCGCTCGACACGAGCACGAAGCGTTCCACATTAAGCTCTTTCGCCGTCTCGGCGAGGACGAGCGTGCCGAAGGTGTTGTTTTGCAAGCCGGCGAAGGGGTTCGCTTCCACGATGGGAACGTGCTTATAGGCGGCGGCGTGGTAGATCACTTCCACGCCGAGTTCCTGAATTGTGCGCGCGACGAGTTTGCGGTCGAGCACCGATCCGAGCACGGCGAC
>DATLXW010000110.1:0-15917 GCA_035575415.1 Methyloceanibacter sp. | reverse complement strand
ATCGTCCAGTCGGTGTAGTGCGACAGCGCGTTGACCGACTTGATGCTCATCAGCGGGCCTTCGAAGGTCGACATGCCGTAGAAGGCGACGGCGACGGCGAGCATACGAATGACGGGATCGGTCCTCAGCTTGTCCCAGGCGCCGGACAAGGTCATGAGCCCATTGATCATGCCGCCCCAGGACGGCATCCACAGCATGATCGAGAAGGTCATGCCGAGCGTCTGGGCCCAGTCGGGCAGCGCCGTGTAATGCAGATGATGCGGGCCCGCCCAGATATAGAGGAAGATCAGCGACCAGAAATGCACGATAGAGAGGCGGTAGGAATAGACCGGCCGCTCCGCGCGCTTTGGCACGAAGTAATACATCATGCCGAGAAAGCCGGCGGTCAGGAAGAAGCCGACGGCATTGTGGCCGTACCACCACTGTGTCATCGCGTCTTGCACGCCGGAGAAGGCGATGTAGCTTTTCGAGGAGAGTAGCGAGACGGGCACCGCCAGGTTGTTGACGATGTGCAGCATGGCGATGGTGACGATAAAGGCGAGATAGAACCAGTTCGCCACGTAGATATGCGGTTCGCGCCTTTTGGCGAGCGTGCCGACGAAGACGAGAAAGTAGACGACCCATACGGCCGTGAGCCAAAGATCGATGTACCATTCAGGCTCGGCATATTCCTTGGATTGGGTGACGCCGAGCACGTAACCGCTTGCGGCGAGCACGATGAAGAGCTGGTAGCCCCAAAACACGAACCAGGGCGACCAGCGGCCGGCGAGCCGCGCGCGGCTCGTACGCTGCACGACATAGAAGGAGGTCGCAATCAGGGCGTTGCCGCCGAAGGCGAAGATGACGGCCGAAGTGTGCACCGGCCTGAGCCGGCCGAAATTGGTCCAGGCGAGATCAAAATTGAGTGCGGGGAAAGCAAGCTGCCAAGCGATCAGATCGCCGACCAGAAATCCGACCAACCCCCAGATAATCGTGGCGATCACCCCTGCCCGCACGACGCCGTCGGCGTAGCCCGTCTCAGCGTGCTGCTCGCCCTGCTCCACAACTTGAGTCAGGATGTAGAGAAACGACAGGCCCGCAGCGCCTATCAACAGGCAGCCGTGAAACCTCATGGCAGGGTCGCGCCCCGCCAAGGCCAAAATCAATCCGACAAGCGTCAGCGCGCCGGAGGCGGTCAGCGCCCAAAAATCGGAAAAAGCTCTCCACTCTTCGCGGTTCAAGCGTTCTGCCATGTCCCACCCCTTTTCGGGGCGCAGCTTGGGCACGCCTGCGGCAGAAGACTTTGACAAGGATCAAAGGAACGGCGGGAAGGGGCAAGTCCGCCCGGCCAGGGCCGTCCCACCCGGACCGCCCTCGCTATTGCCCTCAATATTGATAATTGATAGCCGAGGCCGAAGATCACCTTCCCGACGCCGGTGAGGAATTGGTCGGCCTGGCCTCCCTCATTTGTCCCAATACGCAGCCCTTCCGCCGCTGTGCAGGATCGATTTAGCCCCCACTCTGCTGCGTCGCCAAATCTTCAAGCCTACTGGCGAGTTGATTCAAGCCCCACTCACGCGCGAGCGCGGCCGCCCTGCCCCAGGTCGGCTTCTGGTCGCGTAAGTGCGGCAGCGGCGCCTTCTTGTTCATGCTGGCGATGTCGCGGTAGAGGCGCAAATTTTCGGCATGTGCGGAAAAACGTCCCGCTTTCAGCGCCGCTTCCAGACTGCCATAGCGTTCTAGCAGCATCGCGGCGCCAGCCGCTCCGACGCCGGGCGCACCCGGCACCTTGTCGGAAGGGTCGCCACGCAAGGCAATGAAGTCGGGCACTTGTTTTGGATCCACGCGGTAACGGGCGCGGACTTCGGCCGGACCGATCCGCGCCATCTCGCCGGCGCGGACCGGATAGAGGATCGTGGTGCGACCGGAAGCGAGCTGAAAGCTGTCGCGGTCGCCGCTGGCGATCAGCACTGTGCCTCCGCGCTTTTCCTCTTTCGCGGCGGCGGAAGCGAGAAAATCGTCGGCCTCGTAGCCTGGCGCTTCGGCATTTTGGAAACCGCAGGCGGCCACAAATTCACGCAAGGCCGCAAGCTGCTCGATCAAGGCCTCGTCGAAATCGCGTCCGCTTTGATAGGCGGGAAATCGCTCGTGGCGGTAGGTCGGCGCGTCCAGCGTATCCCAAGCAACGAGCACGGCGCGCGGCCGTTCCTGGCGATAGAGGCGCAGCAGCATATTGGCGAAGCCGAGAATGGCTCCCGCCTGACGGCCGTCGCGCCGGAGAATCGTCTTCGGCAGCGCGTGATAGGCGCGATGCGCGAAGGAATCGCCATCGATGACGAGGAGCGGCCGGCGGAGGCTTGCGCGCCGCCGCGGCGCCGGCTTTTTGCCGCACCGCGCGCGCTTGCCCGACCGCCCTGCCGGTTTTTGCGATGCGGCCCGCATGCCGCAAAGTATGACTCAGACCGGGGCCAGACCGCTCGCCTTTTTGTCCTCCTCGCGATCGATGCCGCAACTTGAGACGGGCCGCCGCTGTGGCGCTCAACAGCCGATGGCCGATGCTGCTGGCCAGCCAGCCTCGCCGTCTTACGCCGATGCGCGGTCGCGGTCCCCGCGCGTGCGGGCGGCGATGCCGGCCGCCGCTTCCTCCAGTCCGGCGCCGCGGAGCACCATCCCGAACCAGGCAAACAGCTTCTGCGAATCGGGATTGTCCTGCACGCGCCATTCCGGATGCCATTGCACCGCGAGCACGCGCTCGCCGCTTGCCGGCCGGATGGCTTCGACAATGCCGTCGGTGCTGGTGGCCTCCACGGCAAGCTCGGTGCCGAGCTCGGCGATCCCCTGGAAATGCGCGGAGACGACAACGATGGACGGCGCGCCGAGCAAGCGTTCCAGAATGCCGCCGGGCGTTAGGGTCACGGGATGCTTCAGGGAAAACACCTCCTCCAGCGGCAGACCCGGCGGCGTATGGTGGATCTGCTCCCGGTCCGCCTCGCCGAGGTCGCGCCGCAGCGTCGCGCCGTAAGCCACCGCGATCTCCTGAAAACCGCGACAAATGCCAAACACCGGCCGGTCTTGCGTCACCGCTTCTTCGATCAGGCGCAACGCCGTCATATCGCGGGCTGGATCGAAAGGTCCGGTTCCGGGGTCCGCGACGCGATAAAGGCGCGGCGCGATATTGGACGGGCTTCCGGTCAGCAAAACGCCGTCCAGGCGCTTAGCGAGAGAATGAAGATCGATGATGTCGCTCATCGAGGGGATGAGGACGACGTCGGCGTCGATGAAGGGCGCCACGCGCAAATAGCGCTCGGCGACGGCCTGAACCGGGTCTTCAGGCAGACGCGTGCAGCACATCACCCCGACGAGAGGCCGCGTTGTCACCTTCGAAACTCCTGAAACTCCCATGAAAGCATTGGACCGGGCAATCGATCGGCTCACAAATTGGCACCGGCGGACCATATTTCAACCCGGCAGAACTGGCCGAATTGTTGATCATCCGGCAACCTGGTTGGGCAGGTTCTGGCATTGCAAACTCGACCATTCGCTTATGGGGCACCCTCCAGGCACACACGACCAGTTCCCCATTTCACGGCAGACGTCCCGCGCGCGTCTCCATCGTCATTGAAGATGCGGACTCACCTACGCCGCCATCTTAGAAGTGCGCCGCTCCTCGCCGGCGCGACACGGCCAAGAACGCCGTCGCGGCCCCCGGTCTTGGCAAATCTGCGCCCAAGCTTTATGTTGCGATTCCAACATAAG
Source organism: Methyloceanibacter sp. (assembly GCA_035575415.1). Taxonomy (GTDB): domain Bacteria; phylum Pseudomonadota; class Alphaproteobacteria; order Rhizobiales; family Methyloligellaceae; genus Methyloceanibacter. Next base: position 12,182 of record DATLXW010000110.1, on the reverse strand, counting down.
ATTGTGGCATGTCCCAACCTCCGCCCCTTCCTGACAAAAGGCAATGGCGATGCTTTACCAAGACGCGTTTCTCCAACGACTCGAGGCGGGATTAAGAGCCACTCTGCCGAGATGGGGGCTCACGGAGACGGCGCCGGTCTCGCTGCTGACAGTCTCCGAAAACGCGACCTATCTGGTCGAAGACGAAGCCAACGGGCGCCGCTTGGTGCTGCGGGTCCATCGTCCGAACTACCATACCGAGGAGGAAATCCGGTCCGAGCTTGCTTGGATTACCGCGCTTAGGGAGGAGGGCGTGGTAGAAACGCCCCGCCCCCTTCCGGCGCTCGACGGGACGCTGCTTTGCTCCTTTGCGGATGGCGACAGCCGCCGTCACGTGGTCGCCTTTGAGTTCATGTCGGGAAAAGAGCCGAACTCCGGCGACGACCTGGTGAAATGGTACGGCCGGCTCGGCGAAATCAATGCGCGGCTGCATCAGCACAGCCGGGGCTGGACGCGGCCAGCCGGCTTCGCCCGCAAGATCTGGACCTTCGACACCATTATCGGCGAGCGCGCTTATTGGGGCGATTGGCGCCAAGGACTTGGGCTCGCACCGGAGGGACGCGCCATTCTCGAGCGGGCGGCCAAGCGACTTGATGAGAGAACGCGCGCCTATGGCATGGGGCCCGACCGCTTCGGACTCATCCACTGCGACATGCGTCTTGCCAATCTTCTGGTCGACGGCAACCGTCTTGGCGTCATCGACTTCGACGATTGCGGGCTGAGCTGGTTCGCCTACGACTTCGCCGCCGCGGTCAGTTTCATCGAGAAGGAGCCTTATCTTGCGGATCTGATGGCGGCTTGGGTGGAGGGCTATCGCAACGTCTCGCCGCTCTCAAAGGAGGACGAGGCCGCATTGCCGATGTTTGTGATGCTGCGCCGCATGCAATTGACCGCGTGGATCGCCTCGCACGCGGAAACCCCGACCGCGCAGGCGATGGGCGAGCCCTATACGCAAGGCACGATCGAACTCGCCGAGGCTTTTCTGAGCAAGGGCGGCTGACCGCCTAGGACTATGGCCAATACCAAGCAGATTTTGGCGCTCAATCGATTCGATGCGCGCCGCACCAAGGGCTTGAAACCCGAGCTCAAATCGCTGATCGCGCGGCGGCAGGCGACCTTCGGCGCTTCTTCCGTTCTCGTCTACGAGCGCCCGATCCGCATGGTCCGCGCCGAGGGCGTGTGGATGTTCGACGCCGATGGCAAACGCTATCTCGACGTCTACAACAATGTCGCTTCAGTCGGACACTGTCACCCGCGCGTGGTGGAGGCGATCGCCAAACAGGCGGCGACGCTCAACACCAACACACGCTATCTCTTCGACAATATTCACGACTACGCGGAACGCCTGCTTGCCACCTTCCCGGCGAGGTTGAGCAATATCGTCTTTACCTGCACCGGAAGCGAGAGCAACGACTTTGCTCTCCGACTCGCCAAGAGCTTTACCGGCGGGTCCGGCTTGATCGTCACCGAGACCGCTTATCACGGCAACACAGAGGCGGTGACGGAAGTCTCGCCTTCCTCGTTCAAGACGCGCAAAGTTCCGCCGCATGTGCGCACCGTGCCGGCCCCCGACGTCTACCGGCACCCGACCAACGATGTCGGCGCCCGCTTCGCCGCCGACGTGGCGGAAGCCATCGCCGACTTGAAGCGGAGCGGAGTGAAATTCGCCGCTTTGCTGATCGATTCCATCTTTTCCAGCGACGGCATCTTTGCCGATCCGGCGGGCTTCCTGCAGCAGGCGGTCGATGTCGTGCATCGGGCCGGCGGCCTCTTCATCTCCGACGAGGTGCAGCCGGGCTTCGGCAGGACCGGTGCCGGCATGTGGGGCTTCCAGCGCCATCATGTCGAGCCGGACATCGTCACGCTGGGCAAGCCGATGGGCAACGGCTTCCCGGTGGCGGGGGTGGTCACGCGCCCCGAAATCTTGCAGGCGCTGTGCGAAACCACCGGCTATTTCAACACCTTCGGCGGCAATCCGGTGGCCGCGGCGGCGGGGCTCGCCGTACTCGACGTGATCGAGGACGAGGGCCTGATCGCCAATGCGAGCCGCACCGGCGCCTATCTACGCTCGGGACTTCAGGAGATCGCATCTCGACATCCGAGCGTCGGCGATGTGCGGAGCGCCGGCCTCTTCATCGGTATCGAGTTCAGTGTGCCCGGTACCACCGATCCCGATCCCGCGGCCGCCAGCTACGCAATCAACGCGCTCAAGGAGCGCGGCGTCTTGATCGGCGCAGCCGGCGCCTATGGCAATGTGCTGAAGGTGCGACCGCCGCTTTGCTTCAGCCGCGAACACGCCGATCTCTTCTTGGGCACGCTCGAGGCCGTGCTGAGCCAACGTTGAGTTTGTGCGTTCGCCCTAGAAGCCCCGCATTCAACTGCCCATCTGTTCCAACGCCGCGGGCGATTCCGGAAGCACTTGCCCTCCATCGACGACGAGGGTCTGGCCCGTCACATAGCCAGCCTCCTCGGAGGCAAGATAGAGCGCTGCGTTGGCGATATCCTCAACCGTGCCGAGCCGCTTCATCGGGATGCAAGCCGCCATAGAGGCGAGATAATCCTCGCCCAAACCTTCGAGTCCTTCGGTCAGGATGTTGCCGGGCAACACGGCATTGACTGTGATGTTGAAGGGGGCAAGCTCGATGGCTGCCGTGCGCATGAAGCCGAGTTGGCCGGCCTTGCTTGCGCCGTAATGCGCCCAGCCGGGATAGCCGGTGATCGGGCCGGTGATCGAGGACGTTATGACGATGCGTCCCTTCTTTTGCGCCTTCATGGCCGGAAGCACGGCCGAGACGGCAAGGAAGGTGCCTTTGAGATTGACACCGATCACCTTGTCGAAGTCGGCGGCGGTCATTTCGCTGAGTTTCGCAGCAGGAAAGATGCCGGCATTGGCGCAGAGAATGTCGATGCTGCCGTAGCGTTCGAGCGCGGCAGCGGCCATGGCGCGGCAAGGTTCGGCTTCGCTGACATCGGCGGCGAAGGCCGAGGCATTGGCCCCGATCTCGGCGGCCACCTTGTTGGCTTCGTCGAGTTGGCGGGAAACCACGAGAACGTTAAGTCCGGCCTGCCCGAAACGCTTGGCGATGCCGCGCCCGATCCCCTTGCTGGCGCCGGTGACAATGACGGTTTTGCCTTGTAGCGACTTCAACATTTTGCACCTCGATTGACTGAGCTCGCGGCGCCTCCGGCGCCGGATTCCGGGCCTTTCTGATCACAAAATCGGCACCCTGCCGCACTTCTCCGCCTATGCGGAAAGCACGAAAAAACCTAAGACTTTGATCCTCCAAGGACTTCCCCCTGGCACAGTCTAAGCATATGGCTCAGGGGGCCGCGCCGGCCGGGCCGCCGCAATGCGAGCAAAACAATGCAGCGGAAAAAAAATGTTGTAAACCCAACATTCGAAGTTCAGAGTTCCAACAAGCTTGGGCTCGTAGCGGCCATCGACTTGGGCGAACGGAAAGGGGGAATATGCCATGAAGACGATCTCGCGACGCACGCTGATGCAAATGATGGGGGCTGGCGCCGTGGCGCTTGGCACCCCGCTCGGCAAGGCCGGCAAAGCCTTCGCCGCGCGCGACAAGGAACTGAACATTCTCTGTTGGGAGGGCTACAATTCGGCCCAGGTTCTCGATCCCTTCCGCAAGAAGGAAGGCGCGACGGTAAAGGCCGAAAGCCTGACCAACGACCCCACCATGATCAACCGGCTGCGGGCCGGCGAGACCAATATTTGGGATCTGATCAACGTCAACAATCCCTGGGCGCGCAAAGTAATGTGGCCGGCCAAGCTGATCAAGCCGCTGCCGCGCGAGGAATTCGAACCCTATTTCGACAAGATGCTGCCCGCGTTCAAGCCGCCCTACAAATGGGCGATGAGCGATGACGGCAAGGAATTGCTCGGCATGGCGCAACGCTTCGGCCCTTATAGTTTCGTGGTCAACACCGATAAGATCGACCGCAAGACCGCCGAGGAACAAGGCTGGAATTTGTTCAACGATCCCAAGCTTGCGGGCCGCTATGGCGTTCAGGAATCCGATGACTGGAACGTGTTCGATATTTTCCTCGTGGCGGGGATCAACCCGTTCAAGGAGCACTCCGAAGAGGAATTGAACACGTTTAAGGAAACCGCCATCAAGGTCTTCAAAGGCGCCAAAATGGTCGGCGACATGGCCTCGCTGAACCAGGGCCTGATCTCGGGCGAGATCGACCTCTACCTGACCGGCGGCGTTTACTCGGTATCTCCGGCCCGGGCCGACGGCTATCCGCAAATGCGCTCGATTACGCCGCTCAAGGGTCCGATCGACGGCAAAGGCGGCGTGGCCTGGATCGAGATTACCTCCACCGTCAACAATCCCGATCTTTCGCCGCTCGCGCTCGAATTCCTGCGTTACGTGCAGGCTCCCGAGGTCGCCCATACCGTCGCCTTCGCCGAAGGCACCTACAATCCGGTGACGCAAATGGGCAATCCCGAATGCTTCGCCCTGTTCACCAAGGACGAGCTGGAGGCCATCCAGTGGGACACTCTCGAGGAGGAGATGTCCCGCTGCGCGGAATACGATATCGTGCCCGACTACAACAAGGCGCTCGATCTCATGACCGCGGCGAAGCGGATGCGCAGCTGAGCGGCGGCGTCGCAGGCCTTGGTGGGGGATTTGCGATGAATCTCGCTCGCGTCGAAATGCCGGTTCCGGAAACGGCGGCCGCCCAGCCCCTGCTTCAGTTGGTCGGGATACGCAAAACTTTCGCCGGCTTCACCGCGGTCGAAGATATCAATCTCGACATCTATAGCGGCGAATTCCTCACCATCGTCGGCCCTTCCGGCTCCGGCAAGACGACGCTGTTGCGCATGCTTGCCGGCATGGAACGGCCAACCGCAGGCAATATCACCTTGCGCGGCACGCTCATCAACGACGTGCCGGCAAACAGGCGGCCGACCTGCCTGGTGTTTCAGTCGCTGGCTCTTTTTCCGCACAAGACGGTCGGAGAGAACATCGAGTTTCCGCTCAAGGTGAAAAAAGTGCCGCGGGCGGAACGGAAGAAGCGCGCGCTCGAACTGCTGCGACTGATGCGGCTTCCCGAGAGTTATTACGCCAAGAGCGTGATGACCTGCTCCGGGGGAGAGAGACAGCGCGTGGCGCTGGCGCGCGCCTTCGCCTACGACCCGGAGATTTTGTTCTTCGACGAACCGCTCTCAGCGCTCGACTATAAGCTCAAGAAAGCGATGGAGAAGGAACTCAAGGACCTCCATCGCGCCACCGGCAAGACGTTCGTCTACATCACGCATTCGCTGGAAGAGGCGATGCTGATGTCGGACAGAATCGCGGTAATGCGCGCCGGACGCTTCGTGCAGGTGGGAACGCCCGATGAGATTTATTCACGTCCGGCCAACCGCTTCGTGGCGGAGTTCATCGGCGACGTGAATGTCTTCGGAGTGAAGAAGGATGCAAACGGCGGATGGGTTTTGGAGGGCGATGGCAGCCGCGTCAAGATCACGCCTCCGCAGGCGCTTGCCGGCGCGACCACAGCGGCGGTCGTGGTGCGTCCGGAGTTCCTGCGTTTCATCGACAAGCCCTCGCAAGCGAATAACGCCATCAGGGGCACGGTCTACAACGAATATGCGCTCGGATCGCGCATCCAGTACGAGGTGCGCTCCGGCGATCGCACCCTGCTCGTCGAGCTGTCGCGGGCGAACGCCTGGACGGGCGGGCTCGACCAGCCGGTGATCGTGGGGTGGGATGCCCGCGACGCCATTGTCGTGGAAGGCTGAGGAGGGAAGGCACGGACATGGCCGAGATTGCATCGGCGGCGATAACGCTGGAGCACGAAGAGGACAAGCGCCGATTTGCGCTTCCGGCCGGATTTCGCTGCGCCATGCCTGTGCTTGCAGTGTTCCTGCTCGGCTTTCTCGCCCCCTTGCTCACCGTCGCCGCTTATTCCTTCGCCACCCCGCGCAGTTTCGAAGCCTTCCGCTCGTTTACCCTGGCCAATTTCGCCACCATCTTCGACCCCGCCAATACGGTCTGGGCGTCGTTCGCCTGGTCGCTGTTCCTTGCGGCGATGACGGTCGTGCTGCTGGCGCTGGTCTGCTATCCGATCGCGTATGGGCTCGTCCGTGTGTTCGGCAAATGGGCGGGTTTGATCAGCGTGCTTTTCGTCTTTCCGCTGTTCGTATCGGAGAATGTGCGGCTTTACGGCTGGGTGCTGTTCTTCATCAAGAACGGGGTGCTGGACGGAAGCCTGAAATGGCTCGGTTTCAGCGCCGGGCCGGAAGTCCTTTACACGCCCGGCATCGTCCTGTTCGGCATGGTCTACACCTACCTGCCCTTCATGCTGTTTCCGATGACGCTGGGATTGGCCATGGTACCGCGCGATCTGATCGATGCCGCCTCCGATCTCGGCGCCGGCCGCTTCACCATCTGGCGCGAAGTCGAACTGCCGCTGGCCATGCCCGGCATCCTCATCGGCGCCCTGCTGACATTCGTGATTGCGGCCGGGGCGGTGGCTGAGGCGCAGATTCTCGGCGGCCAGACCATCATCACGGTCACGCATGACATCGAAATCGCCTTCACTTATTCGCAAAACTGGCCGCTCGGCTCGGCGCTCGCCGTGGTGCTGATGCTGATCGTGAGCGGGCTCTCGGTGCTGGTCATGTCGAAACTCGACTTAGACCGGATTCTCGGAAGGCGCTGAACATGGGCGAAAGCAAACGCACGCGCATCTTCCTCGCCGCCTGGACCGGCTTCGTCGTGCTGGTGATTTACCTGCCGATCCTCTGCGGCGCTCTCGCCGGGCTGTCCAAATCGCGCTATTTCAGCTTCCCGGTGCGGCAATATTCCTTCGAATGGTGGCAGCGGACCATAGACTCGATCGAGATCGAGATGCTGGTGCAGAACTCGCTGCTGATCGCGTTCATCGTCACCGTGATTTCGGTCGTGATCGCATTCTTCGGCGCGCTCGCCTTTGCGCGCTACGATTGGAAAGGGCGGCGGCTATATCAGAAGCTGCTCCTCTTGCCGATCTTCTTTCCTCAGCCGGTGCTGGGGCTCGCGTTACTCTTGTGGTTCAACGTGCTCGGCATCACCACAAGCTGGCAGACGGCGGCGGCGGCGCATCTCGTCTGGATCATTCCCATCGTCACGCTCGTGATCGCGATCCAGGTTTACGGCTTCGATCCCGTGCTGGAGGAGGCTGCGGCCGATCTCGGCGCCAGCCGGATGACCATCCTGCGCGAGGTCACGCTTCCGATATTGTGGCCCGGCATCTGGTCGGGCGCGCTCTTCGCCTTCCTGCTGTCGTGGGGCAATTTCTCCCTGTCGCTCTATACGGCGGGAGCCGACTCGACGGTGCCGAAATGGCTCTATTCGAAGATGGTGGCCGGCTACACGCCGATGGTGCCGGCGCTCGGCACAATGAGCACGCTCGCCGCCGCGGTTTTACTGTTGGCCGGCGGCGCCCTCATCGCGCTGCTCCGGCGCCGCCAGACAGCCGCGTGAGACTGGCGTGAACTGGAAGACGGCCCATCGTTCCTTCTACTACGACGGCGCGCCGGAGCCGGCCGATCCGATTCTGGAGAAGGGCAAGGTCGCCCTGCTCGTCATCGACGTGCAAAACACCTATCTCGACCGGCCCGATCCGGGCACGCTTCAAGGCGACGCGCTCAAGCGCTATCTCGCTTGGACGCCGTTTCATGAGCGGATGCGAACCGTCGTGCTACCGAACCTGCAGCGGCTCCTGGCCCGCTTCCGTGCAGGCGGCTTCGATGTGCTCTTTGCGCGCATTGCTTGTCTGCGCAAGGATGGACGCGACCGTTCGCTGAGTCAGCGAAAGCCGGGTTGGAACGATTTGCTTTTGCCCAAGGACGAGCACGCATCGCAGATCCCCGCGGCCATCGCGCCGATCGACGACGAAATCGTGGTGACCAAGACCACCGACAGCGCCTTGACCGGCACCAATCTCCGCCTGATCCTCACCAATCTCGGCATCACTCATGTGGTCTGCGCTGGAATCTTCACCGATCAGTGCGTCTCTTCCACCGTGCGCAGCCTTGCCGACGAGAGCTTCGATGTCATCGTGGTGGAGGACGCCTGCGCCGCCGGAACGCAAGAACTGCACGAGCGGGAGCTCGAGATCCTCAACATGATCTATGCCAGCGTGATGAGCACCGAAGAGCTCCTCGCCTATCTGCCGGCCTAACCGATGGTAACCGTCACTTCGTTGCGCTCGAGACTGCTCATGAGGCCGCCTTCGGGCTCGGCATCGGTGATGAGATGATCGACGTCGCGCCAAGAGAGATAACGGGACGGGAAGATACGGCCGAACTTGGAGTGGTCGGCCACGACGAGCGTCTTGGCCGCGCGCTTTCCCATGGCGCCGTAGACCGTGCCGGATTCGATGAGAGCGTCGGTCGGACCCTCGACGGTCAAGCCGCTGGCGCCGAGAAGGGTGAAATCGGCATAGAAGCTGTTGAGGAACGAAACCGTCTGTACGCCGACGGTCGCGCCTTCGGAAGCGAGATAATCGCCAGGCAGCACGATCACCTTGATGGTGGAATTGACGGACAGCGCCGTGGCGACGCCGAAGGAATGGGTGATGACGGTAATGCCGGAGAGATCGGCCGCCATGCGCCGCGCGACATGCATCGTCGTGGCCCCGGAGCCGATCATGAACACGCGCCCCTTGTCGATAAGAGGCAGTGTGGCGCGAGCGATGCGCTCGCGTTCGGCGATGAAGTGGCCGTAGCGCTCCGACAGCGATGGTTCGGTGCTAAGAGCCCGCACCGCGCCGCCATAGGTACGGTTGAGCAGTCCCTGCTCGGTCAGTTCGTCGAGATCGCGCCGGATGGTTTCGGTCGAAACTCCAAGATGCGCAGCCAGATCGGCGACGCGCAGGCTCGGAGTACGGTTCAGCTCGGCGAGAATCTGAGACTGCCGGTCCGATTTCGCGCGTCTTGCCCGCAGAGGTGGTCGCATGGCTGGTTCAACCGACAAATCGCTAGCCTTGAGGGACGGCAGGGAACCCGATTCGAGCAGCGATATATAGCATGAGGCCGGTTCGTCGTGGGATCGCCTCGCTTGCTTGCGAAGCGCAAACCCTGGAAGGGTGAAGCGAGGGCCTGCGAGACCGCCGCCGATCTCCGCGATGAGAACGGAGACGGCTAAAGCACGATCATGGGAGCGAAACGCAATGGGTACCGAAAGCAGCCGCTATCATGAGGTCTACGCGCGTTGGCGGCGCGACCCCGAGGGTTTTTGGGCAGAAGCCGCTCAGGACATCGATTGGATCGAGCCGGCGAAGCAAGTGTTCGATCCAAAATCCGGCATCTATGGCCGCTGGTTCGCCGGCGGCGTCTGCAACACCTGCTGGAACGCGGTCGACCGGCACGTGAAGCAGGGACGCGGCGAGCAGCCGGCCATCGTCTACGATTCCCCCCTCGCCGGGCAGCGCCGAACGCTGACCTACCTTGAGCTTCAGACCGAGACCAAACGATTGGCTGCGGTGCTCCGTAAATTCGGCGTGGAGAAGGGCGACCGCGTCGTCCTCTATATGCCGATGGTGCCCGAGGCGGTGATCGGCATGCTCGCCTGCGCGCGCATCGGCGCGGTGCATTCGGTGGTGTTTGGCGGTTTCGCGGCCAACGAGCTTGCGACTCGCATCGACGACGCCAAGCCGAAAGCGATTTTGTCGGCGAGCTGCGGGCTCGAACCGGGCCGCATCGTCAAGTACAAGCCGTTGCTCGACGAAGCGCTGCGTCTTTCCCCGCACAAGCCCGAAGCCTGTCTGATCTTGCAGCGTCCGCAGGAGGAAGCGGCGCTGATTGCCGGCCGCGACCACGATTGGGCCAAAGCCCGCGAGGAGGCCATCGCGCCCGGAGAATCCATCGACGATTGCGTGCCGGTCGCCGCCACCGATCCGCTCTACATCCTCTATACCTCAGGCACCACCGGCCGCCCCAAGGGCGTAGTGCGCGACAATGGCGGCCACATGGTCGCGCTCAAATGGTCGATGCGGAACCTCTACGGCGTCGAGCCCGGCGAGGTGTTCTGGGCCGCCTCCGACGTCGGATGGGTGGTGGGTCACAGCTACATCGTCTATGCGCCGCTGCTCCACGGCTGCACGACGATCCTCTATGAGGGAAAACCCGTCGGTACACCGGACGCCGGCGCTTTCTGGCGCGCGATCGAGGAGCACCGTTGCGTCGCCCTCTTCACCGCGCCGACAGCACTACGCGCGATCAAGAAAGAGGACCCCAACGGCGCGCTCTTGTCGAAATACGATCTCAAGCATTTTCGTACGCTGTTCCTTGCCGGCGAGCGCGCCGATCCGGCCACCCTCCTCTGGGCGGAGACATTGCTGAAAAGACCGGTGATCGACCATTGGTGGCAGACCGAGACAGGGTGGGCGATCGCCGGCAATCCGGTCGGCCTTGGACCATTGCCGGTCAAGCCGGGTTCGCCGGCCGTGGCAATGCCCGGCTACGACTTGCATGTCGTGGACGAGACCTGCAAGGAGCTACCGCCGAACACTATGGGTTCGATCGTGGTGAAATTGCCGCTGCCGCCGGGCTGCTTCCCCACACTTTGGCGGCAGGACGAGCTTTTCCAACAGACCTATCTCAGCGAGTTTCCCGGCTACTACAAGACGGCGGACGCCGGCTTCAAGGATGAGGATGGCTACATCTACGTCATGAGCCGTACCGACGACATTATCAATGTCGCCGGCCACCGGCTCTCCACTGGCGCCATGGAAGAAGTGCTCAGCGGCCACAGAGATGTCGCCGAATGCGCGGTGATTGGCATTACCGACGCGGTTAAAGGCCAATCCCCGTGCGGCTTCATTGTGCTCAAGGCGGGCGTCAATCGGCCCGCCGAAGAGATCGAGCGGGAATGTGTCGCCCTGGTTCGGGAGAAGATCGGACCGGTGGCGGCGTTTAAGCTCGCTATCACCGTCGGCCGGTTGCCGAAGACGCGCTCGGGCAAGGTCCTGCGCAGCACAATGAAGAAGATCGCCGACGGAGAACCTTGGACCATGCCGGCGACCATCGACGATCCTGCCGTTCTCGACGAAATCGGCAACGCGTTGCGGCAGAAAGGTATCGGCGCGGAAGCACGATAGATCGGCAGCCATGCCAAGCGCAGGCAGCGCCCTTGCCTTGCAAGGTAAATCGCGACAGCGGAACTGCCTTGGCGTAAAGCGAACTCGATCTAGGCTTAAAGCGCCACGGCGAGGCTTATTTGCTAGCCATTCAATTGCGTCGCGATGGATGGCGACTTTCTCCGGCTGGTTCCGCCTTTTTCTATTCAAGGCGTCTAGTCTTGCAGCAGCGGGCAAGAATACGATGTCCCCGAGATCGAACAGCAGCGCACTTTCAGGTCAACGCCTCGGCCGTCGTGCGCACGACGCCGAGCTTGTTCAGACTTTCGCGTGCGGCCGCCATCGATCCGTCCACATCGATGCCACGACAGGCGTCTTCGACGACGACGACCTCGAAGCCTTCACGAGTCGCATCCTCGGCGGAATAGCGGACGCAAAAATCGAAGGCCAGCCCGGCAAGAAAAACCCGCGTCAATCCGCGATCGCGCAGATAGCCAACGAGACCTGTCGGGGTCTTACGATCGTTCTCATAGAAGGTGGAATAGGAATCGATCTTGCGGTCGATGCCCTTGCGCAGCACGAGCCCGGCATGGGGGATTTCGACATCCTTGTGGAAATCCGCCCCGTATGTGGTGCGAATGCAATGGTCGGGCCAGAGAATCTGCGGCCCGTATTCGACGATGATGGTGTCGTAGGGCTTCTTGCCGGGATGGGACGACGCGAAAGAGAGATGGTCCGGCGGATGCCAATCCTGCGTGAGCACGACGTTTACGAAGCGTCGAGCAAGCCGGTTGATCAAAGGGATGACCTCGTCTCCGTGCGGCACGGATAAGGCGCCCCCCGGACAGAAATCGTTCTGCAGGTCGACCACGACCAAGACATCCCGTTCGCGGACGGCGATCTTTTGCGTCATCGGCGTTTGTGTTCCTGCTCTTCGAGGCGGCGATCGAACTCCGCGGCCAGATCTATCAGCGCGCGGCCGATTTTTACCGGGTAGGGAGGCTCGGACTTGAGCTCTCGCAAATGGGAGGGAAGCCGCTCAAGTTCGCGGGCTG